>JAPOWR010000004.1 GCA_026707545.1 Acidobacteriota bacterium | reverse complement strand
GCCTGCAACTCCCTCTCTCGGGCCTGCAGACGCTCGACCTCGCTGCCGAGTTCCTGATGCGACGACTCCAACTCGCGCTCACGGGCCTGCAACCGAGCGACCTCGCCGCCGAGTTCCCGATGCGATGACTCCAACTCCCGCTCGCGGGCCTGCAACCGAGCGACCTCGCTGCCGAGTTCCTGATGCGACGACTCCAACTCGCGCTCACGAGCCTGCAACCGAGCGACCTCGCTGCCGAGTTCCTCATGCGACGACTCCAGCTCCTGTTCGCGAGCCTGCAACCGACCGACCTCGCTGCCGAGTTCCTCGTGCGATGACTCCAACTCGCGCTCACGAGCCTGCAACCGAGCGACCTCGCTGCCGAGTTCCTCATGCGACGACTCCAGCTCCTGTTCGCGAGCCTGCAACCGACCGACCTCGCTGCCGAGTTCCTCGTGCGATGACTCCAACTCGCGCTCACGAGCCTGCAACCGCTCGATCTCCCCACCGCGTTCCTCGTGCGACGACTGGAGACGCTCGAGTGCCCGCTCGCGATCCCGAATCTGGGCCCGCGCCGCCTCGCCGGCCAGCACCGCCTCACGCCGCATCCGCGTCACCGCTCCCGCCAGCGCGTCCGAGTCGAGTTCGGCCGCGTGCTTGGCGAGGACCCGCGCCTTCAACGCTTCAAAATCGCCGCGCGAGGAGGCCGCACCGCCTAGCGCATGGCCTCCCGCGACGCCGGCGGCCGCTCCGCCAAGGAAGTGACGATACTCACAGGTCGTCCTGGCGATGTGGACGAAGTCCGCATCTCGCGACAACCGGATCAACAGATCCCAGTCCTCGAAGACCGGCAACTGCTCGTCGAACGGTCCCGCCCGCTCGATCGCCTCTCTCGTCATCAGCACGGTGTGAAACGGGATGTAGTTGTCGAGCAGCAGGATTCCCCGGTCGAAGTCCCGGCTGTAGGCGAGACGGCGTCCACACTCGACCCAACCGCCCTTCCCCGGCCGGTAGCTGACCACGGCCGCGTCGGTGTAGGCGACGTCGACGTCGCCGGAAAGCTGCGCCGTGAGGGTCTCCAGGTGTTCCGGCGCGAACACGTCGTCGTCGTCCAGGAAACCGATGCAGTCCCCGGTCGCCGCATCGACGCCGGCCTGCGCCGCGGCCGACCGGCCTCGGTTGTCCTCGAAGTCGACGCGACGCACGTCGAACGGAAAGTCCTCCGCCACCTCCGGGGGCCGGCCGCCGTCGTTCACCAGGACGAGCTCAACATTGCGATAGGTGCTCCTGGCCAGACTGTCCAGTGCCTCCGCCAGCCGCCGCGGCCGGTTGTAGGTCCGAACCACGATCGACACCCGACGGGGCGACGTGACCTCGACCAGCGATGGCGCCCCACCCAGGTGTGCGATGAGTTGCGCCGGACTCCTGGTCGTGAAATCGCTGGCCTTCAACTGGCAGTAGCCCTCGGCATAGCGGCACGACTCGGGCAGGCTCAGCGACCGGAAACGGCGGAGGCCCTGGCAGGACGCCATGTAGTCGTGCCGTTCCAACTGGCTCGAGTAACGGGACATGGCCTCCGCTACTCCCTCCATTTCGGCGGTCACGTCCACGAGCAGGTCGGGGTAGAACGGGTGGTTCACCTCGTAGCAGAGAACGCGCAATGTCAGATCGCCGGGCGATGAGTCGTCGTCCTGGCTGGCCAGCTCCTCGCCTTCTTCGGTTCGTCCTTGCCGGCGATTGATCAGAGCCTCGTGCAGCGCGCGAAATGTCGCCTGATGATCCGGCGTCGCTTCGAGCGGCGAGGGAGCCAGCAACAGGTCCGGCTTGCGCTGCTCGAGCAACTCCTCGACGCTGCCCGTCAGCCGATCCAGGGATGAAGCCAGAGAGCCATCTCTCAGACCTAGTAGCGAGCCCAGATGCTCTACGCTGCCGATGCCCAGCACCTTGGCGGCCGCATCCGCTTCGGCCCTCCGCCGCTCGGAGTACTCGTCTTCCGTGAACCCCTCCGGTGGTCCCTCGACGCCCCCCGAGCCGTCGCTCATGAACGCACACGCGACCTTGGCGCCGCCCGCCGCCAACTGCAGGATCAGACCGCCACAGCCCAGTACCTCGTCGTCGTAGTGAGGCGCCAGCACCAGGACGCGGCGAGCCACCACCGACTCGGGCGCGCTCGGCGGCAGCGGCCGCATGGGACTCGTCATGGTGCCAACCCGCTAGCGAGTTCCGGCGGGAGTCGGACCGAAAGGACGGGACGATGGCGGTTCTCGTTCACGGCGCTCCTGGATCGCCGAGCATGCTACCGGAGGCCTACTTCACTTCCTTCTCCTGGCGCCACCCCGGCGTCGACCGTCCGGCGCGTTCAACTGGTCCAGCACCCGCGGATCGCCCTCGGCGAAGAACTCCAGTACACCGGCGATACGGCTCACGCGATCCTCCACCGCTGGAAGACGCTCCGACACAGCCTCCAGCCTCGCGACGCGATCCAAACGGGCCACGCCGTCCTGGGCCGCCTCCAACCGCAACAGCCGCTACTCGAGCGACCAGATCCGGGCCCGATCCCGCCACAGCACATAGAGAACCGGAGCGGCGCAGACCGCAATAACGGCCGCCGCGGCGATCAACAGAACGCCCGATTCCGTCATCTCGCGCTTCTCATGCGCTCACGACTCCTCGAAGCCTCGACCGGTGTCGAGCGCAAGGGTGTTTGGGTGCCCAACAGGGCAACGCGAGACTGCGGCATGGCGATTCACCTCCAAGCGTCCTCGGCTCCGGAAGTGGAGTCGAGCCATGCAAACCGCCACACCGCGTAGCAAGCTACGGTATGGTTCCCGTCCGTTTGCCGGGGTTGGCTAGCTACACCGTCCCGGAAAGGCGGCTACTGTACTCGGGAGATAGCCGTACCTTGAAGACCTGCCACACGGAACTGAAAGCGATTCACGCCGTGACCATAGCACGGCTAACGGGAAAAGCCGGGCCGGTGAATCGCCATGCGCATGACCGGCACGGTTCCCGCCTATTCGCCAAGGTCGGGTAGCTACTCCGACCAGGTACTGGGCTCTGGTATTCAGCGGGCAACCCGACACAGAGGCCGGTCACGCGCTAGCGATTCACATGGTCAGGGTACCACGGGGGACGAGCACTCCGTTGCGTTCCCGTAGCGCAAGTTCCTAGACTGCCACTCCCATGCTGCAGCGTAAGCGAACTCTGGTCGCCGGCGTGCTACGAAGCGCTCTTTCCGACGTCTTCGGGCTCGATCACGATCCGACCGTCGAAGTACCGCCCCAGCGGCGACTGGGCGACCTGGCGAGTCCCTGCGCGCTGCATCTCGCGCGCGAGATCCGGCAGGCGCCGCGCGCGATCGCGGAGCGTCTGGCGGAGGCCATCGATCCGCCGGCGGGCTTTGACCGGGTCACGGTCGAAGGCCCGGGCTACGTCAACTTCCACGTCAACCGGACCGGATTCGCGACCGCGATGCTCGAAGCGATTCCCGTGGCGCCTTCGTCCAGCGTCGATCCTCTCGCCAAGGTCATCGTCGAACACACGAACATCAATCCGAACAAGGCGGCGCACATCGGCCACCTCCGCAACGCCGTCCTCGGCGACGTGCTGGCGCGCTCGCTCCGCAGCCTCGGCCACGTGACCGAGGTCCAGAACTACATCGACGACACCGGAGTCCAGGTCGCCGACGTGGTGGTCGGCTTCCTCGATCTTCGCGACTGCTCCGTAGCCGACATCGAAGCCCTCCCCGAGCCGTTCGACTACACCTGCTGGGACGTCTACAGCGAGGTCGGCCACTGGTACGAGGCGCATCCCGAACGGTTGGAACTCCGGCGCCGCACACTTCACGCCCTGGAGGCGGGCCACGGCCGAAGGGCGGAGACCGGCCGCTTGGTTGCGCGGCGGATCGTCGGCCGCCATCTGCGCACGATGCGCCGGATCGACGTCGACTACGACCTCCTCACCCGCGAGAGCGAGATCCTGCGCCTGGACTTCTTCGTCGCCGCTTTCGAACAGCTCAAGGAGAGCGGAACGGTGAAGTTCGAGGACACCGGAAAGAACGCCGGCTGCTGGGTCATGCCGCTTCGAGGCAGCGAGGAGTTCCAGGGCCTGGAAGATCCGGACAAGGTGATCGTGCGGTCCGACGGCACGGTGACGTACGTCGGCAAGGACATCGCGTACCAACTCTGGAAGTTCGGTCTGCTCGGCCGCGACTTCGAGTACGCCCGTTGCGACAACGGACCGTTGTGGGAAACCGCACCGACCGGCGCAGGAGCCGGCCCGGAGCGCGAACAGGCGCCGGCGTTCGGCGCCGGCGCCCGGGTGATCAACGTGATCGACGCCCGCCAGGCCTATCTGCAGCGGATCGTGCGGGCCGGCGTGGCAGCGCTCGGTCATACGAGCCAGGCTGACGCGAGCGTCCATTTCGCCTATGAGATGGTCGCACTGTCCGCCCGGACCGCGGAGCAACTCGGCTTCAGCGGCGACGCGAGGCTGGAGATGTCGGGTCGCAAGGGGATTGGCGTCAAGGCGGACGACCTGCTCGACCAGCTCGAAGCGAAGAGTCGGGCTGAGATCGCGGCTCGCCGAGGCGATTCCGACCCCGCTGGGGCGGACGACCCGGACGCTGAGCTTCTGGCGCGTCAGATCGCGACCGCGGCACTGCGGTTCTTCATGGCGCGGGCGACCACGACGCGCGTGATCGCCTTCGACATCGACGATGCGACGTCGTTCGAAGGCGAGTCAGGCCCCTATCTCCAGTACTCCATCGTGCGCGCCCGGAACATCCGCCGTCGATTGATGGAAGAAGGTCTGCCGCAGGAAGTCGGACCCGGCCGCGCCGCCGAACTCCCCGTCGAGGCATGGCCCGATGACCTCTGGGACCTGGTGCTGCTCGCCTCGCAGTGCCAGGACACGGTCGAGCGCGCCGCGACCACGCTGGAACTCTCCCTGATCGCGAGGCACGCTGTCGAGCTGGCGCAGAAGTTCCACGCCATCTACCACCGCCATCCCATCCTGCACGAGCGGAACGCCGATCTCCGCGATGCGCGTCTCGCCGCCACGCAGATCTTCGTCCGTTCCCTCGAAGCGCTCGCCCAGATTCTCGGCGTGCCCCTGCCGGAGCGGATGTAGCCGGCGCTTAGTCCATCTGCTTGCGCAGGACGGTCGGGATGTCGTAGTCGTCGACGTTTCTCCAATTGGGTCCGTAGCCGCCCGGATCGATCTCGTGGCGTTCCGCGAGCAGGCGGTCCCGGAAGCCGGACTCGTCAGAGTCGCCGTCCTCGGCCGTGGTGCCTTCCGGACCCGCCTCCGCCGCCTCGCCGGCGGCGGCCAGACCTTCCGCGGAGTCCGCGGCCTGATCCCCTTCGGGCATCTCCTCCGCGCCAGCCGGGCGCGGCTGCCGATCCTCGGCGAAGCCGGTCGCGATCACGGTGACCTTCATCTCCTCGTCCATCGTCTCGTCGACCACCAGGCCGGAGATGATGTTCGCGTTCGGATCCACCGCCTCCGTGACCATTCGGGCGGCCTCGGCCACCTCGTGCAGGGTCAGCGACTTGCCGCCCGTGATGTTGATCAGGCAGCCCCCGGCTCCCTCGATCGAAGCGTCCTCGAGCAGGGGCGAAGACACGGCTCGCTGAGCCGCCTCGAGAGCCCGGTTGTCTCCCGACGCCTGACCCGTGCCCATCACCGCGATCCCCTGGCCGCACATGATGGCCCGCACGTCCGCGAAGTCGGCGTTCACCTCGCCGGGCATCGTGATCAGGTCGCTGATTCCCTGAACCGACTGGCGCAGAACGTCGTCGGCGGTGAGGAACGCCTCCGAGAGCGTTGTGCCGCGATCGACGAAGCTGAGCAGCCGCTCGTTCGGAATCGCGATGACCGTGTCGACCGCCTTGTGCAGCTCTTCGAGACCACGCTCCGCGATCAGCATCCGCCGCCGGCCCTCGAACGTGAACGGCTTGGTGACCACGGCCACGGTCAGGGCCCCGACCTCAGCCGACAGGGAACCGATGATCGGTACCGCGCCCGTTCCGGTGCCGCCGCCGAGGCCAGCCGCCAGGAAGACCATGTCGGCGCCGTTCAGCACGTCCAGG
The DNA here is from genome assembly GCA_026707545.1 of Acidobacteriota bacterium. Classification (NCBI taxonomy): domain Bacteria; kingdom Pseudomonadati; phylum Acidobacteriota; species Acidobacteriota bacterium. Next base: position 271,464 of record JAPOWR010000004.1, on the reverse strand, counting down.
ATCTTGTCCGTGTCCTCCAGCGCAGAGTTGCGTCCGATGTCCGGATCGGCGCCCGCACCCAGGCCACGGGTGATCTTCTGCCCAAGCTGGAGCTTCGTCTCCGCCTCGCATCGCCGCAGCGCCTGCAGGTCGGTGTTGGCCGCGATGAACTCGATGCCGCTCAGCTTGCTGGCGATCATCCGGTTGACGGCATTGCCGCCGCCACCGCCGATACCGACGACCTTGATCTTGGCCGGACCGAAGTTCTCCTCGGAGACAGCCGTCTCGTCGAGGGGCGGCTCCATCGCGGCCGGCTGCTGCTCTTCCATCAGAATCATGGCACTCTCCCTTTCGAACCCTCCGGTTCAGTAACTCAAGATCAGAGAAGATCGTTGAACATCTGGCGCAGGCTGCCCATCACGCCGCGCACTCCGCGAACGGAGCCCTGGCGCACGAGCGGCAAGCGGGCCTGCTCCTCGGCGATCGCGTAACGCACCAGGCCGGCGGCCGTGGCCCAGCTCGGATCGGTAAGACCCTCGATCTCGCTGGTGAGACCGAGCGGCACGCCGTAGCGGGCGTCGCTCGAGAAGAACTGCTGCGCCAGTTCCGGCAGACCGGCCAGCTTCGAACCGCCGCCCGTCAGGACGACTCCACCCCGCAGCTGGTCGGCGCAGCCCGCTTTCTCCATCTCGACCTGAACGAGATGGAACATCTCCTCGGCACGCGCCTGCAGAATCTCGGCGAGCTTCGCCCGCTCGATCGTCCTGCTGGCGCCTCCGCCCACCGTCGGCACGTTCACTCCCTCGCCGCCGTCAACCAGTCCGGGGAGGCAGCAGCCGTGGCGAAGCTTCAGCGTCTCGGCGCCCGCGAACGACGTTCGCAGAACGGAGGCCAGGTCGGCCGTGAAGTGGCTGGCACCGAACGGAAGGACACCGCTGTGCTGGACCTCCGACTGGTGGTAGAAGGCGAATCCGCAGGTGCCGGAACCGATTTCCAGCAGCAGAACGCCGAGTTCGCGTTCATCAGGAAGCAGGACGGCCTCCGCCGTCGCCAGCGGCTCGAACACGACCTCCGCCGCCTCCACTCCTGCCTCGTTCAGGCAACGCACCAGCGTCCTGGTTCTGGGGGCGTGGCCCATGACCAGGTGAACCTTGGCTTCGAGCCGGCTCCCCAGCATGCCCTGGGGATCCGCGATGCCACCGTGATCGTCGACTGCGAACTCCTGCGGGATCGCGTGCAGGATCTCGCGGTCGGGAGGAAGCGGTACGTCCCGGGCGGCGTTCAGAACCAGGTCGATGTCCGCGCGGGAGATCCCGCGGTCGCCGCTGTCGACGTAGGCGGTGCCATGGCTGTTCGCCGAACGGAGGTCGCTGCCGCCAACACCGACGAAGGCGCGAGAGATCTCGGTCCCCGCCATGGTCTCGGCTTCCTCGGTAGCCCGCCGAAGCGACTTCACCGTCGCGTCGATGTTCACGATGTGCCCCTTGAGCGTGCCGCGGTTCGGCGCCTTGCCGACGCCCACAACCTTCAGCCCCGGCTCCCCTTCCATCTCGGCGCGCTCTACGATCAGTACCCCGACCTTCGCCGAGCCGACATCGATGGCTACGAGGCGCGTATCCGTTTTCGGCATCGTCTCTTCCTCCCCTGCTAAGAGGGATCCCCTCCCGCACTCACACCCGCGGCGGTCTCGAGGTCGGCGCCCGGCGCCCCCGCCGAAAGCACGATCCGGTCCCTGAACCGCAGATCGACGACCTCGGGATCGCTGTGTTCCCGGATCGCCGCCTGCAGCAGCTGGAACACCGAGCCCTTCGCCGTCAGATCACTCCCACGCACCAGAACAGTCGCCGGCCGACCGCTGCGCTCAAGCAGATAGTCGTCGTCGCTCAGAACTCCGACCGCGAACACCTCGCGGCCCCAGCCGAACGACTTCACCTCGTCCGCGACACTCACGCTCCGCTTCAACGTCCGCGCCAGCGCTTCGCCCGGAACATCTCTCGAAGCGGGTCCGGAAACACTCCGATGCCGGGCCGGACTCGTCCCCGCGCGCTCCCCGAGAAGCCCCGGTTGGATCGACACCCGGACCAAGGTGCTCTCGCAAAGATCGGCGGCGCGTTCGCATCCCACGATTGCCCGGCCGTCCCGGTCGATGATCCACGCCCGGTTTCCGGACTGGAACACGGCCGCCGGCTCGTGTTCCACGATCTCCACATCGAGTTCGTTCGGCAGCCGCTTGACCAGGTTCGCCTCGCGCACCCACTCGTGCTCGAGCCGGGCCGTGGCCCGTTCCAGGGAGAGCATCGGGAGGTTGCGGCCCACGAGGCCGGCGAGCCGGTCCCGCACCCACTCCTCGGACACGCGCGCCCCGGTCTCGACGCCGATCTCCGTCTTCAGGTCGAACACGGGCGCCGTCGCCAGCCACACGCCGATCCCTACGACCGGCGCCACGCCAAGAAGGACCTTTCCCGCCCCGATCGCCAGCCAGGCGACCGGCCGCGGGCGGCGGCGGCGCACGGGCCGGCGCCCCGCCAACGGTGTCCCGCGCCTCCTGCCCCGGCTCATCTTCCGGTCTCCCCGTCCGCAACGAGCAGCCGAGCCAAACGGTAGATGTCCCCGGCGCCGAGGGTGAGGATCAGGTCTCCTGCCCGAACCACCCCACGAAGGCGCTCAGGAGCCTTCCGCCAGGGACCGCAGCCTCCGACGCTGGGATGGCCGGCGGCGGCCGCCGCCGCGACGACGAGCCCTCCACTCACCCCGGGCAGCGGCCTCTCGCGCGACGCGTAGATATCGGTCACCAGGGCGTTGTCAGCCAGTAACAGGGCACGGCCGAAGTCGTCCGCGAGGTCCCGCGTGCGGCTGAACAGGTGGGGCTGAAACACGGCGTGGATCCGCGGCCGCCGGCCATCCCGCGGAGTCGTATCCAGGACCTCCCGGGCGGCGCACAGGGTTGCCTCGACCTCGGTCGGGTGATGCGCGTAGTCGTCGACCACGGTGGCTCCCCGCCAACAGCCCACCCGCTCGAAGCGCCGATGCACGCCCGAGAAGCCCGACAGGACGCCCGCCGCCGTCTCGAAGTCGACTCCTGTGGCGCGGGCCGTCGCGATGGCCGCCAGCGCGTTCAGGACGTTGTGTCGACCGGGCATGGGCAGCTCGAGCCCTCCCACACGGCCAGCGGCCGAATCCACGACGTCGAATCGGACGCCGGAGGCGGTCGGCGCCACGTCGCGGGCCTGCAGATCCGCGCGAGAACCGAAGCCGTAGGTGACGGTGCGCCTGTCCGCGAGGCGGGGGAGCAGATCCCCCACGTTCTCGTCGTCGACGCAGGCGATGATCTGGCCGAAGAACGGAACCCGGCCGGCGAAGCGGACGAACGCATCCTTGATGTCGGCCAGGTCGCGGTACGTGTCGAGATGATCGACGTCGATGTTCGTGATCACGGCGATCACCGGCGCCAGATCGAGGAAGCTGCGGTCGAACTCGTCCGCCTCGGCAACCAGGTAGTCGCTCGTGCCGTGGCGCGCTCCCGTGCCGGACACGCGGAGCCGGCCGCCGACGACGACCGTGGGATCGAGTCCTGCGCCGGTCAGCACACTGCCGATGAGCGATGTCGTCGTCGTCTTGCCGTGGGTGCCCGCGACGGCGATGCCGTACTTGAGCCGCATCAACTCGGCCAGCATCTGGGCTCTGCGGACGATCGGGACACCCCGCCGGCGCGCGGCGACGACCTCCTCGTTGGCGTCGGGTATGGCCGAGGAGACGACGACGAGGTCCGCCTGCTTCACGTTCTCCGCCGAGTGGCCGAGGTAGACGGTCGCGCCGAGCTCCGCAAGGCGTTCCGTCGTTTCACCCGCCTCCAGGTCGGAACCGCTGATCGCAAGGTCGTAGTTGAGGAGGATCTCCGCGATGCCGCTCATTCCGGCTCCGCCGATGCCGACGAAGTGAATTCGCTCGAGATCCGCGGTACGCAGGAACAGCGGCATCAGCCCGCCCTCCCGGCCATCGAAGCGTTTGCGATCGCACATACCCGCTCCGCTACCGCGCGGGCGGCATCGCCGCCGCTGTGAGCACGCGCCGCCCTGGCCATGGCCGCAAGCCGATCGTGATCCACGATCAGTTCGCCGCAACGCTCCGCGGCCGCTTCGGTCCTCAGGTCGTCCTGCTCGACCAGAATCGCAGCCCCCGCATCGACCATCGCCCGCGCGTTGCCGCGCTGGTGCCCCGCGGCCAGCGGCAGCGGAACGTAGACCGCCGGCCGGCCGGCCGCGGCCACTTCCGCCACCGTCACGGCCCCGGCTCGCGAGACGATCAGATCGTGAGCCGCCATCGCGGCCGCGGTGTCCTCGATGAACCCCTCGACCGTTGCCAGAAGCGCCGGCACCTCGAGAGCTCGATAGCGGTCGCGCGTGTCCCCGACCTGCGAAGGGCCCGCCTGGTGCGTCACGTCGATGGCCGTCTTCCGGGCGGCCCGAGCGAACAGACCCGGCAGGTGCCGGTTGAGAGCGCCGGAGCCCTGACTGCCGCCAAGCACGAGCACCCGCGTGCGCTCGCCCACGAATCGCGGTTCGCTGACCTGCCGAAAAGCCCGCCGCACCGGCACCCCGACCTGCCGCACCTCGCACGCCAACTGCTTTGCCGCGGATTCGAAGGCGGTCCCCGCCTCCGTGGCGAACCGCGACAGCAACCGGTTCGCCGCCCCGGACTGTGCATTCGGTTCGAGCAGGTAGAGGCCCGATCCGCACAGCCGGGCCCCCAGAGCGGCCGGAGCGCAGGCGTAGCCCCCGGTGGCGAGCACGGCCGCGGCCTGAAGCCGGCGCAGCAGCAAGGCGGCACGCAGCGTGGACACCGCCAGGACACCCATTGCCATGACTCGCTCCGCCGGGCCGCGATCCACGAACGCCCGCGCCGGCAGCGCCCTGAACTCGAGGCCCGCCGCGCCAACCAGGCGTTCCTCCAGGCTCTGTTTGCGGCCGATCCAGGCCGTGCGCCAACCGAGGCTCCTGAGTTCCTCGGCCACCGCAAGGCCCGGGAACACGTGCCCACCCGTCCCACCACCGGAGAACACCACCGACGGGCGGTGAGTGCGAGCGCTCATCCATGCTCCGAAACGCTCAGCAGCAGGCCGCACGCGACCAGGGTCATAACCAGGGAAGAGCCGCCGTGCGACAGGAACGGCAGAGGCGTACCGGTGACCGGCACCAGTCCGACGGTGACGCTGATGTTGACGAGCGCCTGGATCAGGAGGGCCGATGTCAGCCCCCAGGCGAGGAACCGGCCGAAGGCGTCCGGAGCACGAAGGCCGGCCAGATAACCCCTCCAGGCGAGAACAACGAAGGCGGCCAGCACCGCCGCGGCGCCGATCAATCCCAGTTCCTCGCTGACGATCGAAAAGATGAAATCCGACGTCGCGAGCGGCAGGAAGTAGAGCTTCTGAGCACTCTCGCCCAGGCCCTGGCCGACCATGCCGCCGGAGCCGATTGCGATCTTCGACTGCAGCACCTGGAAGCCGCTTCCGGAGGGATCGGTCTCCGGTGAGAGGAAGCCCATGACCCGCTCCACGCGGTAGGGCTCCGACCAGATGAAGAGTCCCAGGAGCGCCGGGAACACGAGCATCCCCGGCACGATCCAGCGCCAGGACAGGCCGGCGAGGAACAGCATGACCGCGGCGATCCCGAGGATCAGCGCGGCGCTGCCGAAGTCCGGGGCCTGCAGCACGAGCAGGGTCACCAGGCCGACCCCGACCCCGCACGGCACCAGAACCCTCGGCTGACTGACTGCCTCGGGACAGCGGTGGATCTGGTACGCGAGAAAGAGGATGACGGCGACCTTGGCCAGTTCGGACGGCTGGAACGTCAGCGGTCCAACGGACAACCACCGGCTGCTGCCATTGATCGGGGGCGCCGTCAACACGATGCCGAGCAGCCCGAGCGAGACGCCGAGCCCCAGGTACACAAGCCACGGTCTGGCCCAGCGCCGGTAGTCGATGCTCATGACGACCAGCATCGACGCCAGACCGACGATCGCCGCTGCCAACTGGGTGATGAACTGCCGCTTGAAGCCGCCGTCGGGGTCCGGCGGGTTGGCCGAATAGACCATGACCAGCCCTCCCACCACGAGCACGACGACGACGCTGAAGAGCACCTTGTCGATGGCAAGCTTCTTAGCCATCGCCGTCGTCTCCCCCAGCCGCCAGCGCTCTGACCTGACGCTCGAACTGCCGGCCGCGGTCGGCGAAGTCCTCGAACTGATCGAAGCTGGCACAGGCCGGCGAGAGCAGCACGCTCTGCCCGTGGCTCGCCGCGGCGGATGCCGCCTCGACCGCCCGTTCGAGCGAACCGTAGCGGCAACGCGCCGCGCCGTCTTCAAGGACGGACTCGATCGCGTCCGCTGCCTCCCCGATCAGGTAGACCGCACTGGCCTTGGTGGCCGCCGCGGCCGCCAGTTCGGCGAAGTCGGCACCCTCTCCCTTGGCGCGACCGCCCACGATCAGGTGAACGGAGCCGTCTTCGAAGCCGGCCAGGGCCCGTGTGGACGCCGCGGGGTTGGTCGCCTTTGAATCGTTGTAGTAGCGGACGCCGTCCAACGTCGCGACCAGGCGCATTCGGTGGGGCAAGCCGCCGAAACCCCGAAGACCCAAGACGAAGCCGCTCGGATCCGCGCCGACGGCCGACGCGAGCAGCGCGGCCGCCATCGCGTTCTCCACGTTGTGCAGCCCATCGAGCGCGAGGTCGTCGAGCCGGAACAGCTCGCGCCGCATGTCCGGCCCCACTTCGATCACGCGGTCACGGTCGAGGTAGCAACCGTCCTCGACCTGCCGGAGCCGTGAGAAGAAACGCCGCCTGACCCGGGCCGTCGCCCCCTCGCGGGCGCTCCCGAGTCGGCGCGCCTCGGAATCGTCTCCGTTCACCACGGCGATGTCTCCGGGTGTCTGGTTGCCGAAGATGCGCGCCTTCGCGGCCGCGTACTCGGCCACGCTGCGATAGCGGTCCAGGTGGTCGGGGCTGATGTTCAGGAGCGCCGCCGCGCGGGGACGGAAGCGGTCCACCGCTTCGAGCTGGAAGCTCGAGAGTTCGACGACGAACACGCGCCCCGGCGGTCCGTCGACGCGGGCGCAGAGCGGCGTGCCGATGTTCCCGCACACTTCGACCGGGTAACCGGCCGCTTCCAGCAGGGCGCCGGTCAGCGCGGTCGTCGTGCTCTTGCCGTTGCTGCCGGTGATCGCCACGACGGTCGGCGCGGACGACACTTCCAGCAGGCGGTAGGCGAGCTCCACCTCGGCCAGAATCGGCGTCTTCGCCACCCGGGCGCTCTGCAGCAACGGTCGGTTGGGCGGCACGCCGGGACTCAGGACGACGGCGTCGACGTCGGACGGGAGGTCGGCATCTTCGTCCAGCAACGCCTCGACCCGTCCGGTGCGCAGGAGTTCCCTCGCCGCGGATCCCAGACCGGCAACCGGACGGCCGTCGACGGCCACCACCCGGATCGCGCGGTCGCTCAACGCCCGCGCCGCCGCCACGCCCGACAGGCCGAGCCCATAGACCAGCGCACTCCGCCAGCCGGAGACCGGCGGTGCCGGGTTCGGGGACATGCCGCTGTTCACCTCGACCAAGACCGCTACCTCAACTTCAGGGTCGAAAGCCCGAGAAAGGCGAACAGCACGGCGAGAATCCAGAACCGGACGATCACCTGGTTCTCGCTCCAGCCACGGAGTTCGAAGTGATGGTGGAGCGGGGCCATGCGCAGGACCCGACGCCCGGTCATCTTGAAGGACGCCACCTGGACGATCACCGAGAGCCCCTCCAGCACGAACAACCCGCCGACCAGCACCAGCAGCAGCTCCTGCTTCGAGAGCACGGCAACTGCTCCGATCGTGCCGCCGATCGCGAGCGAACCGACATCGCCCATGAACACCTGCGCCGGATGGGCGTTGAACCAGAGGAAGCCGAGGCTGGCCCCGACCAGGGCGGCGCAGATGATCGCGACCTCGCCCGCCCCGGGGACGTAGGAAACCTGCAGGTAGCCGGCGGCGACCGAGTTGCCCGCGATGTAGGCGAAGATCGCGTACGTGGCGGCCGCCACCAGGGCGGCGCCGATCGCCAGGCCGTCGAGCCCGTCGGTGAGGTTCACCGTGTTCGAGGAGGCCGCGATCAGGATGGCGACGAAGGGAATGTAGACCGGCCCGAGCTCGAGCAGAAGGGTCTTGAAGAACGGGAAGCTCAGGTTCGTATCGAGCGGCGTCAGGCCGACCAGGCCGGCGCCGAGCGCCACGCCTACCGCGAGCTGCAGGCCGAACTTCGCCTTCATGCTCAGGCCCTTGTTGTGGCGCCGCCGGACCTTGAGCAGGTCGTCGGCGAAGCCCACGGCGCCGAGCGCGATCGTCGTGCCGACCGCAAGCCAGACGTAGATGTTCGAAAGGTCGGCCCACAAGAGGGTCGGCACGATCACCGCGGTCAGGATGAGCAGCCCGCCCATCGTCGGGGTGCCGGCCTTGCTCTTGTGCCGCTCCGGACCTTCCTCACGGATCTCCTGTGCGATCGAGAGGCGCCGCGCGGCCCGGATGAAACTGGGGCCCAGCATCAGGCTCAGCACAACGCCGGTGAGCGCAGCGCAGGCGCAGCGGAAGGTGATGTACTGGACGACGTTGAAGGGCGCCATCCTCTCGCCGAGCGGCAGCAGCAGGTCGAGCAGCATCAGTTCGCCTCTTCCCGCCGCAGCGCCCCGACGACGTGCTCGAGCGCCGAGCCGCGCGAACCCTTGACGAGCACGACGTCGCCGCTTCTGATCAGGCCCGGCGTACCGGCGCTCGCGGACCGGAAGTCCTCGAACCAGACGGTTTCCGCGCCGCCCTCGGCCGCGGCCGCCACCAGCTCAGTCGTCAGGTCGCCCACACCCACGACCAGGTCGAAGCCCAGATCGGCGGCGGCGCTGCCCAGTTCCCGGTGGTAGCGGCGTTCCGCGCTCCCGAGTTCGAGCATCTCCCCCAGGATCGCCACATGCCGCCGGCCGTCGAGCAGGCGCGCGGCCTGAAGCGCGAGCTCCGCCGCTTCCGGATTCGAGTTGTACGAGTCGTCCACGAGGGTCGCACCGGAGTGCAACGACACGACTTCGCCACGTCCGGCCGCGGATCCCGCACGTCGCGCGGCCGACGCGACACGCTCGATCGGAACGCCGAGGCGCAGGGCGCACGCCGCGGCGGCGAGGAAGTTCTCGACGTTAACCCGGCCGTGCAGGGGCAGTTCGACGAGTGCTTCGGCGCCGCGCGATTCGAGCCGGAAGCGCGTTCCGGGTTCTCTCGCCAGCGGCTCGAGGTCACGCGCCGTGGTTTCGGCGACGGGAGTCTTGCCGGCCGCCGGCTCCACCTCGTACCAGACGACGCGATCCATGGCGGCGGCGCGGCCGCTCGCTGGACCTTCCGCCACGTATCGCTCCACCAGACCCACGACGTGCGGATTGCCGGCGTTCGCCACGATCATCCCGTCGCCGGCAAGTCCCTCGAGCAGCTCCGCCTTGGCGCGGGCGATCGCCTCCACGCCCGCAATCACCTCACCCTCCTGCTCGAAGCCGGCGAGGTGCGCCGGTCGAACGTTCGTGAACACTGCGACGTCCGGCCGGCCAAGGCGGCTGACCGCGGCCAGCTCGCCGGGCACCGACATGCCCATCTCTGCCACCAGCCACTCGCAGTCCTCGTCCACGGCAAGCAGCGTGAGGGGAAAACCAAGGAGGTTGTTCAGGTTGCCCGGACTCTTGTGAACCTGCCAGCATGTGCCCAGGAGCAGTGCCAGCAGATCCTTCGTCGTCGTCTTCCCCGCCGAGCCGGTGACCGACGCGACCCGGGTGTTGAGCCGCCGTCGATGGTCACGGGTCAGATCGTGGAGCGCCGCGGTGACGTCCCCCACCCGGATCTGGGGACCACCCGCCCGGTCGACCGGCGTCGCCACCACCGAGGCCGCGGCGCCCGCCGCAAGGGCATCGGCGACGAAGCGGTGGCCGTCGGTCCGCTCTCCCGGCAGGGCGAAGAACAGTTCGCCGCCCTCCACCCGGCGCGAGTCGATCGCCGCGCCCCGGTAGCTGGCGCCGGGTTCAACCTCTCCGATCAGGCAGCCGTTCATGATCCTGACCGCATCAGCAAGGGGCCGTCTCACCGCCCCGCTCCCGGTTCATTGCGTCGAGTGCCGCTTCCGCCTCGTCCCGGTCGCGGAACGGCACCGTGGTGTCGCGAAAGGTCTGTGTCGCCTCGTGGCCCTTGCCCGCGATCAGAACCGTCCACCCTGGTTCGGCCGCCGCGACCGATATCGCCCGGCGAATCGCCTGGCGCCGGTCCCCGACAACTTCCCAGGCACAGCCCCGGGCGGCCTCGAGGCCCACGACGATCGCGGCATGAATGAGCCCGGGCTCCTCGGTGCGCGGGTTGTCGTCCGTGACGATCGCGAGGTCCGCGAGTTCTCCCGCCGCGCGTCCCATCAGCTCCCGCTTGCCGCGGTCGCGGTCGCCGCCGCAGCCGAACACGACCGCAAGGCGGCGGTCGCTCAGCTCCCGCGCCGCCCCGAGGGCCGCCCGCAGGCCGCCGTCCGTGTGGGCGTAGTCGACCAGAACGGGGAACTCCTGACCGCGATCCACGGGTTCCAGCCGTCCGGAGAGAGGCGCCTGGTCGGCTACCGCATCGCGAATCGCTTCCTCCGGCACGCCCAGGGCTTGAGCCGCGGCGACCGCCGCGGCCAGGTTCTCGAGGTTGAAGCGGCCAAGGAGCGGGCTATTCAGGGTGACGCGGCCCGCCGGCGTCTCGATCTCGGCGCGAATCCCGGCGAGATCGAGTTCGGCGGCGATCACCCGCACGTCGGCCTCCACGCGTCCGCAAGCGCTGAACCGCACGACGCTGCCACCGCTCCCGATCAGGCGCGCAAGGCGACGGCCGTGCTCGTCGTCCATGTTGAGCACCGCCGCGCCTCCAGGGCGAAGCAGGGAGAACAGACGGCGCTTCGCCGCGAAGTAGGCCTCGAACGACGGGTGGTAGTCCAGGTGGTCCCGGGTCAGGTTCGTGAACACCGCCGCATCGAAGCTCATGCCGTTCATCCGGCCCTGGTCGAGGGCGTGGGACGACACCTCGATCGCCGCCGACCGGGCGCCCAGGTCCACCGCTCGGCGCAACATCCGGAACAGGTCGCTGCTCTCCGGCGTGGTGCGGTCCTCCGCCGCCTGGCTCAACGGCTCGAAGGCCGACGGAACTGAACCCGGCAGATGAACCGTGCGTCCGAGAGTTCCGACCACCGCGGCCGAACGGCCCGACCGCGTCAGACAGGCGCCGATCAACTGCGCGGTCGTGCTCTTGCCGTTCGTGCCCGTGACGCCGACCGTCAGGAGTTCGCGTTCCGGGTGGCCGTAGAGCCTCGCGGCCACGCTCCCCATGCTGGCGCGCGGATCGTCGACCTCCAGCCACGGTACCGGCGCCGGGGCCGGCGGCGGGCCGAACGCAAGCACCGCCGCGGCGCCACGCGCCACGGCATCCGGAGCGAAGTGGCGCCCGTCGTGCACGTCGCCCCGCCAGGCGACGAACAGGTCGCCGCTTTCAACGCGGCGGGAGTCGTGCTGTACGCCTGTGACTTCCGTGTCGGCGGCAGCCATGCCCAGCGGTGACCGGAGCGTCACGTCGGCGATCGCATCGCCGAGTCTCATCAGCTCGAAGCCTTCGCCGTCCACAGCTCGCCTTCCGTCCCCGTCTCCTCCTGCTCCACGTTCTCTTCGTCGACCGCGCCCGCGACCTTGACTTCCTCCGGCTCGGCCGGTCGCAGCCACACCGGCTGGCTCCAGCCCATCGGCTGGCTGGAAGGCGACGCACCGAGGTAGAACAGCGCTTCGCCGACGATGCGCTGGAAGGCCGGTGCGGCGACCTCGCCGCCACCGGTGGCGACCGTCGGTTCATCGATCATCACCAGACAGACCAACCGGGGCGCTCGGGCGGGAGCGATGCCCACGAAACCGGCGACGCGGCCGGTCTCCGAGTAGCCACCCGAGTCGGACTTCTCGGCGGTACCGGTCTTGCCGGCGACCCGGTAACCGGCAATTGCGGCCTTCCTGCCGGTGCCGCTGACGACCACTTCCTCGAGCAGTCGGACGACCCGATACGCGGTCGACTTGGAGATCACGCGCCGGCTACGGTCCGTCGGACGCGCGTCGACCATCTCGCCTTCCCGCTCCAGGGCTCTCACGATGTAGGGCTGATTCCACACCCCGCCATTGGCGATCGCCGCGTACGCGTTGGCAAGCTGCAGGGGCGTCACCGCAAGCCCGTGGCCAAACGAAGCGTAGGCCGTCGTCTCACGGTCCCAGACTCGCCGCGGCACGATCCCCGGGTGCTCTCCACCAACGTCGATTCCGGTCGCGGTGCCGAACCCGAAGGCCGACACGAGATCCCGCATCGTCTGCTCGCCTGCCAGCAGCCCCGCCTTGATCGCACAGACGTTGCTCGACTTGGCGATCGCGGTGCGGAAAGGCAGTTCGGGAAAGGGCTTGTGGTCCTTGATCCTTGCCTTGCCGACGCGAATCGATCCGTTACCGCAGTCGAGGATCTGGTCGGCGTGAACCACCTGCCGCTCGAAGGCGCCCGCCGCGGTGATCGTCTTGAAGGTCGAGCCCGGTTCGTACGAGTCCTGCAGCGCCCGGTTCCGGCGCTCGCCGGGGCCGAAGTCGCCAAACCGGTTCGGGTCGAAGGCCGGATAGGAGGCCATCGCCAGCACCGCCGAATCCTCCGGCGCGAGAATCACGACGTTTCCAGCCTTCGCCTTCGACCACTCGATCGTCTCCCGCAGCGCCCTCTCCGCCAGGTGCTGGATCGTCGCGTCGATCGTCAGGTGGAGGTCCGCTCCGGGTTTCGGTTCGCCCAGGGAACCGGCAACGACGACCAGACGCTGCTGACCGTCCCGGAGCACGTGCCTCCTGACCGACTCGCCAGCGACCTCGTCGTCGTATCGCAGTTCGATTCCCGCGAGACTTCGGTCCGTCCCGACGAAGCCGAGCACATGGGCCATCAGCGAACCCATCGGGTACTCGCGCTTGCTCTCGGCAAGGAAGTAGAGGCCCGGAAAGGCGGACAGGTCGATGCCCTTCGCCAGGTCGCGGTCGAGCTTCCGCGCCAGGGGCACATGTCCCGGTTTCTGCAGCAGCGCCTTGATCCGTTCCTCGGTGCGACCGACGAGGGGGGCGATGGTTGCCGCAAGCGCCACCGGATCGTCCACCTTGGCGGTTTCGGCATAGAGCGTCCGCGTCTCGACCGACACCGCCATGGTTCGGCCCCGCGCGTCGTAGATCGTCCCCCGGTTGGGGTTCAGAACGACTTCGCTGCGCTGCTGCCGCGCGGCCTGCTCGCGGTACTTGTCCGCACCGCGGATCTGCAGGTCGAAGAGCTTCCAGCCGATCGCGCCCATCCATAGACCGGCAACCGCGACCAGAATCGTCAACCTTCCGACGTACCGGCGCCTCATGCCCCGAGCGCGCGGTCCCAAGGCGCTCACTGCGCCGCCTCCGAGGCGTTGCCCGCCCTGACCAACGACGCACTCTCCGAACTCAAAAAGACCATCTGGTCCAGGGTCGGCGGCGCCATCCCGAGTTGTTCCGCCACCGCCGACAGCCGCTCAGGACGGGTGAGCCGGGTGGCTTCCAACTCGAGAAGCCGTTCTTCCTGCAGCACGTCCTCGAGTTCTCGTTCGAGCTCCTCGATCCGATAGCCGGCCTCCAGGCCCTGTTCGTGCACCCAGGTGTACGCGAACACCGCGGCGGCGAACGGCAGGACGATGGCCACCAGTCGCCAGAGGCCACGTAGCCGGCCCGGGTCCCGCTGGCGCACGAGGAAGGGATTCGCAATCTCCTTGCTGACGCTGTAGCCGGTCTTCACAGCTGCCGGGTCTCCTCCGTACCGCTACAGCCTCCGGGCCGCGCGCAACCGGGCCGACCGCGACCGCGGGTTGTACTGCACCTCGCTGGGCTGCGGCCGGATCGGCTTCCTGGTCATCAGTTCGATCAGCCGTGTTTCGGCGCGCGGGCGACCCGTCACTGGATCGACCTCGCCCAGGGCGCTGGCGCGGAGCCGATGCTTGACGATCCGGTCTTCCAGGCTGTGGTACGAAATGACCACCAGCCGGCCGTCCCGCTCAAGCAGATTCACCGCCCGTTCAAGGGCCGGTCCCAACCCGGACAGCTCCTCGTTGACCGCGATCCGAAGTGCCTGGAACGTCCGGGTCGCGGTATCGATCGACCGGCTTCCGGGCACCGCGCGGCCTCGTCTCGTCCGCGACGACCCAACCGTCTCGTGAACCAGCTCGCGCAGTTCGTCGGTGGTCTCGATCGGTCGGCCGCGACGCCGCTCGACGATCGCCCGGGCGATCTTGCGGGCTTGCCGCTCCTCGCCATAGTCGCGAAGCACGGTCTCCAACACGCTCTGGGATTCCAGATTCACCATGTCCCTCGCAGTCCTCGTTGCCGATCGAGTCGATTGATCCATGCGCATGTCGAGAGGGCCGGAGCGCCTGAAACTGAAGCCGCGCTCCGGCTGGTCGAGTTGCAGCGACGAAACGCCCAGATCGGCGAGGATTCCCGCCGGTTTTCCGGTACCCGCCTCAGCGACGATCTCGTCGACGGAATGGAAGTTGCCGTGTACCAGGAAGGCTCGCGCTCCGAACTCGCGCAGCCTGCGCCGGGCATGGGCCAGGGCTTCCTCGTCGCGGTCGATGCCGAGGACCCTCGCGCCGGGAAAACGCGCGAGGAGTTCCGCTGCGTGGCCGCCCAGGCCGACCGTGCAGTCGACGAACCAGCCGTCCCGTTCCGGGGCGAGGAAGCGCAGGACCTCGCCGACCAGAACGGGCTGGTGGATAGCGGTTCGCGGTTCAGCGCCCACATCGTCAGCCGTCCGCGCCGCGAAGCTCCTCGAGAGCTTCGAGGTCCTCTGTGAGTTCGTCCTGATCCTCGTCGGTGAACGGGTCCGACTCGAGCTCACTCTCCATCCGTTCGAGGTTCCAGACCTCCAGACGGTCCGACTTGCCGAAGACGACGACTCCGCCCTCGATCCCGGCACGTTCCCGGAGCCGACTGGGAACGATCAACCGGCCCTGCGCATCGAGCCGGCTCTGCTGACCGTAGTAGCTGACCCTGGCCTCGAACTTCCGCCGCAACCGGTGCGTGGACGCCAGACCGGCCAGCCGCCGTTCCACCTGTTCCCAGTTCCGCAGCGGATAGATCCAGGCGCAGTCGCCGCGGAGCGACGTGGTGAAGATGTCCGAGCCGTACCGCTCCTGCAGGGGACGGAGAAAGACGCTTGGGACCTTCAGCCGCCCCTTCGCGTCGATCTTGGCTTCTGCATGCCCTCGAAACATCGCTCACGCCCATAAGGGCCAGGTGGGCGCAAGGCCCACAAACTGACGCTCAGACGCGCGATACTACTACCTTTTTCCCATTTCTGTCTACTTCCAACCACTTTGCTCCACCGACCGGCAGCACACGGCAAACGACCGGACGTACCGCGTGTTGGCCGCATGCCCCGCTTCGAGGCCGCCAGCGGACGGTTCAGGGCCGGCCGTCGGTCTCCTCGGCCGCCTCGCCGGCTTCGCCGGGCGAATCGTCCGCTTCCGGGTCCTGCGCGCCCGGCCCGAACGGAGCGAGCAGCCCCAACGCATCGTCATCCAGCGAGGGCGCCTCGACGGGCCGATATCCCTCGGCGCCTTCGGGTAGCCGCTCCACGATGTAGGCGGCCTCCGCCAGCTCGATCAGGTAGAGGTCGTACTCCTCGGTGAACAACCGGTTGCGCTCCTCCATCTGGATCGCCTCGCGAACCTCCTCGAACGGCTGGATCGCTGCGGGCGTTCGTTCGAGCATCTTCAGTACGTGCAGGCCGCCCCGCGCTGCGATCGCGTCGGCGACGCCGTTCACTTCGAGATCCCAGGCAACCGCATCGAGCGCTGGCGCCAGGTCACCGGGCGTCACCCACCCGACATCGACGGCCGTTACACCTTCGCCAAGTCCCTCCGCCACTTCCGCCGCCGTACCGCCCGACATCAACCGGGTCCGCGCCAGAGCGGCCAGCGGCGCCATACGGTCGGCCGGAACCGTGGCCTCCAGGACCACGATCTCCTCGAAACGCGCCCGCTCCGGAACGCGGAAGCGCTCCTCGTTCTCCCGGTAGAACCGTCGCAGGTCTTCGTCTTCGACGACCACCCGGGGAGCGACTTCGCGGCCGCGGACGATGTTGGACCGCAATCGCTTCCTGATCTGCTCCCTGAAGTCCTCCTCCCGCATGCCCTGCTGCGCCAGCGCCTGGCGGAACTGCTCGTCGCTCTCGAGTCTGAATTGCTCTCTGGTCGCGCGGACCTGCTCGTCGACCTCGCTCTCGTCGATCACGACTGCCATCTGATCCGCCCGCGACATGAGGAGCAGTTCCTCGAACAGGAGCTTCATGACGACGCGACCCGCGTCGGAAACCAGCTCCTGCCGCTCCCGTTCCGTCAATCCGACGGCGGCCCGGATCTGGTTCATCTGTTCATTGACCGCCCGCTGGTAGTCGTAGAGAGTGGCGATGCGGTCGTTGACCCGCAGCACGACGCGGTTGTCCGAACCAGGCGAGGACTGCCCAGCCACCGGGAGAGCCGCCATCGCCAGCAGCGCCAACAGTGCACCGACGGTAAGGAGCCCGCCAAACCGGGAGTCGCCAGGCGCGGGGCCAGGGCTCTGTCGAGTCATTCTTGCTACCTCATTCCGGGGCAACCGGATCCGCGAAGACGCCGCGGTACTCGAAGGGCAACCGCTCCACCGCGACCCGCGGATTGTACTCCTGCCGGGCCTCGGCGGCGGCCGCCCGCACGAGTTGGTCGCTGCGTGCCTCCTCCAGCAGCGCCCTGACCCCTGGCGCCGCCTCCGCGAGCGTGAGCGTTCCTGCCGGCAGGACGCGCTCGACCTCGAAGATGCGAAAGCCGTAGTCGGCCTCGAGCAACTCGCTCCATTCTCCTTCGCCGAGTTCGAAGACGACATCGGCCAGCGCAGGGGGAAGATCCTCCCGCGACAGCTCACCCTGAAGACCGCCGAGAGACGCGCTGGGACCGATGGAGCGAAGACGCGCCAGTTCGCCGAAGTCGACGCCCGCCTCGAGTTCCGCCAGGGCGAGTTCGGCGGCGGCCCGATCCTGGACGAGGATCTGACGCAGGCGCACCCGGGGCGGCCGGGCGAAGTCGCTCTGATGCTCCTGGTAGTAGCGCTCGATCTCCGACTGCGACACGACCACCGGAGACGCCTGGAGCAGCCGCATCGCCGCCTCCTGGGCCGTCGCCTGCCCGTCCACGAGCCCCCGGTCCCGGGCGAGCCGCACGAGGAGCTGGTCGTCCACGAAGCGTTCGAAGAGCCTGGAGAGCACCGCGCTGCCGAACCGGGAGGCGTCCTCACCGAGGGACTCCTCCACGTAGGCCCGAAAGTCCTCGTAGCGAAAGTCCCGGTCGCCGATTCGCACCACGACTCCCTCGGGCAGCTCGCCGCCGCCGCAGCCAAGCGAGAACGCAACCAGGAGACCGGCGCAGAGTCCTCGTACGCGGGGCGAGTCCCACCGGCCAGTCAATGGACGGTCTCGGAGGCGGCAAGGCCGGACAGCGGCTCACCCGACAGCAACTGGAGGAGCTGCAGCGTGACCTCGAGCGCCTGCGGGCCCGGTATCCCGCCAAGCGTCAGAACGCCGTCCGGCGTGAAGCCGGCTCCCTCCCGCTCGGACACGAAGCGGATCAGTCCGTCGACATCCACCTTCGCGTCGCGACGCAATCGGATGGTCAGACGCTCTTTCCGGTGCGCGATCGACTGGACACCCAGGGACTCCGCGACCCGTTTCAGTTCCGCGCCGCGAACCAGGGCGTGGACCGCCTCGGGCGGCGGTCCGAAACGGTCGCGAAGTTCGCCAAGCAGCGTGTCCGGCTCCTCGTCAGCGTCCGCCAGACGCCGGTAGATCTCGAGCCGCAACGAGATCTCGCTGATGTAGTCCTCCGGAATCGACATGGGCGTGGGCAGGCTGATCGACGCCGACGGCGTCTCCGCCGGCGCTTCGCCCCGGAGTTCCGCGATCGTCTGTTCCAGCATCTTCATGTAGGTCTCGATTCCCACTTCCGCGATGTGACCGCTCTGCTCCGCCCCGAGCAGGTTACCGGCGCCCCGAATCTCCAGATCGCGCGCCGCGATCCGGAACCCCGCCCCCAACTCGGTGAACTCCCTGATCGCGACGAGCCGCTTGCGCGCCTCCTCCGAGAGCACGGTGTCCGGGGGCGCCAGAAGGTAGCAGTAACCCAACTGGTCACTGCGTCCTACGCGGCCGCGCAACTGGTAGAGCTGGGCCAGACCGAAACGATCCGCGCGGTGCACGAGCATCGTGTTCACGTTGGGGATGTCGATCCCGTTCTCGATGATCGTCGTCGCCAGCAGCAGGTCGACTTCTCCCGACGTGAAGGCCCTCATCCGCCGGCTCAGTTCGGCCTCGTCCATCTGTCCGTGGCCGACGGTGATCCGGAGCCCAGGCACGAGTTCGCGCAGGTAGCGGAGCATTCCCTCGATGTCCTCGACCCGGTTGTAGACGTAGAACACCTGGCCGCCACGCTCGACCTCGAACTCGATCGCCTCGCGGACCAGATCGCCCGAGAACGGCAGCACCCGCGTCTCGACCGCCATCCGATCCCGCGGCGGCGACTCGATCAGGGACAGATCCCTGACTCCCGCCAGGGACAACTGCAGGGTACGCGGCACCGGCGTCGCCGACATCGCCAGGACGTGAACGTTCCGCTTCAGTTCCCGCAGGCGCTCCTTCTGGGCGACGCCGAAGCGCTGCTCCTCGTCGATGATCACCAGACCCAGGCACGGCAGGTCGATATCCCGGCTCAGCAGCCGGTGCGTGCCGATCAGGATGTGGATCTCGCCCGGCGCCAGCCGCTCCCGGATCTTCCGGACCTGGGCGGCCGAACGGAACCTGGACACCATCTCGATCTCCACGCCGAAACCCTGAAAGCGCCTCCTGAAGACCCGCAGGTGCTGATCGGCAAGGATGGTCGTCGGCGCCAGCACGGCGACCTGCAGGCCGTTGTCGACCGCCTTGAACGCCGCCCGCATCGCGACTTCCGTCTTGCCGAAGCCGACATCGCCGCAGAGAAGCCGGTCCATCGGCCGTTCGCGGCCCAGATCCTCCTTGATCGTCCCGATCGACTCCAGTTGATCCGGCGTCTCCTCGTAGCTGAAGGCGCTCTCGAACTGGAGCTGGCGGTCGCTGTCCTCGTTCATCGGCACCGCCCGCGCCAGCCGGCGCTCGGCATACAGCTTCAACAGATCGGTGGCGATCGCCTTCAGGCTGCGCCGGATCCGGCCCTTCTTCTTCGCCCAGCTGCTCCCGCCCAACTGGTCGAGGCGTGGGGCCAGGCCCTCGATGCCGCTGTAGCGTTCGATCTCGTCCAGGCGAGTCAGAGGCAGGAGCAACGTACGGCCCGATGAGTAGAGCAGTTCCATGACCTCGATCGCCCGCGACTGCCTGCGCGGTCCGTAGCCCTCCACCTCGGGTCCGTCGTCGGGCGGACCTTCCAGCGTGCGCAGCCCCAGGAACTGCCCGATGCCGTGGTCCTCGTGAACCACGAACTCACCGACCCGCAGGTCCCCGAGCCCCGACACGAAGGGGCCCATCCGGCGGCGGCGGCGCGGAGTCCTCGCCCGGCGCCGAAAGAGCTGTCCCTCGCCGAACAGCACCAGCCGGGCAGCCGGCAGCCGGAAGCCCCGTCCCAGTTCACCGTCGACCAGCCGTATCCCGCCTCCATCCCAGTCGATCTCGCGGCTGCCGAGCGTTCGGCGAAGCGACTCGTGTCGTCCGGCGCGAGCCACCAGCCAGAGATCGTCGCCGCGCGCCGCCGCGGTCTCTACCTCGCGCGGGAAACGGGGAAGCTGATCGATCAGCACGTCCGTCTCGACCGCCCCGAAGTCGACCCGCGTTCGCCGTCGCGCGGGTTCGTCCAGAACGCCCCCGACCCGGACGGCCGCGTCCTCGACGAGATCGAGCACCTGCGTGCTGGGCACGGTCAGCCGTTCCGGTTCCGCGGCGACGTCCCCGTCGTCGGACCGTCTCGCGTACTCGTCCCAGAGCATCTCGGCGTGCTGCTCGATCTCCCGGCGCACGCGGCCTGGTTCGACCACGACGACCGTCGCGTTCTCCATCACCTCACCGAGACTCGTGCTCGGCTGCAGCAGAGGGAGGTACTTCTCCCAGCCCGCAAAGGGCTCCCCCTCGACCATTTCCTCCAGTTGCGTGCGGGACGACTCGGCCAGATCGCCTCCTCGCTCTTCCAGCAGCGCCAGAGCCAGCTCGGCGGCCTGTTCCGGCGCGGCCGCGAACGGCGTCAGGGGCCGGATGCGCAACGACTCGACCGCCTCCTCGGAGCGCTGCGTCGAGGCATCGAAACGGTGGATGCTCTCGATCGTGTCGCCGAACAGGTCGAGTCGCGCGGGCCGCGGCTCGCCGGGAGCAAAGAGGTCGAACACACCGCCCCGCTGCGCCACGGCCCCTACCGCCGCCACCAGGTCGGCGCGCCGATAGCCGCGGGAGACCAGGTGGGTCAGGAGTTCCTCCAACACGACATCCTCACCCACCCGAAGGTCCACGACTGACCGGAGGAACGCCTCAGGTTCCGCGAGGCGATGAAACAGGGTCCGCGGCGTGCAGACGACGGTGACGCGCGGGGTGCGGAGCAGGACGTCGTAGGCGACGCTCTCCTGGGCGCGCACCTGCAGCGAGGCTTCCGCCTGCTGGTACGGCGTCAGCGCCGGGGACGGAAAGGGGACGACGCGCTCCCCCTCCCCATGCCCGAGCAACCGAGCCCCATCCGTCCAGGCAAGGACCTCGCTCTCGCTCGGAACGACGACGAGCTGGGCCGCGGCCCTGTCCTCAGCCAGCAGCTCGAACACCACCGAGGCCGCGCGTACCGGCAGACCGACGACCACCGCGCGTTCGGCCGCAGCCAGTTCGCGGTAGTCCCCGCCGCGACGAATGCGGCGGCGGAGTTCACGCCACGCGGACACCCTTGGTCAGAACCGGATCAGTCGTCCGTGCGCGGCAGAACGACGACCGTGTCGCCCGGTCTCACCAGACCCAGCTCCTCGCGCGCGAGACGTTCCAGCACGACTGGATCGTCCTGAAGCAGCGCGACCCTGCCCTTCAGACTCTCTACCCGCTGCCTCGCCTCCTCGAGCTCGATCTCGAGCTCCGCCTCGCGCTCAGCCAGCTCGGCAAGGCCCGAGTAGTTGTCGGCGCCGGCCCGGGCCAGAAGCAGAAGCACCACGATCAGGCCGACGCCGATCAGCGTCGGCAGCGAGCGCTGGGTCCAGTCGAGCCAACGATCGATGCGCTCCCGCAGCCGCCCGCGCCGGTCTGAAGGCGTCGCAGACACGCGACAAAGCCTATACGAGGGACCACTTTGCCACCGGAAGCACGCACCCGGCTCCCGGTTGACACCGCCCTCCTCCTGTGCCACCATTTTCCGTCCTGACGCGGGGTGGAGCAGTCTGGTAGCTCATTGGGCTCATAACCCAAAGGTCGCAGGTTCAAATCCTGCCCCCGCTACCAAGTCTTCTAAGGGCGCGACTACGGTCGCGCCCTTTTCGCTTCTCGCGGGGGCTTCCAGCACAACGCCCCGCAGCTACCTAACTCCTCGGTCGCCATAGCCCAAGGGTCGCAGGTTCAAATCCTGCCCCCGCTACCAAGTCTTCAAGGGGCGCAGCCACCGGCTGCGCCCTTTTCTCTTCGGCCGACCGGCCTGTCCACTACGGAATGAACGGCAACACCGAGTAACGCACCCGTTTCGTGTAGCGCTCCCAGAGCTCGCCGTACTTCGCGCGGCAGCGGCGATCATCGCGCCTCGAACGGTGCAACAGCAGCCCCGTCAGCCACGCCGGGAGCAGGAAGGGCACCCAGGACACGAAGCCGGTGGTCAGCGTGAACGCGACGTAGACGCAGATCTCGCCGGTGTAGTTCAGATGCCGGCCGATCCCCCAGAAGCCGGACACCAGGAGGCGGCCGTCCAAGGTTTCGGCGGGCCGTCCCCAGATCCTGACGTTCGGATCCTGCTTGAAGCGGTGCTTCTGCTGGTTGGCGCCGCGGAAGAGCCAGAAGCCGAAGGCCGCGAGCAGGACGATCCCGACGGCCGCGACCGGAGGCAAAGTGTCCGGCGCGTCGACCAGCCACCAACCGGAAAGGCAGTAGAAGAAGGGCACCAGGACGTAGTCGCCCCAGACCAGGCCCAACCCGAACCGCTCGGCGATGATGTCCCAAGTGTGGACCATGCCGTGCTCGAACTGGAAGTAGTTGAACACGTACACGAAGGTAATGGCCTGGTAAATGGCCATCGCCAGCGTCAGCCGGCCGTCGGTCTCGTACTGGACGGCGGCGAAGGACATGTTGAACATCGCCAGGCCGATGAGCGACGGGCGGTAGCTGAACATCTTCAGGTCGACGCCGCAGCAGGTCGGGTTGAGCTCCGAACCCATCAGGAACCCTCGCCCGGCGTCCGCCGAGGCGGCCCTCGCCCGTGCTCCCCGGAAGTAGAGCCAGCCGGACGCGGCGAAGGCGAACACGTTCGCGACGACGAACAACGCCGCGAAGTGGGAATGCAGCACGGAGAGGGAGAACCAGCCGAACCCCTGGGCGACGACTCCCAGCGCCACGGTGACCAGGAACAGGGCCAGACCGTTCAGCTTGTAGATGCGCGTTTCCCCCTCGATCTCGGGCCCCGCGACCCGCCGGCCCGGCAGGACCATCGAACCCACGAAGAGAAAGCCGATGAACAGCAGGAGCATCCCCGCCGCCTCGAGCAGGGTGCCGGCCGACAGCGCGGACAACGAGAACTGCGGCATGCCTGTACCTCCCTATTGGGGAAGCCTAGCCGCGGAGGCGGGTGGACGCCGCCGCCGCGACGATCAGCACCGCTCCGATGGCAATGAACGGAACGTCCGGCGAGAAGGCCTGGAACAGGTAGGCCGCGACCAGGGGCGCCGCGATCTTGCTGCCGTTGCCGTACGCCTGCTGCACCCCGAGCACCTGCCCGACGACGCCGCTTCCGGGGGCCCGCTTCGAGACCTGGGACGTCGTGCAGGGGAAGAGCAGAGATGTTCCCAGCGGGACCAGGAAAATCGCCGCTCCGAGCGTCCAGAGACCGGTGGCGAAGGGAATGGCGATCAACCCGACGCCGAAGCTCACGGCGCCGGCGCGCAGGATCCTGACCTCGCCGAAACGCCGAACCGCCGGCCCCAGAACGAAGACGCGGAAGGCGATGGACAGGCCGCCCAGGTAGAAGAAGAACAGGCCGATGTTCGACTCGTCCACCCCGAAACGGCGACCCAGGTAGAGGCCGATGATCGCGGTCATCCCCGCCATGCCGATCTGTCCGGCGGCGTAGATCCAGATCAACAGGTTGAGCGGACGCAGCGGCTGCACGGCCACGCGACCGACCGCGGCGAGGATCGAGTAGCGCGTCTCCTCCGTTTGCTCCCCCTCCTTCCGCTGTCGCGACTCCGGCAACCGGAAGCGCGCGAACACCGCGGCCGCCAGACTGAACGCAGCGGCCACGGCGCCGGCGCCGGCCGGGTGAAGCTGGCCCGCGAGACCGCCGACGGCCGGGCCGATCATCGCCGCGGAGCTGGTGACCGCGGTGACCCAGCCGATGCCCTCGGCGCGGCGCTCCCCGGTGACCGAGTCGGCGATGTAGGCGAACACGACCGGCACCGTCCCGCCGCCGACTCCGTGCACCAGCCGGGCCAGGAGCAGCAGTTCGAGCGACTGGGCCAGGCCGAAGAGCAGGTAGCCCGCGGCCGAGACGACGAGGCCGAGGAGCAGCGCCGGCCGGCGGCCCCTACGGTCGGCGAGCCGGCCCCAGAGCGGTGCGGTCGCCATCGACGCCAGGGCGAAGGCGGACACCAGGGCGCCGACTTCCAGAGGCGTCGCGCCGTAGCGCTCGGCATAGAACGGCAGGAGCGCGACCACCAGGAACTCGCCCAGCGTGCTGACGAAGGCGACCACCATGAGCGCCGCCAGGCGATGGTCGATCAGCCGCGCCACGAAGGTCTTCGAGCTGTCAGAGCCGGCCGCCGGCCCGGTCGTCCCAGGCGATGAAGGCGACCGCGCTCAACACCATCAGCAACACGCCGTAGGCGGCGGCGATCCCCGTCTCCTGAATCCGCAGGCTCGACTGGATCTCGATCGAGATCGGGCGGGTGTCGTAGGTGTAGAGCACGATCGAGGTCACGAAGTCGCCCAGCATCGTGATGAAGGCGAGGCCGGCGCCCGCGATGACGGCCGGCCGCAACAGCGGCAGCACGATCTGCAGCACCGTCCTCAACGGCCCGGCGCCGAGACTCGCCGCGGCCTCCTCCAGGCGAGGGTCGAGCTGGCGCAAGCCGGCGAAGATGGAACGTCCGGTCAGAGGCAGCGAGCGAACCAGGTAGGCCAGCGGCAGGATCCAGAGCGTGCCGACCAGTACGAAGCGGCCGACCCACGGCGCGTTGACGCTCATCGCGGCCGCCAGGGCCAGAGCGAACACGGTGCCGGGTATCGCCCAGGGCAGGGTCATCATCGCCTCGAGCGCCCGTCCCGGCACGCCGCCACGCCGGAGCGACAGCCGCGCCGCCATCACCCCGACCACCACGGCCGCCAGCGTCGCCGCGGCCGCCATCCAGATCGAGTTCAAGGCCGGCCGCAGCCGTTCGGCGGAGGACAGGAGATCCCCGTAGTTGACGAGCCCCAGCACCGGCGGGAACGCCTCGACCGTCCACGTGTTCGGCGGCACGAGCGACATCAGGATCAACGTGGCGTGCGGCAGCAGGAGCACACCGGCCAGGACCCAGCCGCCCGCCGCGGCGGCGACCCGGGCGCCCCGCGTGTGCAGGCGGCGTCGCGCCGGCGGCGTTCCGCGCGCACCCGACGCCAGGTCCAGGCCCGGATCGATCTTGCGGAGCAGCAGCAACGAGGCGAAGGCGAGGAGCGCCAGCATGGTCGTCTCGACGTAGGCCATGCGCAGCTCACCGTTCAGTTTCGAGGCGACAATCTGGGTCGTCATCACCCGAAACCCGCCGCCGAAGATGTACGGCGCCGAGAACGAGCCGAGCGAGGTCATGAAGGTGAGGAGCGTCGCCCCGGCGAGCGCCGGCCGAAGCCGCGGCAGGGTGACCCGGAAGAGGATCTGCGACCGGCTGGCGCCCAGGCTCTGCGCCGCTTCGATGGCCGCGCCGTCCTGCCCGGACAGTCCCGCCCGAGTGAACAGGTAGAAGTAGACGTACATCGAGTACGCGTGGACCAGGAGGATCGCCCACGCTCCGGTCAGGCGCCAGGACACGTCGAGCCCCAGGCTCTGAAGCCCGCGCGCCGCCAGACCGCTCTCGCCGTAGAGGAAGAGAAACGCGATGACGCCGACCAGCGGCGGCAGCGCCACCGGCAGCGCGACCAGGGCCCCGAGCAGGCGCCGGCCCGGGATCTCGTTGCGCTCGAACAGGAAGCCCAGCGGCACGCCGATCGCGGCCGCGGCCAGGGTGGACAGCACGGAGATCCACAGCGTCCGCCACATCGCGTTCCACTCGTCGGCGCGGGTGAAGAAGGACCGGAACGCCTCGGTCGTCGGGCCGCCACCACCGGGGCTGCCGATGCCGAAGGCCTCCGCCGCGACCACGAGCAGCGGGTAGCCGACGAGCCAGACCAGGAACGCAAGGACCAGCCACGGCATGAGCGACCGGAGCCGCGGCGCCCCGAGGCCCGCTCCGGCGGCGCTCAAGGACCGGACCCCGACGCCGCGGCAAACGCGGACGGCAGCTCTCCGGCAAACTGCCGGACGACGCAGGCCCCCCTCAGGCCCGCCGCGGTTCCCGGCATCGCCACCTCGACGGTCGGTCCCGCCGCCAGCCGCACCGTGTAGAAGCTGTTGCTGCCGGTGAAGCGCTCGGCTTCGATCTCGCCGGGAAGCCCCGGTCCCTCGCCCGTCTCGAGACTCACGGACTCTGGCCGAACACAGACGTCGACCCGATCGGTCACGGCGAGCTCGCCGCCACCCCGGCAGCGCCAGGCGGGCGCCTCGGGCTGCGACTCGAGGCGCACCGTCAGTTCGCCGCCGCCATGCCGCTCCTTCACGACCCCCGCCAGCACCGAGCAGCGGCCGACGAACGTGGCCACGAAACGCGAAGCGGGATCCCGGTAGAGCGCCGCCGGTCCTCCGACCTGCTCCAGCCCACCCTCGTTCAGCAGGCCGATCCGCTCGCCGAGCTCGAAGGCCTCCTCCTGCTCGTGGGTGACCAAAACCGTCGTGATGCCCGTCTGCTTGACGGTCCGCCGCAGGTCGGCCCGGGTTTCCTCGCGCAACGCCGGGTCGAGATTGGAAAGCGGTTCATCGAGCAACAGCACCCGCGGCCGCGGCGCCAGTGCCCGGGCGAGAGCCACCCGCTGCTGCTGGCCGCCCGAAAGCTCGGCGATCCGCCGCTGTTCGAAGCCGGAGAGGCGTACGAGGTCGAGCATCTCGGCTACTCGGGCCTCCGCCTCGCCCGGCCCGCCGCCGCGGACCTTGAGTCCGAACGCGACGTTCTCCGCCACGCTCAGGTGCGGGAAGAGCGCGTAGCTTTGGAACAGCATGCCCACTCCCCGGCGCGCCGGCGGCAGGTGTTCGACCGCCTCGTCCGCGATCAGCAGCCGTCCCCGGTCGAGTTGCTCGAAGCCCGCCAGCAGGCGCAGCATCGTCGTCTTGCCGCTGCCGCTGGGGCCAAGCAGCGCGAAGATCTCGCCCGGGTCGACCGTCAGCGAAACGCCGGCGAGGACGATCGTCTCGTCGAACGCCTTGAAGACGTCGTCGAAGCGGACCGAGACGCCGGACGTCGTCACCTCGGAGCCAGCTCGCCCGTCATCGCGACAGCTCCGTCTCTGCATGCCGCCCGTCGGTGCACGGGATGACAGCCGCGCCGCCGAGCCCGGTCATCCTCCGCCCTGGCCGCGAACGGCCCGGTCCCACTCCGCCATCCACGCGGCGCCGTTCTCCTCGATCATCTGCCAGTCGACCTCGGCCCGGCGGAGTCGCGACTGCACGTCGGCTACCCAGGGCGCCAGGGTGCCGGCGTCGAGGTCGGGGCGCGCAGGCAGCCGGAACGCTTCCCGGACCGCCAGCCCGAGCGCTTCGGGCGAACCGAGCCAGTCGAGGAAGGCCTCCGCCGCGGCCGGCTCACCCGAGCCTGCGACCACACCGACGGAATCCTGGATCACCGCCGTGCCGCTCGCCGGAAAGCGGTACGCGATCGGCGCGCCCCGGTGGATCAACGACAGGATGTCCGTCATCTCCCAAAGCGTCAGCACGCCCTCCTGGCGGGTCAGCTTCTCGTGCAGGACCGCCGGGCTGTGGACGTACTCGCGGGTCTGGCCGTCGAGCCGTCGCAGCCAGTCGAAGCCGGCCTCGGTGCTACCGGTTTCGACCACCGAATCGGAGAGGATCTTGCCGAAGATCGTCCGCATCGTGCCGCTGGCCAGGGGATCGCGGATCACGACCTCGTCCTGCCAGCGTTCGTCGAGCAGATCGTCCCAGTCGGCCGGCGCTTCGTCCTCGCCGATCGCGTCGCGGTTGTAGACGATGATCGTCGGCGTCTGGTACAGCGTGTAGTAGAGCCCCTCCGGATGCCGGTCGGCCGGATCGAGTGCCGCGGCCCAGGAGGGCTCGGACGGCGCCAGCAGGCCCTCGGCGGCGCCCCGCGCCAGGATCGTCGCCGGGCCGCCGAACCAGACGTCGGCCTGTGGGTTCGCCCGCTCCGACCGGATCCGGTCGTAGACCTCCTGCGACCCCATGTCGAGCCAGCGCACGTCCACGTCGGGCCGCGCCTCCTCATACGCCCGCTCGACGACGGTCAGCAGATCCCGGCCGTGCGGCGAGTAGACGACCAGCGGCGTCCTCCCATCGCCCCCGCAGCCCCCCAAGGCCGCGGCCGCCGCGAGACCGAGGAGTATCGATCGATGGGTCAGAGCGGTCCGCATCGGCCGCCAAGTGTACGTCGCGTCAGGAAGCCGACGGAGTGACCAGACTCGGATGGAAGCGCCGGAGGTTGCGGAAGTAGGTGCGGTGGGCCTTGGCCAGCCAGTCGAGGTCAACGGCGTCGGCGCTACCCGCCTCGGCCACCTGGCCTTCGAGCAGCCGGCGCGGATAGACCTTCATCTCGCCGACGACCAGGACCGGCTCGCCGTCCTCGGTGGCGGTCTCCACGCGAAGGCCCTCCGCCTCGAGTTCACGCTGGAGGAGATCCCCCAGGCGCTGGAGAACGTCGCCGGGCACGGCTACGCGCCTTCAGGAAGCTGGAGAATCCGCCTCAACGTCTCTCCGTCGACATTGCCGCCGCTGACGACCACCGCAGTGATCTTGCCGTCGCGCGGTATCGCGCCCTGCAAGAGGGCCGCCACACCGACCGCGCCGCCGCCTTCGACCACCCAGCCCTGCACATCGACCAGGAAACGCATCGCCGATGCGATCTGTTCCTCGGCAACGAGCACCACATCGTCCAGGTAGCGCCTGCAGATCGGCACCGTCATCGAGCCCGCCTCGATATCGCCCGAGAGCGCCTCGGCAAGGGTGTTCCAGACTTGTGGTCTGTCGCTGTCGTGGAAGACGTTGAACATCGCCGGCGTCGATTCGGAACTCACGCCGATCACCTCGACCGTGGGGTTGAGCTCCTTGAGAGCGGTGGCAACGCCGGAAATCAGGCCGCCGCCGCCCACGGGGACCAGCACCCTTTCGACCCGGGGCAACTCGGAGACGATCTCCATACCGATGGTGCCGGCCCCGGCGATCACCCGCCTGTCGTTGTAGGGCGACAACCAGGTCCGGCCGCCCCGGGCGCGGCGCAGGGCTTCGGCCTCGGCCTGATCGAAGTCGTCACCGAAGAGCACCGCTTCGGCAGCACCGGCGCCGTAGCGGCGTACTCCGCCCACCTTCTTCTTCGGCGTGGCGACGGGCATCAGAATCTGTGCCGATGCACCGCACAGACGCGCGGCATAGGCGACCGCCATCGCGAAGTTGCCCGAGGATGCGGCGATGATGCCCTGGGCCAGCGCCTTCTCGTCCAGCGACAGCATGGCGTTCAGCGCTCCTCGTATCTTGAACGAGTGTGTCCGGTTGGCGTTCTCCAGTTTGAGAAACGTCCCGGCGCCGAGATCGGCGGCATCTTCGAGCGGTGTCGGCCGCAGATGATCCTTCAGGCGGTGCTGCGCCCGGACGATGTCACCGAGGGTCGGGTGGTCTGTCATGGCGTCGTTCCCAACATAGTATTTTCGGAATGCGATGGGCAGGCCTTGACGAGATCAGATCCGTTCTCGACATACCCGCCGCCATCGAGTTGATCGAAGCCGGATTCGTGGCGCTGTCGAGCGGCGCGGCGACGGTTCCTGCCGTCGGTTATCTGGGATTCGACGCGCCGCCGGGCGATTGCCACATCAAGTACGGTCACATTCACGGCGGCGAGGTCTTCGTCGTCAAGATCGCCACCGGCTTCTATGAGAACGCTTCGCGCGGTCTTCCCACGGGCCACGGGATGATGATCGTCCTGTCGGCGGAGACCGGCGAGACGCTGGCCCTGCTGGACGATGCGGGCTACCTGACCGATGTGCGAACCGCCATCGCGGGCTGCATCGCCGCCCGCTATCTGGCACCCGACGCGGTCGAGTGCATCGGCATTGTCGGTGCGGGCATGCAGGCCCGCATGCAGTTGCAGTACCTGCGCCATGCGCGCGATTGCAACCGGGTCCGGGTCTGGGCGCGACGCCGCGAACAGTCGGCGGCGTACCGGAACGAGCTGTCGGATTCCGGCTTCGATGTACATATAGCCGAAACCCTTCAGGACCTCTGCGAAAACAGCAACCTGATCGTCACCGCCACGGCGGCGAGGACTGCTCTTGTCCGCGACGAGTGGATCCGGCCGGGCACTCACCTCACCGCGATGGGAAGCGATGCTCCCGGCAAACAGGAACTGGACCCGGCGTTGTTCGCAAGAGCCGGTGTCTGTGCCGTCGATTCACGGTCGCAGTGCATCGACCACGGTGAGTCGCACTACGCGGTAGAGGGCGGCCACCTGGCCGAAACCGGTCTCGTCGAACTGGGCGACATCATCGCCGGCAGGGCCAGAGGGCGCTCGAACGAGGACGAGATCACCATCGCGGATCTGACCGGTGTCGCGGTGCAGGACATTCAGATCGCAAAAGCGGTCTGGCAGGCCTTGAAGGACTAGGGGGCCGCCCGTCAGGCGTCGAGACCTGCCACGAGGTCGCGTTCGGATGGGACGCGCCCGAGTTCGTCGTGCCGGGGCCGGTGGGTCTTCTGGGTCATCAACGACACGACGACCATCGCGATCAGGCTGAACACCGGGGCCAGCAGCGTGTCCAGGCCGCGGTAGGCATCCGTGACCGCGAAGTGAAGCACTAGCCGCGCGGCGCTGCCGGCGAGAACGCCGGCGAGCGCCCCGGTCGTGTTCGCCTTGCGCCAGAAAAGACCCAGCAGGAGGGGCACGAAGCAGCCGGCCAGAACGATGTCGAAGGCGAGGATGAGGAGGACTCCCGGTTCCGGCCGGACGTAGGCGAAGACGACGGCGCCGGCCATCGTCGGCAGGGCGATCCAGCGGGAGAAGCGGAGCATCCGCTCGTCGTCCCAGGTCGACCGGCTGTGACGCTGGACCAGGTTGCGGGTGATCACGTTCGCCAGGTCGAGCACGACGCCGCTCGCGGTCGACATGCTGGCCGCGATGATGCCCAGCAGAACCGCCCCTCCGATCAGCAGCGGCAGGTCGGTCAGCGCCAGGTCGACGAGCAGGGAGGAGCCCGCGTCGCGGCCGAAGTAGTGGGCCGAGAGGCCGATCAGCGAGACCGTGAGACCGACGACGAGGGTCAATCCCCCGGCGACGTAGCAGCCGCGCTTCGCCGAGCGGCCCGAATCGGCCGAGATCATCCGCTGGATGAAGTCGATAGCGACGATGTCGCCCAGCGCCAGCGACCCCAGAGCCGCCCAGTTGACGAGCGCGCCGCTCTCGCGCGAGAAGAGGCCCGCAAGGCTCATCGCGCCTTCGGGGGCGGCACTCAGCAGGTTGCCCCAGCCATGGCTGCCGCCGAGCCAGACGAAGGCGACGACGATGCTGACGATGAAGATCGAGACCTGGAGCACGCTAGTCGCGATCGTGGCGTAGAGACCGCCCGAGACCGCGTAGGCGAGGATGCAGAGCGCGACGGCGATCAGCATGGCGAGGTAGGGCGCTCCGAAGACGAGTTCGAACAGCAGGCCAAGGCCCGCCAGGTTGCCCGCGACCAGGACGACGTTGCTGAGCAGCATGAGGCACGCGGCCAGCGTCTCGGTGGAGACGCTGTACCGGCGCCGGTAGAAGTCGGCCAGGGTCATCAGCCGCATGCGGTGCAGCGGTTCGGCGAACCAGGCGCCGGCGATGAACAGGCACAGGGCGAGCCCGACCGGGATCACGGCGCCGGCCCAGAAGCCGCCCGAGTGGACGAGCGACGCATTACCCACCGAACCGTTCGCGTCGAACGCCTGTGCGCAGAGCGTGATGCCGACGACTCCGACCGGCATCGCGTTGCCGGCGACGTAGTAGTTCGTCGCCCGGCCGCGGATCTTCGCGTAGGTGCGAACGCCTACGTACAGCGTCAGAGCGACGAAGAGGAGGACGGCGATGCCGATCGCTGACACGGCGGCAGTGTAGTGGCCGAGCGATCCCGGCACCGCCTGTATAGTGCCGGACGGTCAGCAGAACACGGAGGTTCGAAGACTCGGTGATCGCGCGCGGTGTCAACCGGATGCCCGCCCTCGTCGCTCTCGCGGCGACGCTCGTGGCGTGCGGGGTCCCGGCTGGCGAAGAGGTCGCCGGCGGATCAGCCTCCCCACCGGAGACCGTCGACCTCGACGTCGTCGCAGAACTCCGTGACGAGGGATTCAACCGCTCCCAGGTCATGGAATTCGCCCACGTCCTGACCGACCTCTACGGTCCCAGGTACGCGAACTCCCCCTCTTACGACGGCGCCGCCAGTTGGGCTCGCGACACTCTGGAGGAGTTCGGTCTCCAGGCGACGCTCGAACCCTGGGGCGAGTTCGGCTACGCCTGGGAGAACCGCCACACTTCGGTTCACATCACGGCGCCGCAGTACCAGCCGGTCATCGGCTACGCGCAGCCAGGCACCCGGAGCACGGACGGCAGGGTCGCCGGACCGGTAACCGCGGTCGACCTCAGCGGCGTCGAGACGCGGGACGACCTGGAAGCCCTGCAAGCACGGCTCGGGGCGTCGATTCTCCTCGTCTCGCCCCAGCGGGAACTGGTGCCGAACTTCTCGCCGCAGGCGGTCCGGCTGTCGGACGAGGAACTCAGCGGCATGGCCCGCCTCGAGATCGACCCGCGGAACAACCCCAGCCGGTCGAGGGACGACGACGAGACCGCACCCGAACTGACGCGCCACGACATCGAGACGTTCCTGGAAGGGCAAGGCGTCGCCGTGCTGGTCGAGATCGGTTCCACCAACGTCGGCCCGATGGACAAGGGGATCGTCCACGTCTCGGGCGACGGTCCGCTGCCGCTGGACGAACCGGTGCCGATGCCCCGCGTCGTGGTCGCGCCCGAGCACTACAACCGGATGATGAGGCTGCTGGCCGCCGGAACGCCGGTCGAGATGGAGATCGAGGTCCGCAACGTCCTCAGCGACGACGATCCGCTCGACTACAACGTGATCGCCGATCTGCCCGGAAGCGACCTCGCCCACGAGGTCGTGATGATCGGTGGCCACCTGGACGCGGAACCGGCCGGCACCGGCGCCACCGACAACGCCTCCGGAAGCGCGATCGTGATGGAAGCGATGCGGCTGCTGCGGGCAGCCAACCTCGAGCCGCGACGCACGATCCGGGCGGCGCTCTGGGGCGCCGAGGAGAGCGGCCTGCTCGGCTCCCGCGCCTACGTTCGCGAGCACTTCGGCGACCCGGCGTCCCCGGAGAAGCCGGCCGCCCACGCGAACCTCTCCGTCTACTTCAACGTCGACTGGTACGGCCGCTTCCGCGGCATGTACCTGCAGGGCAACGACGACTCCCGCCCGATCTTCGAGGCATGGATGGAACCGTTCCACGATGTGGGCATGACCTGGATCGTGCCCGGTAACACCGGCGGCACGGACCACATGGCATTTCTCGAAGCGGGCCTGCAGGGTTACCAGTTCATCCAGGACGACCTGGAGTTCTTCAACGCCACCTTCCACACGAACATGGACGTCTACGACCGGCTGATCGCCGACGACCTGGAGCAGGCCTCGGTCATCCTGGCCAGCTTCGCCTACCATGCCGCGATGCGCGACGAGCTCTTCCCGCGCGCCGACGGCCTCGGCAACGGGCGGCGCTGGCACAAGTAGGCGCGGGATCGGCCGGAAGCAGGAGCACTCATGGAGTACCGCGTACTGGGACGGACCGGCGTCAAGGTCGCACCCCTCTGCTTCGGCAGCGACAACTTCGCCGATCCGACGCCGGAGCCGGAGTGCGTGCGCATGCTGGAGACGGCGATGGACGCGGGCATCAACCTGATCGACACCGGCGAGGTCTACGCCGAGGGCGAGGGCGAGCGGATCATCGGCCGCGCCCTCAAGGCGAACGGGCGGCGCCACGAGCTGCTGATCGCAACCAAGGTCGACCATGGCCGCCGGGTCGTCGGCGAGAGCGTCGTGGACTACACCGGCAGCATCGGCCCCAACGAGTACGGCCACTCCCGAATCAACCTGATCCGCGCCTGCGAGGGCTCGCTCCGCAGGCTGCAGACCGACTACATCGACCTGTATCAACTGCATCGTCCCTCGCCCGAGATGCCGTTCGACGAGACCCTGAGGGCGCTCGACGACCTCGTCCGGGCCGGGAAGATCCGTTACATCGGCTGCTCGACTCACCCGGCCTGGATGGTCGCCGAAGCCGTGATGACGAGCGAGCTGAAGGGCTACGCCCGCTTCGCCAGTGAGCAGCCCCCCTACAACCTGCTGGACCGCCGGATCGAAAACGAACTGATCCCGATGTGTCAGCGCCTCGGCCTGGGCATCATCACCTGGGCGCCGATGGCGATGGGTGTGCTGGCCGGCCGCTACCTGAGCGACTCGGACTATCCCGAGGGCTCGCGCGCGGCGCTCCGGGGCGGCTTCTACGCCGACCGCGTCACCCGGGCCGGTATCGACGTCGGCCGCAAGTTCGCCGAGATCGCGGCCGACTCCGGCCTCACGCCGGCCCAGTTCGCGATCCTCTGGACCAAGGACCAGCCGGGCATCACCGCGCCGCTGATCGGGCCGCGCACCCTCAGGCACCTCGAGGATCTGCTGCCGGTGCTCGACATGAGTTTGAACGACGAGCAGCGGGCCGCCTGCGACGCGCTCGTCCCGCCCGGCAGCGTCGTCGCCGACTTCCACAACACCGCCGGCTGGATGAAGATGAAGGTCATGCCGCCCGGCGCGAGTTCCTGAGCATGCGCGTCTCCAACGTGATCCACGCCGTCGACACCCACGTCGGCGGCGAGCCCGGCCGCGTGATCGTCGGCGGCGTCCTCGACGTCCCCGGCTCGACGATGTTCGAGAAGATGCGCTACCTCGAAACGGAGGCGGACGAGCTGCGCCTGCGGATGCTGCGCGAGCCGCGTGGCTATCCCGCGGCGAACTGCAACCTGGTCCTGCCGGCGACCCACCCCGACGCGGTCGCCGGCTACGTGATCATGGAGCAGGTCGAGTACCCGGGCATGTCGGGAACGAACACGATCGCCGTCGTCACCGTGCTGATCGAGACCGGGATGGTGCCGCACACCGAGCCCGTCACCGAACTTACCCTGGAGTCGCCCGCCGGACTGATCCGGGTGCGCGCCGACGTCGAGCGCGGCAAGGTGAAGCGGGTCGAGTTCGAGAACGTGCCGGCGTTCGCCGTCCACCTCGACGCCGTCCTCGAGGTCCCGGAACTCGGCAAGGTCACCGTCGACGTGACGTACGGCGGCATGTTCTACGTCATCGCCGACGCCGATCAGGTCGGCCTCACCCTGGCGCCGGAAGAGGCCGCCGAAGCGACCCGCGTCGGCGAGATGATCAAGGCCGCCTGCCAGGAGCAGCTTCCGCCCCCCGTGCATCCCCTGAACCCGGAGATCCGCGGCGTGACGATCGGCCAGCTCTCGGCGCCGCCGCTCAACCCCGGCTCCCACCGGCGCAACACGGTGATCGTCTCGACCGGCAAGCTCGACTGGAACAAACCGCTGACCTGGACCGGCGCCCTCGACCGCTCGCCCTGCGGCACCGGCACCTGCGCCAAGATGGCGGCGATGTGGGCCAAGGGCGAGTTGCCGCTCGGCCAGGATTTTGTCCACGAGGGCGTCCTCGGCACCACGTTCACGGGCCGCATGGTGCGAGAGGCGAAGGTCGGCGATGTAGACGCCGCGGTGCCGGCCCTGGCCGGGACCGCGTGGATTACGGGCTTCGCCCAGTACGTCGTCGATCCGGAGGATCCGTTCCCGAACGGATTCACCGTCGGCGACATCTGGGGCGGCCAGGAGGAGTGAGTGCGATGAGCGAAGACAGAGTGATGGTGGTCACCGGCGCGTCGAGCGGCCTGGGAGCCGAGGTCTGCGAGCACTTCGCCCTGAAGGGCTACCGGGTCGTCATGAACTACCTGATCGAACCCGAGGCGCAGGCGACCTACAACCGCATCGCGGCCAGCGTCGGTAGCACCGACCGGCTGATGAAGTATCAGGCCGACGTCGCCAACCGGGAACAGGTGCAGGCGATGTTCGACGCCGTGATCGAGCGGTTCGGCCAGGTCGACATTCTGATCAACTTCGCCGGCATCAACCGCGACGCGCCCTTCACGGAGTTGACCGACGACATGTGGGACTCGGTCGTCTCCGCGCATCTCCGCGGCCACTTCGTCTGCGGCCAGGAGTTCCTGTTCCACAACCCCGATCGCCCCGGCGTGATCATCAACCTGGGGGCCGCCTGCGGGCAGATCGGGCGCAAGAACGGAGCGAACTTCTGCAGTGCCAAGGGCGGCGTGATCGCGCTGACCAAGTGCATGGCGCAGGAGCTCTCGCCCCGGATCCGGGTCAACTGCCTGGTGCCCGGTTCGGTCCGGACCCGCGAGGTCATCGACCGCTACCACCTGGAGACGGAGGAAGGCCTGGCGAAGGAGCTCGCCACCCTGCCGATGGGACGGCTGGGCGAGTTCGAGGACATCACCCGGATGGTCGACTGCATGATCGGCTCCGAGTTCACGACCGGCGCCACCTTCTACGCCAACGGCGGCCAGTACATGCATTGAAGCGCCTCGGCGCCATGTTCCGGGAATTGCTCCGCCACCCGCTCGAGGTGGCGGTCTGCACGATCCTCGTCGCCCTGGTCGCGGTGACCTTCTCCCAGGTCGTCTTCCGCTACGTGCTGCAGGCGTCGCTCTCCTGGTCGGAGGAACTTGCCCGCTTCCTCCTGATGTGGCTCGCCGCCCTCTCCACCGCCTACGCGATGAAGACGGGCGCGCACTTCGCGCTTCACTTCGTCGTCGACCGGACGCCGCCGGCCATGCGGCGGCTCATCGGTTCGGCGGTCGCGTTTTCCGCGTCCACGTTCCTGGCCGTCTTCACCTACCAGTCGCTCCGTTTCGCGATCGAGGTGCACGACATGCTGGCGCCGGCGACCCGCATGTCGATGGCGGTCCCGTACTCCTCGGCCTTCGTGGGCAGCACGCTGACCCTCTACTACGTGCTCGTCAACTGGCGCCGGGAACTCCGGGCACCGGAACGGAAGTAGGACTTCCGGGACGATGGGAATCCTGGTCATCCTGACCCTGGTGGCCGCGCTGCTGCTCGGTGTGCCGGTGGCCATCGCGCTCGCTCTCGCGGCCATGGTCGGCCTGCTCTACAGCTCGCCCGAGTTCCTCATCGTTCTGCCGCAGAAGTTCCTCGCCGGCCTGGATTCCTTCCCGCTGCTGGCGGTACCCCTGTTCGTGCTCGCCGGTGCGCTCATCTCGCACGGCGGCATGGCGCGCCGGATCGTCGACCTGGCGATGCAGTTCGTCGGCCGCCTGCCGGGCGGCCTCGGCCTGGTCGTCATCCTGTCGACGATGCTGTTCTCCGGGATCTCCGGCTCGCCGAGCGCGAACACGGCCGCCATCGGCTCCGTCGCCCTTCCGGCGATGCGTCAGCGGAAGTACCCACCCCCGTTCGCAACCGCCGTCTTCGCCTCGGCCGGCGGCGTCTCGACCCTGGTGCCGCCCGCGATCGACCTGATCATCATCGGCGTCGTCTCGGGGATGTCGATCGGCGCCCTGTTCGCGGCCGGCGTCACGCCGGCGATCGTGCTGGGTCTGGCCCTGATGGGGCTGACCTACCTCCGCGCGCTCGACCTGAATCTGCCGCTCGAAGAGAAGGCCTCCTGGCCGCAGAGGCTCCGCGTGATCCGCGACGGCATCCTGCCGCTGTTCATGATCGTCATCATCCTCGGCGGCATCTACGGCGGTGTCTTCACGCCGACCGAGGCATCCGCCGTAGCCGTCGTCTACGGGGCTTTCGTGTCCTTCTTCGTCTACCGGGAGCTGAAGCTCGAGGACATCCCGAAGGTCCTGCTCCAGACCGCGTCGCTCTCCGGTGTCGTCCTGTTCGTGCTGGGGACGGCGTCCATGTTCTCCTTCGTCCTGACCTTCGAACGGCTACCGCACCTGCTGGCGGAAGGGATCTCGACCCACGCGCCGAACTGGATCGTCTTCATCCTCTTCGTCCACCTCATCTTCCTGTTCCTCGGCATGGTGATGGACGCCCTGCCGCCGATCATCATCCTGATGCCCATCCTCCTGCCGGCGGCGATCGCACTCGGCATGGACCCGCTCCACTTCGGCATCCTGGTCGCGGCCAACGTCGGCATCGGCATGATCTCGCCGCCGGTCGGCATCTGCCTGTACGTCGCCTGCGGCATCTCGAAGACGCCGATCGAGAAGGTGACGCCCAAACTGTTGCCCTTCCTCGCGCTGCTGCTCATCATGCTGCTGGTGATCACCTTCGTGCCCGGGGTCACGCTCTGGCTGCCCGACGCCCTCGGCTATGAATAGCCCCCTTCGCGCCGCCGCGCTCGCGCTCTGCGCCCTGGCCCTGCTCGCCGGCTGCCGCGGCAGCGACGGCGTCACCGTGCTCAAGGTCGCCCACAACGGCCCGGCCGGACACCCGTTCCAGGCCGGCTTCGAGGAGTTCAGCCGGATTCTCGAGGAACGGTCCGGCGGCGCCGTGACGGTGCAGATCTTCGAGAACGAGCAGCTCGGCACCGAGGAGGAGGCGACCCTGATGGTCAAGTTGGGTGCACTGGCCGCCTCGGCCGCCAGCGCCGGCGGCGGCATCTCCGCCTTCGTCCCCGAGGCGGAGATCTTCAACTTCCCCTTCATCTTCCGGGACCTCGACCACTTCTACCGGGTGCTCGACGGACCGATCGGCGAGCGCGTCGCCGACCGGATCGAGGAGGAACTCGACGTCCTCGTTCTGGGTTACTGGTTCGCCGGCCGGCGCAACGCCTGGAACGCGGAACGGCCGATCGTCACCCCCGACGACTTCGAGGGCCTCAAGATCCGGGTCATCCCGACCCCGATCCTGGTCGACACCTTCAACGCCCTCGGCGCGCAGGCGACGCCGATGTCGTTCGGCGAGCTCTACTCGGCGCTCGAGCAGGGAGTCGTCGACGGCGCGGAGACGGATCACGTCGATCTCTACGGAGAGCGTTTCTACGAAGTCACGAAGTACGTGTCCTACACGCGGCACCTCTACCTCGCCGTAGCGTTGATCTTCAGCCGCAAGCTCTACGACGAGTTGCCGCCGGAGGTCCAGGAGGCCGTGCTCGACGCCGGCAGGGCGTCCGTCCAGGTCGAACGGGAGGCGATGGCGTCGATGACCGCGGCGGCCCTAGTCGAGCTGGAGAAACTGGGAATCGAGTTCAACGAGATCGACCGCCCGCTGTTCGAGGACAGGGTGCGGCAGGTCTACCTCGACAACGCCGGAAGAGTCGGCGGCATCGCGGCGATCGAGGAGGTCGCCCGGCAGTAGACTCACGGAGTCAGAACAGGAGCAGGACATGGAATTCCGCGGTGTCATGACGGCCATCACTACGCCGTTCAACGACGACCTGACGGTCGATCACGACTTCCTCGCAAAGCACGCCAACTGGCTTGTCGACCATGGCTGTACCGGCATCGTGCCCCTCGGCTCGCTGGGCGAGGGCAACACCCTCCAGTTCGACGAGAAGCTGGCGATCGTCGAGACCTGCGTCGCGGCTCTCGACGGCCGGGCGCCCGTGATGCCCGGCATCTCGGCGCTCAGCACGGCCGAAGCCGTCCTCATCGCCCGCGGCTCGGCCGAACGCGGGGCCGACGCGCTCATGGTGCTTCCCCCGTACGTCCACAACGGCAAGATGCACGAGACCCGGGGTCACGTCGCGGCCATCTTCGAGGCCACGGACCTGCCGTGCATGCTCTACAACAACCCCTTCGCCTACGGGGTCGACATCCTGCCTGAGATCATGGGCGAACTGGCCGCCGAGCACCCCAGCCTGCGGGCAATCAAGGAGTCGAGCGGCGACATCCGGCGGATCACCGCGGTCAAGGCCCTGCTGGGAGACCGCCTCGACGTCTTCGCCGGCCTCGACGACATGCCCTACGAAGCCGCGTGGTCGGGGGCGACGGGCTGGATCGCGGGCCTGGTCAACGCGCTGCCGGCCGAGTCCGTTCGCCTGTTCGACCTGGCCGTGGCGGGCCGGCGGCAGGAGGCGTTCGAACTCTACGCATGGTTCCTTCCCCTGCTGCGCATGGACACCGTGCCGGAGTTCGTCCAGTTGATCAAGCTGGTGCAGGCGGAGGTCGGGATGGGGTCCGAGACCGTTCGGCCGCCCCGGCAAGCCCTACCCGAAGCCGACCGCCGCGAGGCGCTGGCGTTGATCCGGGAACGCCTGGCGACCCGTGTTCCGTCTCGAGCCTGACCCGGCGCGCACCCATCGATCGAGAAGGTCGCAGGCGGTGGCCTCCAAGGTTCGGATCCAACAATCCGAATTCCGTTTGACGACCATGGTACCCGAGGCTAACGTAGTTTGAACATCGAACGCTATGTGTCCTTGGGAATCGGGTCGGCCCGGGTCAAGCCGGCCTGTGAGCCAGGGCGTGTAGGGAGAAGACGGAAGCCGAAGAAGAAGGAGGCGGAGATGAAGTACCGCGGAACGGCGGATTCGCGCTGCCTTGCCCCGGCGGCAAGGAGTACCCGGATGGTTTGCTTGGGGGTGCTTCTCGTCTTCGTCGCCACCGGCGCAGCGGCCCAGTCGATCGAGCGCGGCTCGATCACCGGCACCATCACGGACCCCAACGGTGACCGCATGCCGGGCGTCAACGTAACGCTCACGTCGGGAGAACTCGGCGCGACCAGCGAAACGATGACGGACGCGAACGGACGCTACCGCTTCGTCGCGCTGCTGCCGTCCACCTACACCGTCGCAGCCTCGATCGAGGGCTTCTCGACCGCGCAGCAGGAGGACATCGTCCTCACCGTCAACCAGACCCTGAGCGTCGACCTGACGATGCAGTTGGGAAGCATCGAGGACATCATCATCGTCGAGGGCTCACCGCTCATCGACGTCCGCAGTTCGACGCTCCAGACGACGGAACTCAACAACGAGATCCTGATGGAGGTGCCGACCCAACGCAGCATCCGGGGCGTCGTGCAGTTGGCTCCCGGCGTCCACTCCCAGAACGCGGACGGCAGGCAACCTTCAGCCTTCGGCTCGCCCGGCATGGGCGTCCAGTTCTCGGTCGACGGCGTCATCATCAACAGCCCGGAGGCGGGCGAGAGCGAGGTGCCTCTCGGCTTCTTCTCGGTCGAGGACGTCACCGTCCTCGGCGCCGGCGCCTCGGCCGAGTACGGCGGCTACACCGGCGTGATCGTCAACGTGACGACGAAGCAGGGCTCGAACGACATGAACGGTCTGGTCGACCTGCAACTCGCCGACAACGACTGGCAGTCCCAGAACACGAACGACCCCGATCTGCAACGCAGCGGCAGCGACCGCACGGATACGGAAGTCCACTTCGACATCGGCGGACCGGTGCAGCGCGACAAGGCGTGGTTCTTCACCTCGTTCAAGTACTACCAGCAGGACTCGAAGGCCAGCGGCGACCATGTCAACGCCCCGACCAACGAGAGGCCCCGCTTCCTCGGCAAGATCAACTGGACGCCGACACAGGAGAAGATCTTCAGCGGCATGCTCGAGTACAGCACCCGCGACCAGGCCTACCAGGGCGCGGACGAGGGTGACTTCATCGCCCCTGGAGCCACCGTCAGCCTGGAGGGGACCCAGTACCTGTTCAACT
Organism: Acidobacteriota bacterium; assembly: GCA_026707545.1. Lineage (NCBI taxonomy): Bacteria > Pseudomonadati > Acidobacteriota > Acidobacteriota bacterium. Next base: position 230,098 of record JAPOWR010000004.1, on the reverse strand, counting down.
TCAACTACACGGACATGCTGTCCCAGGATACGCTGCTCGATCTGAAGTTCGGCGGCTATCGCCAGCGTCAGTCCGAGACGCCCGACGGCGGCGATACACCCGCCCGCTACGACATCTATGAAGACCGCCTTACCGAGAACTGGTGGGGGCCCTTCAATGCCAACCGGGAGCGCTACCAGCTCATTGCCTCGGTCAGCCACTTCACGGATGACTTCATCCGCGGCGAGCACGACTTCAAGTTCGGCGTCGAGCTGCAGAACACGCTGGTCAACACGCTCAACCAGTACGCGGGCGGCAAGTTCTACGAGGACTACGCCGGCGAGAACTACATCCTCTTCGAGAGCACCGGCTACGACACCTATGCCGACACCGACAAGATCGTCGGCTACGTGCAGGACTCCTGGGGAATCAACGACCGGGTGAGGCTGAACCTCGGCCTCCGGGCCAACTACTGGCGCGGGGCCGTCGAGTCGGACGTGAACGGCGTCCGCTTCGATCAGGGCAGCGTGTTCACGCCCGGCCTCGGGATCGCGCCGCGCATCGGATTGAACATCAACCTCGGCGACGACAACGACTCCGTGGTGAAGGCCAACTGGGGGCGCTACTTCCACCAGGTCATCTCGCTGTTCTACAGCCGGCTGGCGCCCGAGAGCGACGTGACGGGCTACATCTGGAACGCCGACGACGAGGTCTGGGAGCACGACTTCACCGAAGGGCGAGGTCCCGGCCAGTGGACGATCGACGACGGTCTCAACGTGCCCCACATGGACGCCCTGGACGTCGGCTGGGAGAAGGTGCTCTCGCGTACCGTCTCGCTCGACATCACGGCGACCTATCGCACGAACGACAACTTCCTGGACGGCGTGAACCTCACCGGCGAGTTCGAGCCCACGCGGTACACGGATCCCGACAGTGGACGGACCTTCAACGTCTTCAACCAGACGAACGAAGGCGAAAACCGGTACTACTTCACGAACGTCAACCACTGCCAGGACTACGGACAGGCCTACAAGGAGCTCACCTGCTTCAGGAAGGTCCGCAAGTACGCCGGGATCACGGCAAGCCTCGCCAGGCGGTGGCGCAACAACTGGCAGATGCAGGCTTCGTGGACCTACGGCGAGGCAAGAGGCAGCGACAACAACGGCTGGTACGAGTTCCTGGAAGGAAGAGGCTCCCAGCTCGGCAGTTCGACCTTCTTCCGCGACCCGAACGACCAGATCAACGCCTACGGCAACCTGACGATCGATCCAACGCACCTGATCAAGGTTCTGGGCAACGCCCGACTCCCGGGCGGGGTCGTCGTCGGCGGCTACCTCTCCTACTTCTCGGGCAACACCTACAACCAGCTCATCAGGGTGGAAGACGTCGATCAGACTTCGGACATCTACGGTCACCCGGCGGGCTCCTTCCGTCTCGACGACGGCATCAACCTCGATCTGAGGGTGGAGAAGGACTTCAACATCGGCAATGACCGCAGGCTCGGCGTCGGCATCGATGTCTTCAACGTCGGCAACGCCGACACGGTCGTCGAAGCCGAACAGACCCTGAACAGCGACAGGCCCTTCGGCGCCCCGAGGCGGCTGATACGCGGTCGGGTCTGGCGAATCGGGGCGCGCTTCCACTTCTAGCGCGACCGCGTCGGCTGGGCATCGGTGACACCCGCCTGCCAGGGGCGCGGGAGGGGGTCCCAGCGGTCGCTCGCACTTACCGGATGGATGAGAGGTGGGTGCTCGCTGCGGTCGGCTGCGCTCCGGTTAGTCGTCGGACGATGAGAGGGCGCAGGGCGTCGCTTGCCGACAGCCTCGCCGGGACCCCCTCCCGCGCCCCTGGCAGGCTGGAAGTCGTCTGGTGGCGAAACGGCGACGACTGCCGGCTGCATGGCCCCGCTTTCTCGTAGAGGATCCAGAGGGTGGCATACGCACGGATGGCACGTGAGAAGAGTTAGGCGCTGTTAGGCTTTTTCCTCGTCATGGGGCGCGGACAAACTCGTCGCGATGATGCGCTTGGCCAGGAGCGCGCCTCGCGAGTGAAGCGCGCGGGGCGGTGGATCGGGCTTGCTGTGGCCCTGGCCGTTGCCGGCGTTGTGGTGGTCGGTGTGGCGGTCCGCCTACTGTCCGGCGGTGAGGTCACTGCGCCGTCGGGGCATGTGCTGGGTCGGCTTCCGGCCGGGGTCGGGCCCGGTGACCTGAGTCTTCTGCTCATCACGCTGGACACGACCCGGGCGGACCGGATCGGGGCTTACGGGTTCGCCGGCATCGAGACGCCGCACATGGACCGGCTGGCGGCGGAGGGTGTGCTGTTCGAGCAGGCGGAGGCGGTGGCGCCGCTGACTCTGCCGGCGCACGCGTCGATCTTCACCGGACAGTTCCCGCCGGCTCACGGAGTCCGGGACAACGGCGCCTTCTACCTGGGCGACGAGCACGTCGTCCTGGCCGAGATCCTGCGCGACGAGGGGCTGCGCACCGGCGGTTTCGTGGGGGCGTTCGTGCTCGACGCGAAGTGGGGGATCGCCCAGGGCTTCGACCACTACTTCGACGACTTCGAACTGAGCGACACCGTGCGGCTGGCGCTGAACGAGATCGAACGGCCGGCGGGCGAGGTCACGGACGCGGCGCTGGCGTGGCTCGACGAGGCCCCGGACGCGCGCTTCTTCTCCTGGGTCCACTTCTACGATCCGCACTCGCCCTACGAACCGCCGGAACCGTTCGCCGAGCGGTACCGGAACCGTCCATACGTCGGCGAGATCGCCTACGTCGACTCGCAGGTCGGCCGGTTGCTGGACTGGCTCGACCAGAACGGGCGCGCCGACGACACCGTCGTCATCGTGATCGGAGACCACGGCGAGAGTCTCGGCGAGCACGGCGAATCCGGCCACGGCTTCTTCGTCTACGAGGGGGCGACGCGGGTTCCCTTCATCCTTCGCGCGCCCTACGACACGATGCGGGGCCGCAGGATCGGCGACGTGGTCCGGGCGGTCGATGTCTCCCCGACCGTCCTCGACCTGCTGGCGGTCGACGCGGGCCAGGCGGAGCGGGATTCCTCCTTCGAAGGCGCAAGCATCGTCCGGCTCCTGACGGGGGCCTCAGGGCCGCGCCTGCCGGCCTACGCGGAAGCCGTCTATCCGCGCTATCACTACGGCTGGAGCGACCTCGCCGCGCTGCGGGTCGAGAACATGAAGTACGTCGCCGCGCCCCGGCCCGAGTTGTACGACCTGGCGGTCGACCCGGACGAGCGGAACAACCTGTACTCCGCGCGGCCCGACGAGGCGGACCGGATGGCCTCCATGCTCCAGTCCCTCGAGTCGAGATGGGCCGACGTGGCGCGGCCGGCGGCGATCGAGGAGATCGACCCGGAAACCCGGGCGCGGCTCGCCGCCCTCGGCTATCTGGCCAGTTTCGGCGGCAGTACCGACGACAACGTGGACCGGGCCCTGCTCGCCGACCCCAAGGACCGGATCCACCTCTTCAACCTGATGCGCGACGCGCGCGAGGCTTCGCTCAAGGGAAACCGGCCGGCGGCCGTCGAAGCCCTCGAACGGGTGCTGAACGAGGACCCGTTGGTGATCGACGCCTGGGTCCGTCTGGGCGATGAGCAAATGCGCGGCGACGACACCGGCGCCGCGATCGAGAGCTACCGGAGAGCCATCGAACTGAAGCCCGACTACGCCCACGCTGTGATCAACCTCGCCAACGCCTACCGGCGAGAGGGCGCCGAGGAGGAGGCGATCCTCGGCTACCGGGAGTTCCTGCGGCTCGATCCCCGCAACGCGATCATCCACTACGAACTGGCGCGCATGCTCGTGGACTTCGGCGACCTGGAGGGCGCCGAGGAGCACCTCAGGGAGGCCGCCGATCTGTCGCCGGAGATGGGCGCCGCGGTCGTCAGTCAGGGCGCCGTGGCTCTCCTCCGATCCGACCTGGTCAACGCGGAGCGGCTCTTCGAGGAGGCCCTGACCGTTCAGGAGGACGTTCGCCTGGCCCACTTCAACCTCGCCCTGCTCGCCGAGCAGCGCGGCGACCCGCGCGCCGCGGTCGACTTCTACCGCCGCGAACTCGACTACCACCCGCAGAGCTACCGGGTCCAGTTCAACCTCGGCAGGCTGCTCGACAGCCTGGGCGACCGTTATGGCGCGGCCGAAGCCCTGGAGCAATCGATCGAGATCAACCCGGGGTTCGCCGTCGGCCACTTCTTCCTCGCCAAGTCCCTCGTCGACCGCAATGAACAGCTCGACCGCGCGATCGAACTCGCCCGCACCGGCCTCGATCTCGACCCGGCCTCGGACATGGCGCCCATGGGCCACTACCTGCTCGCCGACATCTACGCCCGCCTCGGCCAGGCGGAAGAGGCGCAACGGGAACTCGCTTCCGCCCGCGCACTGGAACGCCAGGGTTGACTAACCACTGGGTGCGCCGGCCTCCTGGCCGGCATCAGGCGCAACGCCGCAAAGCGGCGAGCGCGCGCCTTGCCCTCACCCTGGTCTTTCTCACCGCCTGCGTCCCACCAACCAGCACCGACCCCGCCTCCACCACCCAACACCCGATCTTCATCGACGCCGCCCCCGCCTCCAACCTCGACTTCGTCTACTTCAACGGCATGTCCGGCGAGCACTACTTCAACGAGATCATGGGCGGCGGCGCCGCCCTGTTCGACTTCGACAACGACGGCGATCCGGACCTGTACCTCGCCCAGGGCGGAATGCCGAGCCCCGATCTCTCCCCCGACGACGCCCTCTTCCCGCCGCCTCCCGGCACGCCGCTCACGGACCGCCTGTACCGCAACGATCTGGAACCCGGCGCCACCGGCGCCAGCCTCCGTTTCACCGACGTCACCGACGCGAGCAGAATCGAGGCCGCCGGCTACGGCATGGGCGTCGCGACGGGCGACTTCGACAACGACGGCTGGACGGACCTCTACGTCACGAACTTCGGCTCCAACCAGTTCCTGCGAAACCGCGGCGACGGCACGTTCGACGACGTCACGGCCGCCTCGGGCGCCGACGATCCGCGCTGGTCCGTCGCCGCCACGTTCTTCGACTTCGACCGCGACGGCTGGCTGGACCTCTACGTCGGCAACTACGTCGACTACTCGCTGGAGGGCCACTCGCCGTGCCCACTCCCGAGCGGCGTCATGACCTACTGCGCCCCCGGCGCCTACCGGCCGGCGGCCGACAGCCTGTTCCGCAACCGCCGCGACGGCACCTTCGAGGACGTGTCGACTCCCTCGGGAATCGGCACCGAGCCCGGTTCGGGCCTCGGCGCCGTCGCCGCCGACTTCAACGGCGACCGCTGGATCGACCTCTACGTGGCGAACGACCTGATGTGGAACCGGCTGTGGATCAACCGGGGCGACGGCACCTTCGCCGACAACGCCCTGCTGGCCGGAGTCGCCGTCAACAGCGAAGGCCAGCCCGAGGCCGGCATGGGCGTCGACGCCGGGGACTTCAACGGCGACGGCCAACCCGACATCGTCCTCAGCCACCTGGAACAGGAGACGAACACCCTCTACGTCAACGGCGGCGCCGGACTGTTCCGGGACCAGTCGGCGTCGTCCCAACTCGGCCCGCCGAGCCTGCCGTTCACCGCCTTCGGCATCGGCTGGATCGATTACGACAACGACTCCTGGCTCGACCTGCTCGTCGTCAACGGCGCCGTGATCGGCATCGACGCGCAGATCCGGGAAGGCGATCCCTACCCGCTGCGGCAGACCGACCAGCTCTTCCGCAACCTCGGCGACGGCAGCTTCGCGGAAGTCACTGCCGAGGCCGGCGCGGTCTTCGAGTCGTCCGAAGTCAGCCGCGCCGCCGCCTTCGGCGACGTCGACAACGACGGCGACCTGGACGTCGTCGTCGTCAACAGCAACGCGCCGACCCGTCTGCTCCTAAACCAGGTCGGCCAGAACCGCCCCTGGCTCGGCTTGCGGCTCGTAGCCCACAACCGCGACGCGCTGGGCGCCCAGGTTCTGATCCACCGGCAGGGCGCAACACCCATCTGGCGCCACGTCCACACCGACGGCAGCTACGCCTCGGCCCGCGATCCCCGGCTGCTGATCGGCCTCGGTGAGGCAAATGCAGTCAGCCACGTCGAGGTCCGCTGGCCCGACGGCACGGCGGAACGCTGGGCAGACCTGCAAGTCGGGGAGTACCAAACGCTGGTTCAGGGCGAGGGGGATGCGCTGGGCTTGGGGTCTCCTTAGGATCAATACGGCGGAAACGCGTCCGCCGCGCGGGCGCAACACGCTTCGCTCCGCTCGTACCGCTCCAGGTTGCGGGAGAGCCGTCGCTCCTCGCCCGTCCTGCCCTGCCGGCGAGCCTCCTCGACGAGAGTGCGCTGGATGCTGACCGCCTCTTCGAAGCTGCCCGCTTCGGCGAGCGCCATGGCGGCGGTTTCGGCCGTGGACGCCGAGTTGTCGGCCTCCATCAGTGCGCCAGCGAGGGCGACGGCCCGTGGACCGTCGCGAAGCGATGGGTCCGGGGCACCGGCCAGCAGTCTCGCCAGCGAGTGAGCGGCCCGGCCGTCCGTCGACTCGACGCGCAGCCGCGCTTGGAGCACCGCCCTCGCATCACCGAAACGTCCGAGCCCCATCAGCACGGTCGCCTCGCGCAGCCAGGCGAGGCCGTCGGCGGGCGCGATCTCCCGGACCCGCGTGTAGTGCGGCAGCGCTTCTTCTAGACGGCCGGTGCGCACGAGGGCCTCAGCGAAGCCGAAGTGGATCTGCGGCGTCCTGTCACCCTCGGGCACCAGGCGCACGGCCTCGCGAAGTTCCACAACGGCCAGTTCGAAATTGCCCGTCTGCGCCAGCACGGCGCCGAGTCCAAGCCGCGCATCGCCGTTCGTAGCGTCACTCTCAAGCACTTGGCGGTAGGTCGCCTCCGCCTCGTCGAGCCGCCCCAACCGGATCTGGACGTTGCCGAGGGTCAGCAGAGCCTCCACCAGCCCCGGTTCGAGTTCAACCGCCCGGCCAAGGTGCTCCAGCGCGCGGTCGTTTCGCCCCAGTTCACTCAGGAGCACGCCGAGGTCCGAGTGGGCCTCGGCATTCTCGGGCTCCAACCGGACCGCGACGCCGAAGTGCTCCAGGGCCGCTTCCGCGTCGCCCCGGCGGATCAGTAGCGTCGCCAGGCTCTGGTGCGCGCGCACACTCGTGGCGTCGGCCGCCACCGCCTGCCGGTACGCGGATTCCGCCTCGGCCAGCCGACCCTCGCGGGCGGCGGAATGGCCTCGGTCGAGGTGGGGCAAGGCACCGATCGCGAGTGTCGTCAACTCGTGCATCAGCGGATCGGCCATGGCGACGCGGTTCGGCCCGCTCCGCGCCAGCGCTTCTTCGGCCCGCTCGAACTCGCCCAACTCGCGGTAGGCCTGGCCGAGGTGGTAGTGGAGGACGGAAGCTCTCGGCTGGAGTGTCAAGGCTCGCCGGAATTGCTCGATGGCCTCGGCGTATGCGCCTCTCTGCTCGGCGACCCGGCCCAACCCGTAGGCCACGGCGGCCGAGTCGTCCACCGCCGCTGCCCGGATGTAGAGCAGTTCGGCCTCTTCGATCCGGCCCTGTTCGACTTCCAGGTCGGCGAGCCGGACGAGGGCCGGCGCGTCGTCCGGTCGGAGATCGAGCGCGTGACGGAAGGCCGTAGAGGCCGCCTCGACATCGCCACTACCCGCCGCGAGGACGCCCAGGTAGTAAGCCCAGTCGAATGACTCCGGCGCCAGAGTGTGCGCCTCGGCGTAGCAGGCTCGCGCCGCCTCGAGCAAGCGGTGAGCCTGGTAGAGCCGGCCCAGGTTGCCCAAGGCCTGCGCCTGTTCGGCGGTGCCCGCGTCGGCGCTGGCGAGCAGCGCGTCGAGTGCACCGCGCCGGGCCTCCAGCTCTCGGGCCAGGGGCGGTTCCAGCTCCGAGAGGGCCGGGTGCGGGATCGCGGCTTCGGCCGCGGGCGCTGGCGCCTCGTCGCCACCGGGGGAGCAGGCGACGAAGACCGCGGAAAGGAGGAGGACGACTCCGATCGCCCCTTGGGGCACGCCCGGTGCCCGGGCCCCGCTGCTCATCAATCGATCCTAGCGGTCAGTGGTCCGATTGCCTCGTGTATCGTGACCTCGGCTTCATCGAATGCAGGCACCACGCTCCGCCGAGATCGTCCGGTTCGTGCCGCTCATCTGTGTCATCGCAATGGCGGCACCTGGCGTCGGGGTGCAGGCTCAGGCATCTGCCGCCTCGCTTTCCCCGCCAGTTGTCCCCGGGTACGAGCACCTCAGGCTGGCCGGCGCCACGGACGAAGCCGCGCTGGGCGAGATCCTCCTGGGCGAACTGAACTGCCTGTCCTGCCATGAGGCGACGGAGGCCACAGTAAGGCGGATCGCCACGAGAACCGCGCCGGATCTGGACCGGATCGGTGAACGCGCCACAGACCGCTGGCTCGCCGACTATCTGACCGAACCGCACGAACAGAAACCGGGCTCGACGATGCCCGAGATGCTCCACTCCCTGGAACCCGACGAACGGCAACGAGTCACAAGGACGCTCGTCGGCTACCTCGCTTTCCGCGGGGCGGAGGCCGGGCCGGAAGACCAGAACGCCGCCCGCAGCGACTTCACCGCCGGCTTCCCGGTTCATCGCTTCCGCTCCACGGTCGAACGCGGGCGCCGACTCTTCCACTCGGTCGGCTGTGTCGCCTGCCCCGCACCCGAAGGCGGCGCAGGCGAACCGGCCATCCCTTCCGTCCCCCTGGCCGACCTGAGCGCGAAGACATCAGTGGGAGCGCTGACGGAGTTTCTGCTCGACCCGCGCGGCGCGCGGCCGAGCGGACGCATGCCGCCGCTTCATCTCGCGCGGGACGAGGCCGAGGACATCGCGGTCTACCTGCTCCGCAGCCAGACGCCCCTTGTGGTCGAGCGCCGCCGCGGCTTCGAGTTCGAGTACTTCCTCGACCCGGAGCAGGACGAGGACGTGGCCGGTTTCTTCGACCGACCGGCACCGAACCTCGACCGGGCGGAGCCGGCGGCCGTGGGCCAGATCGCCACCCTTTCGCTCAACCTGCCGGCGAAGATGAACTACGGCAACCACGCGATCCGCTACAGCGGCCTCCTGACCCTGCCCGCGGACGGGAGCTACACCTTCACGCTGAGCGCCGACCGGCGGTCCGGTTCCACGCTGAGGATCGGAGACGAGGTCGTCGCTTCGAAGCCTCAGTTCAGCGCGCGGGCAACGGCCGTCGAACTCGATCTGAATGGCGGGGATCACCCGGTCGAGGTGGCGTACTTCATCCGAGGCAGCATCGAAGAGCCGTTCGTCGAAGTCCGCGTCGCCGGAGGCGCGTTGCAGGCGGAGACGTCGCTCGATGATCTGACGAGCTACGAGAACGTCCGCCTGCGACCTGTCGGCGCGCCGCCGGCCGCACGCGACTGGTACGAGGAGGAGGGCAGCGCGCTCTTCGCCCGCTTCGGATGCGCCTCATGCCACGACTCACCGGGCGTCGATCCGGAACGTGGCCGGTCGTACTCCGTGTCGCGCGAGCGGGCTCCCGATCTGAGCCTGCTCGATCCGGACTCCGTCTTCGCCGAGCCCGGCATGCACACCGGCGCGACGTCGCCGCGCTACCGACTCGCCGATCACCAGAAACGCGCGATCCAGGCGGCGCTTGCAAGCCTCGATGGATCCCCGGCACAACGAGACGCCGAGGACGAGATCGTCCATGCGATGGCGAGCTTCAACTGCTACGCCTGCCACCAGCGACGGGCCGGCGGCAAGGCGGTCGGCGGCCCTGACTCCGTGCGCGCCCAGTACTTCAAGGTCGTGGACAACCAGGACCTCGGCGAGGAGGGGCGGCTGCCGCCTCCGCTCGACGGCGTCGGCGGAAAGCTGAAGCCACGGACGCTGCACTCGATCCTGACCGACGACGAACTCCACGTCCGCCGCGACTTCATGGAGGTCAGGATGCCCCGCTTCCCGGCTGACGCCGCTGAGCGGCTCGCCACGGCGCTGGAGGCCCTCGACGCCTCGCCCGAAGACATGGACGAAGCGCCTTTCTCCGTCGCCGCCGCGAACGACGGCATGGAGCTCCTCGGCACCGGCGGCATGAGCTGCGTCACTTGCCACGACATCCACGCCAACCGGGCGCCGGGAATCTCGACGATCGACCTGGCGACCGCCTGGGATCGCCTGCGGCCGGGCTGGGTCGACCGGTTCCTGCGGGATCCTGCCGCGACCCGCCCAGGCACTCGGATGCCCGGCTACTGGCCCGAAGGCGCCACCAACTTCCCGCAGCTCGGCAACGGCACGGTCGACGGCCAGATCGGAGCGATCTGGAGTTTCCTGTCGCTCGGCACGTCGATGCCAACGCCCGAAGGGATGGATGCCGGGTCCGACATGGTCCTGGTGCCCGAGGACCGTCCGCTCGTCTTCCGCACCCACATGATCGACGTCGGTCCGCGGTCGATCGCGATCGGCTATCCCGAAAACGTCCACGTTGCCTTCGACGCGAATACCGTCCGCCTGGCCAAGATCTGGCGCGGCGGCTTCTTCGACGCGAAGGGCACCTGGCAGGGCAGGGCAGGCCAGTTCTTCGGTCCCTACGGCACGGACGTGCTGAACCTGCCACCGGGCCCGGCGCTGGCAATCCTCGACGACATCGACACCCCGTGGCCCAACCCCGGCCGCGGCGACCGTAATGTTGGCGGACGCTTCCTCGGCTACCGGCTCGACGAACAGGGTCACCCCGTTCTGCGCTACCGGGTGGGGGACATCCTGGTCGAGGAAACGCCGACGCCACTGCATGCGGGGGGCGGCACGGACCTGATCCGCCGCTTCCGGCTTGCCGCCGGCACCGCTCCCGACCCCCTCTTTCTTCTGCTGGCCGAAGGGGAAGAGATCGCATCGACGGCGGATCGGAAGTGGCGAGTTGACGACACGCTCGACGTGGCCGTCACATCGACCGCCGATCTCGAACCGATCGTCCGCGATTCCCAGGACGTCCGCCAGCTCCTGCAACGGATCGAACTCGAACCGGGCGAGACGCTCGCACTGGACGTGACGCTGTCATGGTGAGCTGCCGTCCAACCCTCGCGGTCGCGCTCGTCGCGTTCCTGCTGCCCCTGCCGCTGTTCGCTCAGGAACCGCCTGACGAGGAGCTACGGGAACTGACGGACAAGGAGCTGCTGGCCCGCCAGCAGGCGGACGTCGGCCCCCGGATCGCCGCCGAGGAGCCCTACTACCGGGTGCTCACCATGCCGCTCAACGAAGGCATGTCGATGGAAGTCGGCGGGCTGCTCCAGCTCTCCGACGGCCGCATCATGGCGGCGACGCGGCGCGGTGAGATCTTCATCGTCGAGAACGCCTTCAGCGATCCGCCGGCGCCGTTCTTCAAGCAGTACGCCTTCGGCCTCGGGCAGCCGCTCGGCCTGCTGGAGTACGGCGGCTGGATCTACGCCGCCCAGCGCGGCGAGCTGACGCGCCTCCGGGACATCGACGGCGATGACCGCGCCGACGTCTTCGAGACGGTGACCGACGCCTGGGAGACCAGCGGCGACTACCACGAGTACGTCTTCGGACCGCGGCCGACGCCTGACGGCAAGCTCTGGGTGACCATGAACATCCCGTTCGGCGACCAGCCCTACGGTCACGCCCCCTGGCGCGGCTGGGCGGCCCGCATCGATCCCGCGACCGGCGACACCGAGTTCGTGGCCGCCGGTCTGCGCTCACCCGCCGGCATCGAAGTCAGCCCCTGGGGCGAGGTCTTCTACACCGACAACCAGGGCGAGTGGAACAACGCCTCCAAGCTCTCGCTGATCCAGGTCGGGGACTTCCACGGCCATCCGCACGGCATGGCCTCCACCCACCATCCCGACTCGCAGGTCGAGCCGCCGCCGGAAGGCCAGCCGGAAGGCGGGACCTACATGAAGGACCTGCACGAGCTGATTCCGAACTACCGCATGCCCTCCGTCTGGTTCCCCTACGTGAAGATGGGGCAGTCCCCCTCCGGTCTCCGGTGGGACACGACCAGCGGCAAGTTCGGGCCCTTCGAAGGTCAGGTCTTCGTCGGCGACCAGCACCACGCGATGGTCATGCGCGTCTTCCTGGAGAAGGTCGGCGGCCACTGGCAGGGCGCCGCCTTCAACTTCCGGCGCGGCCTCGACAGCGGCGTGATCCGCCTGGCGTTCGCCGACGACGGTTCGCTCTTCGCCGGCCTGTCGGACCGCGGCTGGGGCGGCGTCGGCCCCGAACCTCACGGACTTCAGCGGATCGTCTGGACAGGGGCGGTGCCGTTCGAAGTCCACGAGATGCGGGCTCGGCCCGACGGCTTCGAACTCACCTTCACCCGGGCCGTCGATCCGGCGACGGCCGGCGACCCCGCGTCCTACCGCATGGAGAGCTACACCTACCGTCTTAGCGAGAACTACGGCGGCCCGGAGGACGACAAGCTGGTGGTCGCCGTCCGGTCCGCCCGGTTCGCTCCGGACGGCTTGAGCGTCCGCCTGGGGGTCGAGCCGTTGCGGGCCGGCTACGTCCACGAACTGCACCTCGATGGAGTCCGCAGCGGCGACGGCGAACCGCTGCTTCACCCGGAGGCTTACTACACCCTCGTCAACATCCCCGATTGAAAGGAGCACACCTCATGTGGCAGATCAAGTTCCGCCTCGCTCCCCTGACCATCCTGCTTGCGCTGGCGATCGCCTGCGCTCCGACGCCGCCAGCCACTGAAGAGGCCGCACCCGGCACCCACGACGACCTGCTCGTGCTCTTCGAGGACTTCCGCGTCTTCCAGGAACCGGAGATCGTGGACGGTGTGCCGGACTACACCACCGAGGCGATGGCTCGCCAGCGTGACGGCCTCGAGGACTACAAGAGGCGGCTCCACGCGATCGACATCTCGGAATGGACCGTCTCCGAGCAGATCGACCATCACCTGGTCCGGGCCGAGATGAACGGGCTCGACTTCCACCACCGGGTGACCCGGCCCTGGTCGCGCGACCCGGCCTTCTACCTCATGTCCCAGGGCGGCGCCGGGCCGGCGATGTCGGGCTTCCGGTCGCTGTTCCGGTTCGAACCGCCGTTCGACGAAGAGGAGCTCGCCGAGTACAGGACGACCCTGCAGGCGGTGCCGAAGGTCTACGAGCAGGCGAAGTCCAACCTGACCGAGGCGGTGCCCGATCTCGGCGGGATCGCGATCTGGGCCGCTCCGCGGGAGGCGCGCATCTACGAAGGGATCGCTGAGGACCTCGCCGAACATCATCCGGAACTCGTCGCCGACGCCGAGGCCGCCCGCGATGCGGTGCTCGCTTTCGGCGGCTGGGTCGAGGAGAACAAACCGTCCTGGAGCGGCGCCGCCGGCATCGGCAAGGAGAACTACGACTGGTGGCTCCGCAACGTCCACCTCTCGCCCTACGGCTGGGAGGAGAGCCGGATGATCGTCGAGCAGGAATACAACCGGCTCGTCACCTTCCTGGCCCTGGAGGAGCACCGCAACCGCGACCTGCCGCCGTTCGACATCGCCGACACCCCGCAGAAGTACGCCGACAACCTGCACGAGGCGCTGCGCTACGTCGTCGACTTCCTGCGCGACGGCGAAGTCATGACCGTTCCGGACTGGGTCGACCCGCACGACTACAGCGATCCCGAAGAGCCGCCGGAGCCGTTGCCCTCCGATACGAGCATCGACCACAAGGCGCGCGAGCGCGAGATCCTGCCCGGTGAGACCCACGAGTACGTCGGCCACATGCTCGACGACCAGCGGCGCCAGCGCGACGACCGGCCAATCCGCGGCGCCGACCGCCGCTTCAACATGGAGTGGATGCGGATGGAGGGCTGGGCGGTCGCCCTCGAGGAACTCACGATGCAGGCCGGCGTGCTCGACGAACGGCCCCGCCGCGGCCGCGAGGTCGAGTACCTGATGAACATCTCCCACATGAGCCTGGCGCTGCCCGACCTCGCGATGCACGCGAACCTGATCACCTTCGACGAGTCGCGGGCGCTCTGCGCCGCGCTGATGTCCAAGGGCTGGTCCCAGGAAGACGAGCGCATGGTCTGGTACGAGATGGAGTCCAACCTGCGCTTCCCCGGCTTCCACACCGGAGTCGTCGTCGGCAAGGCCCACTTCATGAAGCTCTTCCGCGAGCGCGCGATGCAGCTCGGCGACGAGTTCGTGCTCCGCGACTTCATCGACGAGTTCCTGGCCGGCGGCATCATCCCGATCTCGCTGATCCGCTGGGAGATGACCGGCTACGACGACGAGATCCGGTTCCTCCTGGGCGAGGACGACGTGCCGAACCGCGTCTTCGATCCGGCCCTGCAGCTCGCGGACCGCATGTAGGTAGGCTGCTCGTCCAATGGAGTACCGCACCCTCGGCCGCACCGGTCTGAAGGTCTCGCCGCTCGGCCTCGGCACGAGCAACTTCGGTGACGTGACGCCGGAGGACGAGGCGCGGCGGATCATCGAGCGGACTCTCGACGCCGGCGTCAACCTGATCGATCTCGGGCACATCTACGGCGACGGCCTCGCCGAGCGCATCGTCGGCAGCGTGCTCAAGGAGACCGGCCGCCGCCACGAGGTCGTGATCTCGACCAAGATCTACCCGGGCGAGTTCGATGATGAAACGGGGCTAGCGCGCGTAGAGCACGTTCCCGGGCAGAATCCGAACGAGCAGGGGCTGTCCCGGGCCGGCATCCTGAACGCCTGCGACGCGGCGCTACGCCGGCTGCAGACGGACCACATCGACCTCTACCAGACTCACCGGCCGGACTTCGGCATCCCGATCGACGAGACGCTGCGCGCGTTCGACGACCTGGTGCGCGCCGGCAAGGTGCGGTACATCGGTTGCTCGACCTACCCCGCCTGGGGCGTGATGGAAGCACTCATGGTGAGCGAACTGAAGGGCTACGTCCGCTTCGCGTCCGAGCAGGCGCCCTACAACCTGCTCGACCGGCGGATCGAGAACGAGCTGATCCCGCTATGCCAGAGGCACGGCCTCGGCATCCTGGCGTGGGCGCCGCTTGGGATGGGGGTGCTCGCCGGCCGGTACTCGGATGCGGCGAACTACCCGGAAGGCTCGCGCGCCGACGTGCTCGGCAAGTACTACGCCCGCCGGGTCACGGAACGCGCGGTCCGCGTCGGCGTCGAGTTCGCCGGCCTCGCGGCCGAAGCCGGCATCACGCCGGCCCAGCTCGCCATCCTCTGGTGCAAGGACCGGCCGGGCATCACGGCACCGCTGATCGGCCCGCGCCGGTTCGAGCACCTCGGCGAGCTCGTCGCGGTCCAGGAGATGACGCTCGATCCGGAGATCGCCGCCGCCTGCGACGCCCTGGTGCCGCCCGGCAGCGCCGTGTCCGACTTCCACAACACGTCGGGCTGGATGAAGACGCGGCTCACCTGGTAGCTACGTCGCGGACCCTGGCTGCGCCGCGAAGCGGCGACCAACCTGTCACCCTCCAACCCGGCTGCTAACGTAGTACGAACATCCAACACAGATCGACGAAGCCGTCCGAGTCGGCAAGGAGTTGCCCATGACCTCTCGCAACCACCTTCTCTCCCGACGCGAGGTTCTCGTCTCCGGCGCCGCGGCGACCGCGGCCGCCCTCACCGGCTGCGGCGACGCGCAGATTCCGGGGCCACGCGCGATCAGGCGGCCGAACATCCTGCTGTTGGTTTCGGACCAGCACCGGTTCGACTGGATGGGACGGAACCCGGACATTCCGGTGCCGACCCCGCACCTGGACGCCCTGGCGACACGCGGCGCCGACTTCACGCGGGCGGTCGTGCCGGCGCCGGTGTGCGGACCGTCGCGGTCCTGCCTGGCGTCCGGCATGGAGTACGAGAACTGCACGGTCGAACGGAACCGCGACGTGTACAACGCGGCGCTCCGGCCGACCTTCTACAAGCACCTGCACGACAGCGGCTACCACACGATGGCGTGCGGGAAGATCGACCTGCACAAGGGTCCCGCCGGCCGGCGCCCCGACGGCAAGCTGCACATGGAGGAGTGGGGCTTCTCCGACATGTTGATCACCGGCAGCAAGGGCGGCGGCGACAGCGAGCCCTACGGGTTCTGGCTCGATTCGCTCGACCCGCCGCTCAAGGACATCCACAACGCGGACATAGAGGAGCGGCAGGAGCCCCGGCACGTCAACTGGTGGGGGATGACGGACCCGACGCCGATCGGCGACCACGCCTACAAGGACAACTACACGGCCCGCACCGGGATGGAACTCCTCGACGGCGTCCCGGACGGCAGCCCCTGGTTCCTGATCGTGAACTTCAACGGGCCGCACCCGCCGATGGACATCACCGAGCGGATGGAGCGCGAGTATCGCGGGCCCGACCGGGTGATCGAGGACTTCCCGCAGCCGCACAACTACCACGGCATCTCACGGGGTGGCCAGCTCCTCGCGCCGCCGTCCCCGTTCACGCCCGAGCACCACGTCCGCATTCGCCAGAACTACGCGGCGATGATCGAGAACATCGACCGCTGGATCGGGCTCTACGAGGAGCGGCTGGAGGAGCGCGGCGAGCTGGACGACACGATCGTCGTCTACACCAGCGACCATGGCGAGATGCTGGGAGACCACGACTACTGGGGCAAGGGCGCTCCGCAGGAGGCTTCGTGGAGGATTCCCCTGGTCATGGCAGGGCCGGGCATCGCGGCCGGCATCCGCAGCGACGCACTCGTCTCCCTGATGGACCTCGCCGCGACCAGCCTCGACTGCGCCGAGGTCGGCGTTCCCGGGGAGATGCAGAGCCGCTCGCTGCGGCCGCTGCTAGACACGGGCCGAGGAGAGCACCGCGAGCACGTCCGCTCCGCCCTCAAGACGGGCAAGGCGGTCAGCGGGCAGTTCCGCGTCGTCCAGGACCACCGCTACAAGCTGGTCGACGGCTTCCACGAGGAGCAGGAGCTGTACGACCTGGAGGCGGACCCCTGGGAGGACGAGAACATCGCGGCCGCACACCCGGACGTCGTGGCGCGGCTGGAGAAGCTGCTGGTGTGATCAGCGAATCAGGATGAGTTCCGTCTGCGGTGGCGAGAGGTACTCGATGCCGTCCTCGCCGGCCAGCGCCTCTTCGTGGGCCCACCAGAACAGGTACTGGTCCTCGCCCTCAGGGGCCGGTGAGGGCATGTAGAAGAAGTACTCGATGACGAAGTGGTGGTACGGGGCGAGCGGAATGTCCTTCGACCAGTCCGGGCCCAGGGAGCCGATCCGGGGCCCGAAGTAGGTCTCGACCGATGCGGGCCGGGCGCCCTTCGTTTGTCCGTGCGAGTCCATGGAAATGTGTGTCTTCGACGTGTCGAAGCCGGCGGCGTAGGCCGGGAAGTCGTTCTTCGGCGTCACCATGTGGAGCTGGTTGTCGCGCACGACGATGCCGGCTTCCTCGAACATCCGTTCATAGTCGCGAATGATCTCGCGCGGCGTCAGACCGGACTTGATCGTCTCCGCCAGGATCGCCTCGACGCGCAGGTACTCGGCCCAGAGATCCTGGATCTCGGGCGGCGGCTCCGTCTCGCCGTCGCGTAGCACGTAGGCGTACATGCCGATGCTCGGGTTCGTGACGATGTCGCCACCCTGGACCACCGCGTCCTCCCAGCCCTCGCTGCGGCCGCGCTGGGACTGGCCGGTTCGCATGCGGCGCATGATCGTCAGTTCAGTCTCGTCGATCCTGGTGACGCCCGGCTCGATCGCGTCCAGCGCGTCCTCGAACAGCCAGAGCTCGTCACGCCGCAGCCGCTTGAGCAGTTCGACCTCGCTCGGCACCTGGTGGTTGATGTAGTCCATCATCAGCCACTCGGACGAGATCAGCCGGCTCGCGTACCGGTCGCCGAGTTCCTCCGAGAGCAGCAGGTAGTCGGTGTGCGAGAGGCCGTCGATCTCGCCCCGGTAGGTCGGCCACGGCCCCAGCTCGTGCTTGAAGTTGACGGCGATGACGTCCGGGTCGCGCTCGGCGACGAAGTCCCTGAGCCCCTCGAAGCGGTAGTCGTACTCCGTCAACGGGCCGCCGACCGGTTCCTGGACCCGGACCGCCGGGGCGACGATGTCGTAGGCGCCGCTCTCTTCGACGTACCGGTAGTTCGTCTCGCCCCAGCCGCGCTGGGTGGCGCCCCAGCGGCGTCCGAGGATGGCCCGCTCGATCCGGTCGCCACCGCGGTCCGTGAACACGAAGACGCCGGAGGCGCTGCCCAGTTCGTCGATACCGAAGTCGTCGGCGATCGACTCCCGCATCACATGGATCCACATGTCGACGCCGCGCTCCCTCATGATCTCCGGGAGAACGAGATCGAACTTGTCGCGCCGGATCTTCCGGTTTGCCGCTTCGTAGGGAGAGCGGAATTCGTAGGGCTCGATCACGAGCGGCGCGCCCTCGTAGTTCCCGTCCGGGATGACCATCGGGATCCTGTACTCGGGATCGTTCAGGACTCCAAAGAGGACTGGCTCGCCTTCCTGCAACTTCTCGGGCGTGTTGAGGGGCCACTCGTGCCCGATCTCTTCCAGACGGCCCGGCAGGTCCTGCGCCCCGATCATCGACGTGTAGACCCAGTAGATGTACTCGGAGGCCATGCAGCCGTAGTCGCAGGTCACGTCGTCGTAGGTGTACCAGGCGCCCTCCGGGTACTCGTCCGGCGGTCCGTCGAAGGCGCCGCCGCGGGCGATGTCCATCGCGTCGGTGAGCGCGGTCCCCGGCTCCGTCCCGAACACGTCCGGGTAGGCCACGCCGTAGCCGTTGTCCGTGACCATGTGCCAGACCTCTTCGATTGCCGCGTCGAACACGCCGCGGGCCCGGGCGTCGAGTTCGGTCTCCTCATCGTAGAGGCCCTGGCCCCGGGGCGCGTTAGCCCAGTCCATGTACTCGGCTTCCTCCTGGGTCCCGGTCATCACGATCGTGCCGCCGGTGTCCAGCATCGCCTGGTGGACCTTCGGGTTGTCGATCTCGCCGTCCTCGTCGTTGTCGAGGAACTGGGCGAGGACGCCCGCCGCGTGGAGGAGCTTGTCGTCGCCGGTCGTGTTCGTGGCGTAGATCGGTACGCCGTGGACCATCACCTTCTTGACCCAGGCGATGTCGTTCGCCGGCTCGCCTGCGTCGGGCACGCTGGAGCAGGCGACGATGATCAGGCATCCCAGCAGCGCAAGAGCGGTCTTCATGGTTCGTCCTCCTGGCCGCGCCAATGCGGCGAACTCAAGGAGCCAGGAGTTCGCGCCGAACGGCGTCTTCGATCAGTTCCTCTGCGTAGCGCCAGAGTTCGGGCGCGCCGTCCTCGATGCAACCGTTGATCTCGCGCACCTGGTCGGCCCGGACGCCGTGCTCCTGCCAGGGGCCGCCGCCGTTGATGTAGTTGAGCACCATCGGCTGCAGGCGGTCCAGCGCCCTCGCGAACTTCGCCTCGGGGCTCTCCCGCGCCTCGAACTCGTCCCAGATCGCACGCAGTTCGGCGCCGCTCTCGGCCGGCAGCAGCCCGAAGATCCGCTCCGCCGCACGCTCTTCGCGCTCCTCCTGGTCCTTCAGACCGGCCTGATCGTAGACGAAGGTGTCGCCCGCGTCGATCTCGACCAGATCGTGCACGATCAGCATCTTCAGCACCTTGAGCTGATCGAGCCCGGAGGCGGCCGCGTGCTCCGACAGAACCAGCGCCATCAAGCTCACATGCCATGAGTGCTCCGCGGAGTTCTCGAGGCGCTCGTTGCCGACGATGGACGTGCGCCGCAGCACCTGCTTGAGCCGGTCGACTTCGACCAGAAAGCGCATCTGCTGCACCAGGCGTCCGTGCCGTTCCTGCATCATGCAACGGTATCCAACCCCTCACGGCTGCCTACTCTTCCGACTGGTCCAGTTGCACGACGCCGTCGCTGAACTGCAGGGACTCGACGCCGCTCAGCGTGTCTGTCCCGTCCCGGTCCGGCTGCGAGTCCGTCACCGTCGCACCGTCGCCGTCCTGGGTCACTTGGTACTCGGCCGCCGCGCCGCTGAAGACGGCGGTGTCGTCGCCGTCGCCGCCGTCCAGCGTGTCGTTGCCGCCGCCGCCCTCGAGCCGGTTCGCGCCCCCGTTGCCGGTGAGCACATTGTCGTGCGCGTTGCCGCGCAGGTCCGCGTCCCCGTCGCCGGTGAGCGCGACGTTCCGCAGATGCTGCGTCTTCATCGTGTAACGCACCTCCGGGTCGAACGTCATCGAGAAGGTGCCGCTGAAGTCGAGCGGCAGCTCCGACGTGTAGGTCAGGTGCGGCGGCACCCACTTCCGGATCAGGTCGAAGCCCAGCGGGTCCTTCTCCTCCATCAGAGCGCGGCTGCCGGCGAAGTACACGCCGAAGTGCGAATGCCCCTCGGGGACATCGCCGGGGGCGATATCCCGTCCCTCGTACAGGGTCGGGATCACGGTCCACAGGTCGTAGTAGTTGTCGTGCAGAACGCCCACGTACTCGTTCGGGTGGTTCTCCGGCTCGTCTTCCGGCCAGCCCTCCCAGCCCTTCGCCTCCGCCTCGTCGTTGGCCGTTTGCATCTCGGCGATCATGTCCGGCAACGTCGGCACGACGCCGTAGTCATGGATCAGGTGCCAGATCTCCTCGTAGGAGGCGTCGCGGGTGACGTGAGCCATGTAGTCGGCGTCGCCCGGGGCCGGACACTCGTTCGCGCGCAGGTCCTGCATGCTGAGATCGGTCGCGTCGCCCAGTCCCCCCCTCATCGCCTGGACCAGGTCGGGCTCGGTGTCGAAGAACACCATCGTCGCCTTGCGGTCCGCCATCGCGTGCGCGATGGCGCTCTTGTCGTCACCGTAGGCCGAGCCGGGGAAGTCGGCCAGCAGGTGCTCCATCACGTTCAGGCCGTGCTTGATCTGGTCGCGGGTCCAGCCGGAAGAGACCAGGAAGTGGATCCGCCTGCCGTCCGGCGTCGGAACGTAGGCGTACCTGTTGAAGTGCTCATGGAACACCTCCGGAACGTCGGCCGGCAGGTCGACGATCCCGTCGGGCGAACCCGAGGTGTCGATTTCCGGCAGCGTGACGAGTTCCCGAGGGGCGCATGAGACCGCCAGCAGCGCGAGAACCGCAATCGGAACGCATGTGCGAATCGAACTCACATAGGTCCTGGTCAGCTTCATCTGTTTCTCCTACTGTTCCAGTTGGACGGTCCCGTCGCTGAACTGCAGGGACTCCACGCCCCGCAGCCTGTCGACGCCGTCCCGGTCCGCTTGCGAGTCGGTCACCGTCGTTCCGTCCTCGCCCGTGGCGACTTCGTAGTCGGCGGCCGGTCCACTGAAGACCGCCGTGTCGCTGCCTTCGCCGCCGTCCAGCGTGTCGTTGCCGCCTCCGCCCTCCAGCACGTTCGCGCCGGCGTTGCCGGTCAGCACGTTGTCGTGAGCGTTGCCTTGCAGGTCCGCGTCGCCGTCCCCCGTCAGCGCGACGTTTCGCAGATGCTGCGTCTTCATCGTGTACCGCACGTGCGGGTCGTACGTCATCGAGAACGTGCCGCTGAAGTCCAGCGGTAGTTCCGGCGTGTAGGTCAGGTACGGCCCGACGAAGTTCGTGACCAGGGCGTAGCCCAGCGGATCCTTCTCCGGCATCGAAGCGCGGCTGCCGGCGAAGTACTCCCCAAAGTGCGAGTGGCCCTCGGGGTTCTGGCCGGGCTCGATGTCGCGGCCCTCGTACATGGTCGGCGGCACGGTCCAGAGGTCGTAGTAGTTGTCGATCAGGGCGCCCACGTACTCGTTCGGGTGGTTCTCCGGCTCGTCTTCCGGCACGCCCACCCAGCCCTTCTCCGCCGCCTCGTCGTTGGCCGTTCTCATCTCGGCGACCATGTCCGGCAGGGTCGGGACGACGCCGTAGTCGTGGATCAGGTGCCAGATCTCCTCGTAGGACGCGTCCCTGGTGACGTGGCCCATGTAGTCCGCGTCCCCGGGAGCCGGACTCTCGTTCGCCCGCAGGTCCTGCATGCTGAGGTCCGTCGCGTCGGGAAGTCCCCCGCTCATCGCCTGACGCATGTCGGGAGCGTCGTCGAAGAAGACCATCGTCGCCTTGCGGTCCGCCATCGCGGCAGCGATGCCGCTCTTGTCGTCGCCGTAGACCGACCCAGGGTAATCCGCCAGCAGATGCTCCATCACGTTCAGGCCGTGCTTGATCTGGTCGCGGGTCCAGCCCTCCGAGATCAGAAAGTGGATCCGTCTGCCGTCCGGCGTCGGGTGGTAGGCGTACCGGTTGAAGTGCTCATGGAAGATCTCCGGCACGTCGGCCGGGAGGTCGACGATGCCGTCGGGCGAAGCCGACGTGTCGATGTCCGGCAGGGTGACGAGTTCCCGAGGGGCGCATGAGACCGCCAGCAGCGCGAGAAGGGCAATCAGAACGCCTGTGCGAGTCAACTTCACCCGTCTCTCCTACTGTTCCAGTTGGACGGTCCCATCGCTGAACTGCAGCGACTCCACGCCCCGCAGCGTGTCGACGCCGTCCCGGTCCGTCTGCGAGTCGGTCACCGTCGTTCCGTCCGCGTCGGTGGTCACTTCGTAGTCGGACGCCGGGCCCGAGAAGACCGCCGTGTCACTGCCTTCGCCGCCGTCCAGCGTGTCGTTGCCGCCGCCGCCTTCTAGCTGGTTGGCGCCTGCGTTGCCGGCCAGCACATTGTCGTGCGCGTTGCCGCGCAGGTTCGCGTCGCCGTCGCCGGTCAGCGCGGCGTTCCGCAGATGCTGGGTCTTCATCGTGTACCGCACGTCCGGATCGAACGTCATCGAGAACGTACCGCTGAAGTCCAGCGGCAGCTCCGGCGTGAACGTCAGGTACGACCCGACGAAACCCGTGACCAGGGCGTAGCCGAGCGGGTCTCCCTCCGGCATGGCCGCTCGACTGCCGGCGAAGTACTGGCCGAAGTGCGAGTACCCCTCGGGAATCTCGTCCGGCTCGATGGGGCGCCCCTCGTACACGGTCGGTGGCACGGTCCAGAGGTCGTAGTAGTTGTCGATCAGGGCGCCCACGTACTCGTTCGGATGGTCGTCCGTCACCTCCCGGGGCCATGCGTACCAGCCCTTCTCCGCCGCCGTGTCGTTCGCCGTTCTCATCTCGGCGATCATCTCCGGCAGCGTTGGCTTGATCCCGTAGTCGTGGATCAGGTGCCAGATCTCCTCGTAGGCGGCGTCGCGGGTCACGTGGCCCATGTAGTCCGCGTCGCCCGGGGCCGGGCACTCGTTCGCCCGCAGGTCCTGCATGCTGAGGTCGGTCGCGTCGCGGAGTCCCTCGCTCATCGCCTGGCGCATGTCGGGTTCGGTGTCGAAGAAGACCATCGTCGCCTTGCGGTCCGCCATCGCCGCGGCGATGCCACTCTTGTCGTCGCCGTAGACCGAGCCCGGGTGGTCCGCCAGCAGGTGCTCCATCACGTTGAGGCCGTGCTTGATCTGGTCGCGGGTCCAGCCGGAAGAGACCAGGAAGTGGATCCGCCTGCCGTCCGGCGTCGGGTGGTAGGCGTACCTGTTGAAGTACTTGTGGAACACGTCCGGCACGTCGGCCGGGAGGTCGACGATGCCGTCGGGCGAACCGGAGGTGTCGATCTCCGGCAGGGTGACGAGTTCCCGCGGGGCGCAGGAGGCCAGCAGAAGGACCGCAACTGCGATCAGAGCCGCCATCCGAATCAGCCTCATCTGCGCCTCCCCTTCAGTCCTGCAGGTACAGCTCCCAGAAGCTGGTCTGACCCTCATCCTGCGAGCGGTTCACGATCTTGCCGTCCTTGATCACCATGGACAGGCTACGCAGGTGCGAGATGTGCTCGAGCGGGTTCTCTTCGAGCACGATCAGGTCGGCGAGCTTGCCGACCTCGACCGTGCCCAGGTCGTCCAGCATGCCCATCATCTCGGCACTGTTGCGGGTCGCCGCCTGGATGGCGCCCATCGCCGGGATGCCGTGGAAGACGAACTGTTCGATCTCGAGAATCCCGATCTCGGAGATCGGGTTCGAGTCGCTGCCGGTGGTCAGGCGGATGCCCGCGGCGTATGCCTTGTTGATCACGTCGCGCGCGTGGTTCGCGTACTCCGGGCTGCGCTCGTCGGCGCGGGAGACCCGCACGCGGCCTTCGATGACCTCCGGCGACGCAACGTAGCCGGCCTCCGCGATCAGCCGCTCCCGCTCGACGATGAACTCGTCGCTCAGGTTGCACTGGATCGTCGGGTCGAGGAACATCCCCGCCTCGGCCATCATCCGAATCGTGTCGTCGGAGAGGTCGTTGCCGTGCTCCATGCTCTCGGCGCCGGCCATAGCGGCGATCCGGGCCGTTTCGTCCCCGCCATGGATGGTGACCGGAACGCCGTGCCGGTGCGCTTCCTCGATCCCGGCGATCAACTCCTCGGGCGGCATCCGGCTGCCCAGGAACTTGATGAGCTGGACCCCGTTCGCGATGTTGTCGGCGACGATCGCCCGGATCCCCTCCGGCCCCTTGCCAGTCCGCACCAGCCAGTCCGTGTCGCCGTCGGTCGAGAGCGGCGGGCCGCCGGCGACGATCCGCGGACCGACGAAGACGCCGGCATCGAAGGCCTCCTTCCAGGCCACGTCCATGAAGTCGCGCTCGCCGGTGATCCGCAGCGTCGTGAAGCCGGCCTTCAGCGCGTCCATCGCGTTGCGGCCGGCGCGGATCATGGCCCGCAGCAGCGGCTCGTCGGGCAGCATGCCCTTCGGGTCCGGCAGCAGGTCGCCGAGGTGGGAGTGGTTGTTCCACAACCCCGGAAGGACGTAGGCGCCACGAAGGTCGATGACGCGGCCGTCGTCGCCGGGGTCGGGCGCGGAGGACGACGGCGTGTGGATCGCGCTGATCCGGTTGCCCTCGATGACCACCGCGGCGTCCTCGATCGGCGGCGCGCCGGTGGCGTCGATGACCGTGGCGTTGGTGAGGACGGTCGTCTGGGCGACGGCCCCAATGGGCAGCAGCAGAACGAGAGTTACCAGAAGAACTCCGCGGTTTTTCGTTGTGTTCCGCTTCATCCTTCGTCCCTCCTGCGATCTGCTGATCGCGCTATTGATCCGATGCCGTGTTGCCGCGCTGGAAACCGGCGGCCTCCTCGGACTCAGCGAGGAAACCCTCCGGCAACTCCATCGAGCCGTAGTAGTCCCAGTAGGTCGACGTCCCGAGCTGCGCGTCCAGGTCGACGATGACGCCCCCCTTGAGCACCATCACGGTCTCGCGGATGTTCGAGATGTTCTCGAGCGGGTTGGCCCCCAGGACGACCAGGTCGGCCAGCTTCCCCTCCTCGACCGTGCCGAGATCGTCGAGCAGGCCCTGCATCTCGGCCCCGTTGCGGGTGGCCGCGATGATCGTGTCCATCTCGCTGACGCCGGAGAGGACGAACTGCTCCATCTCGAGGAATCCCATCTCGCCGATCGGCATCGAGTCCGAGCCGATCAGCAGCTTGACGCCCGCCTCGGCCGACTTCTTCAGGATCTCCCGCTGTTCTCGTGCGAACTCCGGCGAACGTTCGTCGGCGAAGGCGACCATCGTCCGCAACCGCGAGATCTCTTCGTCCTCCGCGTAGCCCAACTCGGCCAGCCGCGCCTCCCGCTCCGCGATGTACTCGGCGCTCAGGTTGCAGATGATCGTCGGGTCGTAGAACGTCCCCTTCTCCGCCATCAGCTCGATCGTCTCGTCGGTCAGCCCGTAGCCGTGCTCGAGACAGTCGACTCCGGCCGCGACCGCGGCGTACGCACCCGGCTCGCGGACATGGGAGGTCACGTGAACGCCCAGGTTGTCGGCGGTCTCGACGGCCGCCTCGAGTTCGTCCGGCAGCATCTCGACGCTGAACAGCTTGATCGCCCGGGCGCCGTTCTGGACGCGCCTCCGCACCTCCTTGCGGATGGCGGCCACACCGTCGGCCCCTTCGTCGACCGAACCCCGGTGCCCGGCGGTCGGGCTCACCGGCTCACCGCTGCCGAAGACCCGCGGACCGAGGAAGAAACCCTGGTCGAACGCCAGTCCCCAGGCGACGTCGATGTAGTCCTGCTCGCCCACCGAGCGGATACTGGTAAAGCCGTGGCGTAGCCCGTCGATCGCGTTCAGCCCCGCGCGGATGACCTTGGACGGCACCAGTTCGTCGTCCAGGGCGTGGTTGTGCGGGAACATCACGCTCAGGTGCACGTGCATGTTCCAGAACCCGGGTAGCACCCAGGCGCCATCGAGATCATGAACCTCGGCGCTGTCGCCGGCGCCCGGCGATTCGTACGGTCCCTCTGTAATCGACGCGATCCGCGCGCCCGAGATGACGATCGTCATCCCCTCCTGGACCGGGCCGCCGTTGCCATCGATGATGTTGACGTCGGTCAGGACGATCGTCTGCGCCGCCAGTGGCAGCACCGCGACCGCAAGGCCCGCGGACATCGCCAGCGCCACGCTGAGCGGACGCCTCTTCATCAGTCGACGCCGAAGGCGAAGACCTTTCCTGAGACCGAGGCGCCGCTGATGGCAGGGCCGAAGAAGCCGACGACCGCTGTTGCCTGGCCGCCGTAGTAGAAGGCGTACTCGCCCGGCTTCAGTTGTTGCGAGGTCACTTCGTACACACCGGGAACGACCTTCCTGTACTCCACCTGGCGCAACTGCTTCGGCGGCGAACCCCCCGAGGCACCGGTCCAGAGGTTTACCTTGCCGGTGACCAGGGAGCGCTGGTTCTTCTTCTTCAGCACGTCGAGGGCAATCAGCGGGAACTCGGACGGGTTCACGGCGCCCGCCGTCTGGTAGGACAGGCCCGCCTGCGCCTCCTCGAAGCAGAAGTAGAAGGTCGGCTGCCGCTGGCTCGTGCGGACCTGCGAACGAGCGCCGCTGATCATCGCCTTCGCCTTGGTCGACTTGATGCCGTAGGTCAGGCCCGAGAGAACTCCGCTGCCGGTCTTGGTAGAGGACGTCTGAGTCAGTTCCAGGTCAACCAGCGAACCTCCCTCGGTGAGGAAGATCCCAGGACTCTCGCAGGGGGTTCCCTCGAAGTTCGAGGCGACATTGGCGACCTGGGAGGCGCGCGTCCCGGTCGCCACGTCGAGGGCCGCCGCATCGCTGGCGGCGGGCGCCGGCTCAGCACCGGCGTTCGTCATCGCCTCCAGCACCGCCGGATCCACCTTGGCCTCGGAGAGCGCCACCAAGGCATCGACCGAGGTGTCGAAGTCCGTCCAGGAGGTCTCGATCTTGGCGACGATGACCGATGCCGGAAGTCCGCTCTCTGTCAATCGAACGACATCCGCGTTCGTCAGGACCTCCACCTCGTCCTGGCCGAGCGCCGGCAACGCGGATACGAACAGAAAGACCAGACAGCCAACCAAGCAGAAGGGGCGCCTCTTGCGCATAACAATCCTCCCGTGATTTTTCTAGGCCACAGCAGCCCTGCTCAACACCGTAGCAGGCCGCGGGACTAAACCAACACCTTATCGCGTACGGTGGCGCGACCGTCCGCTGGCCCTCGCCGAAGCCTGGTCTCAGTCTGAAGACGCATACTCCACCTCGACCACCCGGTCGAGTCCGGCGACCTCGACCGCCTGCCGGGTGCCGTCGGGCCAGAGCACTTCGACCCGCTCCAGTTCGTCGACCGACCCGGACGCACCCAGGCCGATCGTTACGACCGGCTCGACCTGGCTCTGATAGCTGCGGGTCGGCATGACGCGGCGCCGCTGGAGCACCGGTCCGGTCGCGGTCCGCTGCTGGACCTCGACCCAGGCGCCGATCGCGTCCCGGTTCACGCGCTCGCCGTCGCCGCGGAGCAGGAACCGCAGCCAGCGGTGGCCGGTCTCCTGGTCGTTGCGCAGCAGCAGCGGCCGATCACCCGTTTGCAGCAGCAGAACATCGACGTCGCCGTCGCCGTCGATGTCGGCGTAGCTCGACCCGCGGCCGACGAGCTCTCGAGTCAGGCCATCGCCCGCCGCCGGCTCAACCGGCACAAAGGTCGCCGCCGCGTCCGGACCGGCGTTCCAGAACAACTGCGGCGCCTGGCGGTACTGCTGGCTCGGCTCGACGATCTCGATGTCGTCCTCGAGGTGGCCGTTGACCTGGAGCAGGTCGAGGCGCCCGTCCAGGTCGTAGTCGAAGAAGAACAGCCCGAAGCTCAGCACGCGGCGGCTCGGCGCGCCGATGCCGGCGGTGATCGCTTCGTCGCTCCACAGCGTGGGGTCGCCCTGGGAAACGTAGAGGGAGGTCATCTCGTTGGCAAAGTTCGCGATCGCGAAGCCGAGCTCGCCGTCGTTGCGGAAGTCGGCGGCGTCGGCGCCCATCGCCCCGGTCGCCGCGCCCTCGCGGCTGTAGGCGAGGCCGTAGCTGCCCCCCTCCTCGGCGAAGACGCCGCTGCCGTCGTTCACGAGCAGGAAGTTCCTCACCGTGTCGTTGGCGACCAGCACGTCGATGTCACCGTCGCCCTCGACGTCCACCGGCGCCAGGCCAAGGGTCTTGGCCACGGGCGTGTCGGTGGCCGGGTTCAGGATGTGCATCCCGGCATCCTCCGAAACATCGGTGAAGGAGCCCGAGCCGTCGTTGCGGTAGAAGTCCATCGTCGTGCCGCCGTAGTTGAGCGGCGGTCCGTAGGCTCGCCCGACGCCGGTCAACTGATAGCCGACCTCGATGTCGATCTCGCGCGACCAGCGGACGTAGTTGCCGACCAGCAGGTCCAGGTCGCCGTCTCCGTCCGCGTCGAAGAGGGCGCTGCTGCTGCTCCACTCGGTATCCGCGCCCGCCACCCCCGCGGAAGCGGTCACGTCCTCGAAGCGGCCCCCTTCCACGTTCCGGAACAGGCGGTTCGGCCCCACCGCGGAGACGAACAGGTCGGCCCAGCCGTCGTTGTCCACGTCGCCGACCGCGACGCCGGTGCCGTAGAAGCTCGTCGCCAGGCCGACTGCGGCGGTGCGGTCGGCGAAGCGGCCGGCGCCGTCGTTCTCGTAGAGCGCCATCGTCGGGCCGGCGTCCGCCTGGGCGTCCCAGGTGGTCGAGTTGACCAGCAGCAGGTCCTGGTCGCCGTCCCGGTCGAAGTCGAAGAAGGCCGCGCCCGCGCCCATCGTCTCCGGCAGCAGGGCCTCGCCCTCGGCGCCGTTGACGTGGACGAAGTCGATGCCCGCTGCCGCCGTGACGTCCGTGAAGGCGACGGCGGGCACCTCCGGCGGCGTCGCCAACGCGCGCGGCGCGGCAACCGGGATCTCCCGAGCCTCCTCGGGCGCCGCCCTGAACACGTAGCGGAGCGCGACGACGATCAGGGCGGCAGCGGCCAGCGCGGCCAGCACCTTGAGCGAGCGAGCGAACGCCCGGCCGATGACCGCGTCGTCCTCGGCTACGAGTTCGTCTTCCGGGGGCTCGCCGCCCGGCGGATCCGGCTTCAACCGCCGCCCTCGGCGACACCCGCGCGGTCGCCCTCAAAGCGCTCAGGCCGATGCAGGTCGTAGATCACGATCGCTTCCGCCGCATGATCGGCGGCCGGGTCGGCGCGGCGCGCGACCGCGATCGCCCGATCGCGGGCGTTGTCGTCCGGCTTGTACTTCGCATGGAGCGCCTGGTGCCGGTCGGACGCCTCGCGGTCACCGAGCTGGGAGTAGATCAGACCCAGGTTGTAGTGGGCGGTCACGTTCTCCGGGTCGATGGCCAGTCCGCGCTCGAACGATTCCCGCGCCTCGTGCAGGCGCTCGGCGCGCGTATCGGCCCGGGCCGGGCCCCGCTCCCGCTTCGCCCGCTCGAAGAGGGCGAGGCCGAGCTGGTTCTGGAGCCGCACGTCGCGGCTGAAGTCGAAGCCCCGCCGCCGCATCTCCTCGCTGTCCGCCTCCAGGATCGAGCGGAAGTTTGCGATCGCCTCGTCCACGGCGCCGTTCTGGAAGTTGACCAGCCCGCTGAACCAGGCCACCGACCACGCCGGGGCCGGCGGCTCGAAGGTGGCGGCCCGTTCGAGCGCGGCGATCGCGTCGTCGGCGACCGTGCCCTGGGCAAGGTAGACGCGGGCGAGGTTGAGGGGCCCATCGGGCCGGCCCAGCTCCTCCACGTGGGTGAAGGCCTCGATCGCCTGCCGCAACTCGCCGCGGCCGGTGCCGCCCTTGCGCAGCAGACCGATGCCGTAGTCGTTCCAACGCTGCCACTCGGGTTTCCCGGGCTGCCGGATGCGCGATTCGGATGCCTCCTCGCGGCCGACCGGGAAGGTGACCGTGTCCCGGGCCAGGTCGAGGATCGGCAGTTCGTTCACCGTCTCCTCGTCGTAGATGTACCGCAGGTACTTCGTGTCGAACTTGCGGTAGCGGAGCGTCGCCTCGACCGTCAGGCTCGTGGCGGCTCCCGCCCGCGGCACCGCCAGCCGGTAGTGGATCACGTCGCCGGCCCCCGGCGGAATCTGGTGATCGTAGAGGGGCACGAAGATGTCCTCGGCGTTGCGGCGGTCGATTCGCGCGCCGTCGCGGTCGAGCATGTAGACGTTGATGAAGTGCGACCAGGGGTCCACCCGGTTGCCCTCGCCCAAACCGCCGCTACGGCCCAGCAGCCGGCCCGCGCCGTCGCGCACGGCGACGTCCAACCAGAGCTGGTTCGAGTCCGCCGTCCCCTGGGTCAGATGGTGGCCCAGGGCGAGCGTGCGCACGACGATCTCCAACAGGTAGTCCTCGCCGGGCTCGAGTGCCGGGATCTCGGGCCGGATCGGAGCGATCAGCTCGTCCTCGATCCCGCCGCCCGGCTTGACGCCGAAGATGTCGACATCGACGACGCCCTCGTTGAACTCCCGGTGCGCCTCGATCACCCAGTCCGGAAAGTCGAGCAGATGCGGAATGCCGGTGTTGGCCGAGGGGAACAGGTGGTCGTGGACCTGCGTGAGGTTCGGCTGCTCGCTCTCGGGGTAGCGCCGGGAACCGAAGTCTTCCGACGGCAGCAGCTCCATGTGGCAGCCGTTGCAGTTCGGTTCGGCCTTCGGCGGGTAGTAGAAGCTCGCCACGCCGTGTCCGGAGACGCCGGAGAGCAGGTGCGAGTCGTAGTGGTTCTGCCCTCGCAGGAACTTGTAATGGTTCAGCTCCTCCGGCAGGTGGACCTTGTGGCAGGTGCCGCAGAACTCGGACGTCGTGTGCAGGGGCTTGAGAAAGGTCCGCTTGTGCAACTCCGGCTTGGCCTTGACCAGCTGATGGTTGACGAACTTGAGGAACGGGGAGTCCGAGAAGGCGAACGGGTAGTGCTGGGGCTCCTCGATCGTGTAGTCGGCGTTGCCGCGGGGGCTGTTGACGTGGGTGATCGCGTGGCACGACGTACAGGTGATGCCGGCGTGGGCCGCCGGCTGGTCAACGTCGAACTCCGGATCGTCGAAGGCGCCCGAGAAGAAGACGACGGGATCGTGGCAGCCGGCGCAGAACCGGGACGCCTGCACGTCGCCCGAGCGCTCGTACGCCTTCTCCCGCGTCTGCTGCACCGAGAAACTGTAGGCGGGGTTGTTGAAGGAACTGAGCCGGTGCATGCTGTAGCCCCAGCGCTCGTGCACGTCGGCATGGCAATCCGCGCAGTAGGCATCGTTCATCAGCGCGCGCTCGGGAATGAAGCCGCCGCTCGCGGTGCGAGCCAGGGAGGGGAAGAAGTACTGCTCTCCCGACTCGGGGCCCTCCACGTTCCAGGCCCGCGGATCCTGGAACTGCAGGACCAGCGCCACGCCGACCAGAACCACGGCGGCGACCGCGACGCGCCCGCCGATCCGCCAGTTGATCCGCTTGCCCGCGAGCCGGTGCAGCACGAACAGCCAGGCCGCAACCAGCGGCGCCAGGACGTGGAGCCAGTAGGCGACGCCGCGCACTGTCGGGTCGTTCACCGTGATCACGCCCTCGATCCGGGTGAGCACGATGCCGCTGAACAGGAGCACGAGCGCCGTCCCGAACAGCGCGTAGCCGACCTTCACCGCCCGCCGGTTGGGGCGGTTGCGGGCGTTGCGCATGTGCGCGAGGCCGAACCAGATGACCGGGACCACGAACAGGCCGCCCACCGCCAGGTGGAGGAGGAACATCGAGATGTAGAACCAGTTCTGGTACGTCTCGCCGGTCGCCGCCTCGGCGACGCGAACGCCAGAGAGATAGAACGAGTTCACCGCCAGCAGCGCGAACAGGCCGAAGACCACCCAGAGGAGCGGCTTCAGCCTGGGGCCGATCGCCGGCCGGTAGCGCCGGCGAGCGGGCCGCTCCCCGCCGCCCGCGCCCGTCGTCACTTGCTCGCCCCGGTCGCCCCGGTCAGCCGCGGCGGAATCCGGGACGCCGTCTCGATCTCGTCGCCGACCAGCCGGTCGAGCGCCCGCAGGAGACGGAAGGTGACCGCGTAACCCGCGCGTCGAACCCGCGCCGACGTCGGTTGACCGGTCACCCGTACCGCGAAGGCGTACCGGGGCGGCTGCCGCTCGTCGGACGGGAAGAAACCGACATAGTTCACGTGGAACGGCTTGTCCGGATCGCGCGCCGTACCCGTCTTCATCGCCACGCGGAGGCGCTTCGGCGCCACCCGGTTCGCCGTGCCGCCCGGCGACACGACGGCGCGCATCGACTCGTGCAGCATCGGCAGCCAGGACGGGTCGAGCACCTCGCGGCCCTGGCGCGGCCCGTCGCCGGCCGGCTTCCTCGGCGAGATGCCCAGAAGTCCGTCCGCCTGGAGCACGAAGCTCGGCTCGTGCCGGCGGCCGTCCGAGAGGGTGGCTGCGAAAAGGGCCGCCCCCAGCGGGGTGATCGAAGCCTCCTCGAGGCCGATGGACAGCTCGCCGAGCCGCTTGCCCGGGTGACGGAACTCGTGCACCACGCCGATCGCGCTCCTCGGCACCGGCTCGCCCCTTCTGCCGCCGATCACGAAGCCGTAGCGTTCGTACTCCTCCACCAGCGCCCGGTCGCCGATGTCCATCGCGAGCCTGGCGAACGCCATGTTGCAGCTACTGGCCATCGCGTCGGAGAGCCCCTTGAGCCGCCCGCCGATCGCGGCGCAGTAGAGCCGCTCACCGTCCATCAGCACGGAACCGCGACAGGTCATGTCGGCGATCTCCCGATCGGGGTCGAGGCCGGCCCGCATCGTCGCGGTCGTCGTGATCAGCTTGGAGATGGACGCCGGTTCCCGCGGATCGAGGATGCTGTCGCCGTTCGACCGCCAGCGGCGGCTCCGGCTGCGGTTGCTGACCGCGGCCAGCACGCCGCCGGAGGGCAACTCCACGATCGCGATCGCTCCCTCCTCCCGGCCCAGCGCCTCGTCGGCCGCACGGCTCCAGGCCCGGTCGATCGTCAGGCGCAGCGCCCGCGCGCCGGCGGCGCCGCTCATCGCCCCAGGTCCGGCGGCGGCGAGGCCTGGCGGCTGCAGGGCCGGAGGCAGCAGGTGGGTCGCCAGCTCGATCGGTACCAGGCCCGCGGGCAGATCCGGCTCCAGCGTCAGCGAACGGTCATCGCCGATCGATCCCAGCGGACGGCCCCGCCGGTCGAAGAGCAGTTGCTGCACACCCGAGGCGTCGACCTCCTGCGCCCGCCGCAGGCGCCGTTCGAATGCCGACGCGGGCGGCGGTTCCTCCGGGGGAGGCGCCGTTGCCGCCTCTCCCTCGGCGTCCGGCTGCGGCGTCTCTTCGTCGACCGCGCGGTTCAGCCCAAGCTCCACCTCCGCCGCGGCCAGCAAGGCTGGCGGCAGATGCTCGGCGTGCTCCTCGTACAGCGCCGCCACCTCACGCCAGCGGCCCTCGCCGGCAGCCTGCCGGGCGGCGAGACCGAGAAGTTCCGGCGCCTGCTCGGCGACGCTCGCGAACTCCTCGGCCGCCGTCGCCGCTTCCGCCAGCCGGAACTCCAGCCGCGCCTGGCCGACGTGCCGCTCCACTCTCCAGGCCGAGTAGCCGGCCACGAGGAGAGCCGCCGCCACAGCGGCCAACACCCGGCGGCGCGGAGGCCAGAGGCCGCGCTCAGCGTTCTTCGGGTGTCCGCTCATCAGCTCGCCGCGCCCGCCGCCAAACCTGTCGCAGACTCCATGTTTGGCCCCAGCCCCCACCTCACCATGATCTTGCACCTGCGGAACTCGCTTCGCTGCGTTCCGCGGCGCAAGCTCCTGGTAGGCGGCTCAGAATACCAACTGCACCCACTCTCCATCGATCTGGGTGATCGTCGAGCGCACTCCCGGCAGGATCGACTCGGAGAGCAGCGTGCCGCGCCAGGAATCGAGCTCGGCCTCCAGCCGCGCGACGACGTCCGGCTGCTCAGCGGCCAGGTTGTTCAGTTCGCCGACGTCCGCGTCGAGGTCGTAGAGCAGGGTGAGCTGGCCGTGAGGCGAATCGGTCGGCCAGCCGTCTTCCGGCGGCTGCAGGCGGCCGTCCCCGCGCAGGTTGTCGGGCCGGAAGTCCGTCCGGTTCAGCTTGATCAGCTTGTACTGCGCGTCCCGGATCGCGAGGCTCGCGCCGGCCCGCCAGTAGAGGTACTCGTGGGGCACGCCGTCGGCTTCTCCCGTCATGTACGGCAGCAGGTTCACGCTGTCTTCCGTTTCCGCCTCTTCGCCCGCGGCTGCGGTGAAGGTCGCTACGTAGTCGAGCGTGATCACCGGATGGCTGAACTCCTGCCCGCCTTCGACCTCTGCCGGCCAGCTCACGATGAACGGGATCCGGACGCCGCCCTCGTGGTGGTAGCGCTTGAAACCGAACAGCGGACCGTTCGAGCAGGCGTTGCCGATGTAGCCGGCGCAGCCGTTGTCGCTGGCGAAGGCGATCAGCGTGTTCTCGTACACGCCCTGAGCCTTCAGCGTCTCGACCACCCGCCGCACGCTCTCGTCGAGCGAAGCGACCATCGCCGCGTAGACCCGCGTCCGCTGATCCTCGATGTGGCGGTACCCCTCGAGGTACTCGGCCGTCGCCTGCAGCGGGGTGTGCGGCGTGGTGTGGCTGAGGTAGAGGAAGAACGGCTCGTCCCCGGCCGCACTGCGCTCGATGAACTCGACCGCCTCGTCGGTGAAGACGTCCGTGAGATAACGCTCGACCTTCTCCTCCTCGAATCCGCGCAGGACCTTGTTCCGGCGCTCCGTCGGCCCCTCTTCGCCGCGACGCGAGCCGTACTCCACGCCGGGCAGGCTGGAGTCGATGAAGATGCTGCCGCCTTCGAGCACACCGAAGTACTCGTCGAAGCCGCGGCTCATCGGGTGGTGGGGATCCTGGTGGCCGAGATGCCACTTGCCGACCATGCCGGTCCGGTACCCGAGCCCCTTCAGACGGTCGGCGAGGGTCGACTCGCCGAGGCTCATGCCGGCGTTCACATCGCGGCCGGCCGGGTTGAACTCCCAGCCGTGGCGCTGCTGGTAACGCCCGGTCATCAGGCCCGCCCGCGACGGGCTACACACCGGGTGGCTGACGTAGCCGTCGGTGAACAGTACGCCGCTCGCGGCCAGCGCGTCGATATGCGGAGTGGAGATGATCTCGCTGCCGTAGATGCCGATGTCGGCGTAGCCGAGATCGTCGGCGAGGATCAGGACGATGTTCGGCGGGCCGGAGCCCGTGTCCGCGGCAGGGGCGTCGGCTTCGGGCGCGCCGCAGGCCCAGGCAAGTGCCGCGGCCGCGAACACCGCCATGATCCTGGAGCATCGGGTCGTCGTCGCCATGGGGAACTCCCTCCGGGTCCAAAGTGCTGTGGATCCGAAGAGCGTACCGGACGCGGGCCCCGCGGGTGCGGTTCGTGGGCTACGCTCCGCGCTGCCATGACCTCTGAAGCCGAAGCCCAGCCGACCGCAGCCGAGCTACCTGCCTCGGTCCAGCGTCTCGAGCTCGAAGACCGCGAGGTCTTCCTGGTCGGCACGGCCCACGTCTCGCCCCAGAGCGTTCGCGACACGAACGAGACGATCGAGGCGATCGAGCCCGACACCGTCTGCGTCGAGCTCTGCGAAGCCCGCTACCAGAACCTGGAAAACCAGGAATCCTGGCGCAAGCTCGACATCTTCCAGGTGCTGCGCGAGGGCAAGGCGGCGCTCCTGCTGAGCTCCTTCCTCATGCACTCCTTCCAGCGCCGCATCGCGCAGCGCTTCGGTATCGAACCCGGCGCCGAGATGCGGGCCGCGATCGCCCAGGCGAGGGACCGCGGCGCCCGCCTGGAGCTGATCGACCGCGACATCCAGATCTCGCTCAAGCGGACCTGGGCTTCGCTCGGCTTCTGGCAACGGGCGAAGGTGATGACCCAGTTGACCGGCAGCGTCTTCGTCGGCGACGACCTGAAGGAAGAGGACATCGAGAAGCTGCGCGACAGCGCCAATCTCACGGACCTGATGAGCGCCCTCGCAGAGGCCCTGCCCAGCGTCAAGGGCGCGCTGATCGACGAGCGCGACGCCTACATGGCCGAGAAGCTCCGCCAGTCGGCCGGTCCGCGGACCGTGGCCGTCGTCGGCGCCGGACACTTGCCCGGCATCACCGGCCTCGCGGACTCCAACTGCGACCTCGAGGAGCTCGAGCATGTGCCCGACCCGCCGGTGTGGCCCCGCGTCGTCGCCTGGCTCGTGCCGATCCTCATCGTCGCTCTCTTCGCCTACGGCCTCGTCTGGGGCGACCGGGAGCGCACCGTCGAGTCGGTGTACATCTGGATTGGGCTGAACGGCGGTCTGGCCGCCCTCGGCGCCGCCATCGCACTCGCCCACCCGGTCACGATCCTCGCCGCGTTCGCCGCCGCGCCACTGACCAGCCTGAACCCGCTGATGGCGGCCGGCTGGGTCGCCGGACTGGTCCAGGCCCTGCTTCGCAAGCCTCTCGTTGCCGACATGGAGAACCTGGCCGACAGCCTGGGTTCGGTCCGCGGCTTCTGGAGCAACCGACTCACCCGCATCCTCCTGGTCGTCGTCCTGTGCAACCTGGGCAGCGTGCTGGCTACCTTCGTCGCCGGCGCGTGGATCACCGCGAGGACACTCTGAAGCTCCAGCAACCACCAAGGAAGAGCAATGACTGAACCGACCACCTACGAACAGGTTGGCGACGTGGCACTGGTCACGATGAACGACGGCAAGGCCAACGTCTTCGGACCGCCCATGATCGCCGCCGTCAACGCCATGCTCGACCGTGCCGCGGACGAGGCGAAGGCTGTCGTCCTGACCGGCCGGCCCGGCCTGTTTTCGGGCGGGTTCGACCTCAACGTGTTTCGCGACGGCGGCCCGGCGGAAGCCCGCGCCATGGGCCTCGCCGGAGCGCGTCTGATGATGCGCCTGTACGGATGGCCGCAGCCCCTGGTGGTCGCGGCCAGCGGGCACGCCATCGCGCTCGGTGCGCTCTGTGTGCTCACCGGCGATCATCGCCTGGCCGCCGGCGGCGACTTCCGGTTGGGACTGAACGAGGTCGCGATCGGCCGAACGCTGCCGCCGTTCGCGTGGTTGCTGGCCCGGGAGCGGCTTTCCAAGCGGGCTCTGACGCAAGCCGCCCTGACCGCGAAGATGTACGACCCGGACGGCGCGCGGGATGCAGGCTTCGTCGACGAGATCGCGGCGGCCGACGAGCTGCGCGACGTTGCCCTCGAGCGGGCGGCGCAACTGGCCGAGTTCGACGCCGACGCGTTTTCGGCAATGAAGCAGGGCCTGAGAGCCGACGGCATTGACACCGTCCTGGCCGATCTCCCGGAGGTGCCGGCAAATGGCTCTTGACGTCTACTTCAGCGCGACGCCCAACGGCTGGAAGATCTCGATCATGCTCGAGGAGCTACGGGAGGCCGGAGTCGAACTGCCCGAGACGCGTATCCACATGGTCGACCTCTCTGCCGGCGACCAGTTCACGCCCGAGTTTACCGCCATCAATCCAAATCAGAAAATGCCTGCCCTGGTGGACGACGGTCGCGCCGTCATGGAGAGTTGCGCGATCCTGCAGTACCTCGGGGAGAAGTACCCGACCCCCCTCTACCCGACGGACGAGCGACGCTGGGACGTGCTTCCCTGGCTCTACTGGCAGGCGGCCAATCTCGGCCCGGCCTTCGGCAACAAGCTGAGCTACACGCGCTACATCGACGTGCCCGAGGACGCCAAGGCGCATCCGCTCGAACGATTCGGCAGGGAATCGCTCCGGCTCGTCGCGATTCTCGGGCGCCGGTTCGAGAAGCACCCCTACATCTGCGGCGACACCTTCACGGTCGCCGACATCTCCGTGTTCCCCTGGATCCGGGCGTACAAGTGGGCCAAGGTCGACATCACGACCCAACCGACGGTGGTGGACTGGCTGGAGCGCGTTCGCGCCCGCCCGGGCGTGGATCGCGGAGTCGCCTACGGCGTGCCGAAGGACGAGGTCGACAGCTTCAGCAAGGAGCGCAGGGAACGCTACAAGGCACGCGGCGCGCAGATCGCCGCCAACGAGAATCTCAGGACCTCGATCTGATCTGAACTCGGGAACGCTTGCACCGCTAGAATTCTCGACTCACCGATCGAGCCAGCGATGAGCCAGGAAGCCACAGTCCAGCAGGTCCAGCTCATGGGCCACCGGATCCGGCGCCTGCGCCGGAAGAACAAACTGACGCAGCCGGCGCTGGCGGAGCGGGTCGGCATTCCGGCGTCCGACCTGTCCCGGATCGAGCGGGACGAGCTCCGCGTCAGTCTGGACGTCCTGATCCGCATCGTGGCCGAGTTCAACGTCGGGCTCGACGAGTTAATGGGCAAGCCGGCTGACCAGCCACGCGGCCGCCGCTAGCCGAGAGCCTCGATCAAGCGGCGCAGGCCCGCTTCGACAGCGCCGTCGATATGGACGGCCAGCACCCGGCGGTCCCGTTCGACCAGCACTTGGTAGTCGCCCCAGGCCTGGGCGAGCTGGACCTGGCCGAAGGTCAGGCCCTCGCCCGGTATCGAAACGTCGGCGGCCGGCGGATCGGCAGTGACCTGCAGGAACAAGCCGCGGTTGGGGCCGCCCTTGTGGGCCTGGCCGGTCGAGTGGAGGAAGCTGGGCCCGAAACCGAGAACGGACGCGCCGCCGGTCCGGCCGGCGACGCCGCGGCGGAGCGCCTCGAGTTGCTCGCGGTTGCCGCGGCTTCGGTCCAGGTAGGCCGAGACGACAGCGTAGCCGCGATCTGGAAACGTCGCGAGGTGGGTGCCCAGGAGCTGGGCCAGCCCGAGGTCGCTCACCTCACTCAGCCGGACCACACCGCCAGGCGCCGGCGCAGCACCGGCCTTCATCTGCTCGACGTAGCGCCGGGTGACGACCTTGGACGACTCCACGTCCGGCTGGTCGAACGGGTTGACGCCCAGCAGTGCGCCGGCCACCGCGGTGGCGAACTGCCAGCGGAAGAGCTCGCCGCCGAGGTCGGCGGGAACGAGCTCGATGTCGAGTCGGTCGGCGCTCGGCTCGGCCGGCAAGCCCGCCGCCGAGACTGGCAGCAACAGGATGTCGCCCTTGCCGAGCGACTCGGCGATCAGTTGCTCTACCCAGGCCGCTGTCTCCATGCAGCCATCCGGCGCATGGAGGTAGAGCTTGTCCCTGCCGCAGTCGTGCGCAGCGGCGAGCAGGAGGCCCAGTTCGACGCCGGGGTTCGTCTCGTCACGATCGTCTGGCCGGCGGCACGCGGCGGCCATTCGCCGTGCGCTCAAGAGCAGTGGTTCGACGTCGATCCGGGCAACAGCGGCAGGGGCGAGACCGAACGCCGACAGGACGGAGAACCTGCCACCGATGTCCGGGTGGCCGAAGACGACCGCCGCTCCGGCGTCCCGCGCACGCCGTTCCAACGCCGAGCCGGGATCGGTGATCGCGAGCGCGGAGACCGAAGCCGCATCGCCCAATCGGTCCAGCAGCAGTTCGAACACCAGCTTCGTCTCGAGCGTGCCGCCCGACTTCGACGCCGCAATGACCCGGAGCGCGGCCGGGTCGACGCCGTCAAGCGCGCGGGCGATCTCACGAGGGTCCGTCGTGTCGAGGACGATGAACGAAGCACCGGCATGCCGCGGCAACGCCCGCCACAGCAGGTCGGCCCCAAGCGCCGAGCCGCCCATGCCGAGGAGCAGGCAGCGGTCGAACGGTGGTCCGGCGAGGTGCCCGGCGAGCTTCGCGGCCTCCGTGTCCACGCGCTTGCCGTCGGCGTCGACGAGCGTCAGACGGTGCAGGCGTTCGACATCCAACCAGCCGAGCCACTCCTCCTCGCCCGAATCGGTCCAGAGCGAGCCGTCGCGGGACCAGAGACGAACCGTGCCGTCGATCTCGCGCCACTGCTGTCGGCGGCTCTTCAAGACTGCTGTGAACTGGGCGTCAGCGTTGGTGAGGCGCATCGGCGCGAATCG
Source organism: Acidobacteriota bacterium (assembly GCA_026707545.1). Taxonomy (NCBI): domain Bacteria; kingdom Pseudomonadati; phylum Acidobacteriota; species Acidobacteriota bacterium. The sequence goes on along the minus strand of JAPOWR010000004.1, from coordinate 190,026 downwards.
TAGCCTTGTGGTTGGAGAACAAGGAGGCCGGCCGAAGGCCGGCGGCGTTACCTGGCCGCCTACGGCGGCAGCGGACCGGAAGGTCCGCGCACCCAGAGAGCCGCTCCGGTGCGGCCGACTTCTCTACATGCAGCTGACATGACGCCGCTGCGGCTCCCTCCAAACTGCAGCACAGCACCACGCAGAAACTACGTCCGTTCTCTGGGTGCGCGGACCTTCTGGTCCGCTTCCGGGCGAAGCCGCGGAGCGGCGAAGCCCGAAGGAAAACAGCCGCCGGCCTCCGGCCGGCGACCTTACTCCCCGACACCCCACCGGGGACTACGGCTCGAAGCGCTCGGCGTAGTTCTCGGGGCCCTCCGCACGGATATCGCTGAGCCAATCCCCTTCGTAGGGCCATGCCTCGGGGTCGTCTTCGCTCGGGCCCTGCCAGAAGCGGGCGAATGGACCCTCGGCGCCACCCTCGAGCGACCAGGCCTGACGGCGGAAGGACCAGCTGTCGGGGACCAGGCGGTGGGCCTCGCGAAAGTGGCGGACCGCGGCATCGTGGTGACCCTCGAGCTCCAGGTGCGAGGCGAGTTCGAAGTGGGCGTGTCCGAGGGACACGTCCGCGTCGCGCGGGCGCGATCGTTCAACGACTTCTTCCGGCGAAAGCGCGAATCGACTCTCGGCGCCCTTCTCCACCCAATCGCGCAGCGCCCGGTGGTAGGCGTCGGTGTCGGCCGGGATCTTCGCTGCCTCCTGCAGCATCTCCCCGAAACGACCGGGAACCGTTGACAGAGACCTCAGACTGGGGGCGCCGTCCTCCGGCGGCGCCGGCGCCGCCTCCGCCGGCCGGACGATCGTGCCCGATTCGTCGATCCACACCGAGCTGGGGATGTTGACCACGCCGAAGAGCCGGGCCAGCAGGTGGTGACGGTCGACGAGCGAAGGGTGCTCCGGCTTCGCGGCCTCGATGAACGGGCGGCAGCCCTGCGCACCCAACGTATCGAGACCGACGGTGACCAGTTCGAACCCCTGCGGATGAAGCTCTTCGCGCAACGCCTGCCACCCGGGCAGGTGGGCCGAGCACCCTCAGTAGGGCGCCCAGGCGTAGACGACGACCTTCTGCCCGCGCAGACTGGACAATCGAAACGGCTTCCCGTCCAGATCCGGCAGTTCGAAGTCGGCGTCTTCGGCCGACACCAGGGCTCGGGAGCCGATCGACTCCGGGCCCACGGCCCATACGCCGTGCTCCTCCGCGTGAACGACCGGGAGACCGATGGCCCCGGCAACCGCGACCGCGTCCACCTGGCTCGACGACGCCACGGTCCGGTCGAAGAGCGGTATGCAGGCCGACCCCTTGCAAGCGCCTTCGGGCTTGAGCTGCCAACCCGTGCCGTCCTCGAACTTCGCTTTGGACACCTTCTTCTCTGTGAGGATCATGCGCCGAGTGTACGCCGGAACAAACCACCACCCGTGGCCTGTTAGTTTCAACCCATGCCCTACCCAGCCTCACGCGGTCCGACCGAACGGCCGCGGATCGCCACCGCGGCGGGCCTGATCGTCCTCGCCGGACTCGCCTTCCTGTTGGCTTCCCGGTGGCAGGGAAGCGTGCTTCAGGCGGACAGCCGAGGTGAGCCCAGGCCGCCAGCGCCGAGTGCCGGGCTCCTGCCCGAGGAACGGTCGACCGTCGAACTGTTCCGGCGGGCATCGCCGTCCGTCGTGAACATCACGACCGTGACGAACCGCCGCAACCTCTTCTCTCGCCGCATCGACCGCGTTCCGGAAGGCAGCGGCACCGGCTTCATCTGGGATGAGCAGGGTCACGTCGTGACGAACTTCCACGTCCTGCTCAGTGGTCACGAGGCCGTGGTCACTCTCGACGATCAGAGCACCTGGCCGGCCAAGGTTGTGGGTCAGGATCCGCACGTTGATCTCGCCGTCCTCAAGATCGAGGCCCCGACGGAGAAGCTGCGACCGCTGGCGGTCGGCACTTCGCGCGACCTCGAGGTGGGTCAATCCGTCCTCGCGATCGGGAACCCGTTCGGACTCGACCACACGTTGACCACGGGTGTGATCAGCGCACTCGACCGCGAAGTACCCTCGCTTACCCAACGCCTGATCCGCGGCGCAATCCAGACCGACGCGGCGATCAATCCCGGAAACTCCGGCGGGCCGCTGCTGGACTCCAGCGGACGGTTGATCGGCGTGAACACGCAGATCGTTCCGTCGGCAGCTGGCGCCTGGGCAGGCATCGGCTTCGCCATTCCGGTCGACACGGTGAACTGGGTCGTTCCCGAGCTCATCGCGCACGGCCAGGTCGAACGGCCGCTGATCGGCGTCGACCTGAACGACTCCCTGCTGCGATCGCGCGGCATCCGGGGAGCGCTTGTTACCCGTGTCGTGCCCGGTTCCGGCGCTGACAGGGCCGGTATGCGGGCAAGCCGGCGAACGCGCGGCGGCATCATCCTCGGCGATCTGATCACCTCCATCGAGGGTCGATCCGTCGCCTCGATCAACGATGTCCACACGATTCTCGAGAGCTACCGCGTCGGAGACCTGGTCACCGTGACCGTCGTCCGGGGCGACGGCGAAGAGGAACTGAACGTCCGGCTCTCCTCGTCGCGCTGACCCCAGGGCCCGGGAAGGGCCTGGAGGCGCTAACATCCGGCGCCGACCATGCTTCAACGCGATCTCCTGCCGCGGGCGGCGCTTGTCGCCGCCCTTCTGACGTTCGTTCTGAGTGTCCCGCTCGCCGAAGCACAATCGGCGCCCGAGCCCGAACGCGGCGACATCGTCCCGGTCACGGACGCCGTGCTCCAGAACCCGAGCGACGACGACTGGCTGATGTGGCGCCGGACGCTCGACGGCTGGGCCTACAGTCCGCTCGACCAGGTCACGGCCGAGAACGTCGGCAAGCTGCGCATGGTCTGGTCCCGCGGCCTGAGCGAAGGCCGCCAGCAGGGGACGCCGCTCGCCTACGACGGCGTGCTGTACATGCCGAACCCCATCGACGTCATCCAGGCCATCGACGCGGTGAGCGGAGACCTCATCTGGGAGTACCGCCGGGAGCACCCGGACAACATCCTCCAGCAGGTCGGAGGCCTCGCCGCGAACAACCGCAACATCGCGATCCACGGCGGCCTGATCATCGACACCAGCGTCGACAACTTCGTCTTCGCGCTCGATGCCGTGACGGGCGAGCTGGTCTGGGAGACGATGATTCTCGACTACAAGACGCAGCCGGCAATGCACAGCTCCGGCCCGATCATCGCCGACGGCAAGGTGATCTCGGGCCGAAGCTGCCTGCCCCGCGGCGGGCCCGACTCCTGCGTCATCGTCGCCCACGACGCGGAGACGGGGGCCGAACTCTGGCGGCGCCGCACGGTTCCCGCTCCCGGCGAGCCGGGCGACGAGACCTGGGGCGACATCCCGTTCGAGGACCGCACCCACGTCGGCACATGGATGGTGCCGAGCTACGACCCCGGGCTGGAGCTCATCTACATCGGCACCTCGGTGACCTCCCCGGCGCCGAAGTTCCTGCTCGGCGGCAGGGATCTCAGGCACCTGTACCACAACTCGACGCTCGCGCTCGACGCGAACACAGGCGAGATCGCCTGGCACTACCAGCACCTCAACGACCACTGGGACCTCGACCATCCCTTCGAGCGCATGCTCGTCGACACCGCGGTCGCGCCCGACGCCGACGAAGTCGACTGGATCAATCCCCGCCTCGAACCGGGCGAGACGCGCCAGGTGATCACCGGCGTCCCCGGCAAGACGGGCGTCGTCTACACCCTCGACCGCGAGACCGGCGAGTTCCTCTGGGCGCGGCCGACGATCCGGCAGAACGTGATCAGCATGATCGACGGCGCCACCGGGGCGGTCACCGAGAACTCGGAAGTCGTGTTCCGGGAACTGGGCCAGGAGGCCTACGTCTGCCCCACCTACATCGGCGGCAAGGACTGGCAGGCCGGCGCCTACAGTCCGCTGACGAACGCGATGTACGTGCCGATGCGCAACTCCTGCGCCCTGATGACGGCGACCCGCGCAGGCCGGCTGCAGATCTACGCCCTGGACGCCGAGCACCAGATCGCGCCCGGCACCGACCTGAGCGGATCCGTCCACGCCGTGTCCGCCGAAACGGGGAAGTCGCTATGGACGTACGAGCAGCGGGCCGGCCTGATGTCGCTCTTCGTGACCGGCGGCGGCCTGGTCTTCGTCGGCGACGGCAACGGCCGGTTCCGCGCGCTGGACGACAAGACCGGGGAGAGCCTCTGGGAGATCAACCTCGGCTCGCCCGTGACCGGCTTCCCGATCACCTACGCGGTCGACGGCCGCCAGTACGTCGCGGCCAGCACGGGCAACCGGTCGGCGGCCCTGCTGTCCGGGCTCACGCCGGAGCTGCGTCCCAGCTCCGGCAACAACCTGTTCGTGTTCGCGCTACCCTGACATTCAACGTACTGCAAGGAGGTTCCGCACCATGGCTGGATACGCGATCATCAGTGTCGAAGTGAAAGACGAAGCCGCCTACAACCGGGCTCTGGAAGAGGTACCGGCGGTCGTCGAGGCCCACGGCGGCAGGTACCTGGTGCGCGGCGGCGTCGCCGAGGCCATCCGTGGCGACTGGAAGCCCGACCGTCTCGTCATCGTCGAGTTCGACAGCGTCGAACAGGCGAGGAAATGGCAGGACGGGGCCGACTTCGCCGACCTGAGAGAGAAGCTCAGCCAGTCGGCCAACACGGATGTCGTGATCGTTGAGGGCGTGTAGCGATTCGCCGCCAGATGCTCTATCCGCGGGCGAGGCTCTTCACCGCCCTCGTCCTCGCCTTGGCCCAGGCGGCTGCCTTGGCGGCGCAAGGCCCCAGCGTTCGGCTGCCAGCGCCGACCGGCGGCTTCGCGGTCGGCGTTCTCGACTTCGAGTTCGTAGACCACAAGTACCCTTCCCGTCGCGCGAGCGATCGCGCGGGTCGCCGGCTGATGGCTCGCGTCTGGTATCCGGCGGCCGCTGTCACCGGGCAGCCCCGCAACTACATGGAGGGGCGAGAGTTCGACGTCCTTGCCCGGCCACTGCTCGAGGCGCTGGCGCCCGTCATCCAGGACCCGACGCTCTTCGACACTCTCGCCAGCGCCCAGACCCACAGCTACGAGGAAGCACCGGTAGCCGCCGGCGGCCCTTTCCCCGCGCTCGTCTTCTCACACGGGGGACTCTCCTATGTCTCCCAGAACACGGTGCTGATGGAGGATCTCGCGAGCAACGGTTACGTCGTCTTCAGTGTGGCTCACCCCGGCGGGTCGAGTGGGGTCCTGTTTCCGGAAGGCACCACGGTCACCTACGATCAGGATTGGCGCGACGCGGTCATGGGGGCGGCAGCTGCTCCCGACCCGGATGGCCGCTACAGCCCCGATGTCGGCAAGCGCCATGGCGCGGTGATCCGATCGGTGGACGACGGAGGTCTCGGTCCGTGGGCCACGCGCTGGCGCGACGACATGATCGCGCTCGTCGACTTCCTCGAATCCGATCCGTCGGCAGACGATGTCCTGGCTACGATTCTCATGCGAACCTCGCTAGCCAAACTGGGCTACTTCGGCATGTCCTACGGAGCGGCCGCGGCGGTGAGCGCGGCACAGGTGGACCAGCGCGCCAGAGTGGCGATCAACTTCGACGGCACCCACTGGCTTTCCGACGTCCTCGGGAAGGACGTGCGCACGCCGCTACTCGTCCTGACGAGTGAGGATCCCGCGAGTTACAGCAACGAGTTCTTCTTCGAGCCGCTCACCACGATGGGCAGGCGCGAGGACATCGTGCGCATCAAGCTGCAAACGGAAGCGACCCACATGGAACTCAGCGACATCATGTTCCTCCCGGCCGCTTTACGCCAGGCCCTCCCCGGTGACGCCGGCCGTGTCGATGGCGCCAGGCTCAGCGACACGATCAACGCCTTCGTCCGTGCGTTCTTCGACCACTACCTCAAGGGAGCCCCCAACGGCTACCCGGAGTCCGTGCTCACGGAGTTTCCGGAAGTCAGCCGTTTCGATCTGCCGCAAGTCCGGGCCTGGGCGGCGTCGCACCAACGCTGAGATCCCGTCGACGCCGTCGGCGGTGTGGGCCGACGAGATGGCTGGGAGGCAGGGATTCGAACCCCGATTCTACGGTCCAGAGCCGCATGTCCTACCGTTAGACGACCTCCCAGCGGCAGCGGCCAAGCCGCGCAGTCTACCGCGAACGGCAGCGGCTGTCCGTTTCCGTCGACGGCGCCGGGCCTCATGCCGGGAGCCCGCTCGAGGTCGGGCCTCCCCTGTCTGCTAGTTTTGCCCCGGTTCAGCTTGCTCACTTCCGCCGAACCAGAGGAGATTGCCCCATGTACCTCGTAGTCGTCGCGACTCACAAGGCAGGAAGGGAAGAGGAGCGGGCCGGTCTGCAGAGCGCCTTCACCGCCTACCTGCGGGACGCCGCCAGTCATCCCGACGTAACGCTTCATCACGGTGGACAGACGCTCGACGAGAGCGGTGACACCGCTACCGGACTGCTCCTGGTGCTCGAAGCACCCTCGCTCGACGCCGCGCAGGCCTTCGTCGCCGGCAGTCCTTACGCCAAGGCCGGAATCATCGCCGAGACCCAGATCCGGCCCTGGAACTGGCTGACCGGCCGGCCCGGCTGACTCGCTTCGCAGCGTAGTTCGACCCGGGCTCCTGGCGCCGCGTCGTGAGCGAGCACAGGAAGTACGACGTACTGATCGTCGGCTGCGGGCCGACGGGCGCCACGCTGGCCAACCTGCTTCGGGCGCGCGGCCGCTCGGTGGCGATCTTCGACCGCGAGCCGGACGTCTATCCCACGCCCCGGGCGATGGTCCTCGACCCGGAGAGCTGCCGCATCTACACGTCCATGGGGATCCTCCAGAGGCTAATCCCCGAGGACGCCTCGCCCTACGCGCGGAACGAGTTCGTCGACGCGAAGCGCCGGCCGCTCATGACGCTCGATTTCCTGCGGGCTCCGAGCCGGTTCGGGTTCCCGATGGGCGGCATGGTGTTCCACCAGCCCGCGCTAGAGCGCCTGCTGCGCGACGACTTCGCGAAGGACGCCGGAGTCGACGCGTTCCTCGGGTACGAGGTGTGCGCGGTCGACGGTTCGGGCGAAGCTGCGAAGGTGGTCGCGACGCACGGCGACACCGGCGAGCGCCATGAGTTCAGCGGACGCTATGCCGTCGGAGCTGACGGCGGCGGCAGTTTCTGCCGTTCGGCGATCGGAGCGGAGCGGGTCGAGTTCGGCTACCGGCGCCAATGGATCGTCGTCGACCTCGTCGTCCACGACCAGAAGCTCTTCGATTCCCTTCCGGACGGCTCCGAGATCAGGTGCCGGCCCAACCGTTCCGTCGTGTACTTCAAGGGGCACCACAAGCATGTCCGTTTCGACTTCGAAGCCGGCGAGGCGCTCGCCCGGAACTTCACCGCCGAGGACGCGCTCGAGGCAATCGCCGAGTACTTCGACCCGTCTTCGTGCGAGATCCTTCGTGTTCAGCCCTTCCTCTTCCATGGCTCGATGCCGAAGGCGTGGCGCGCCGGTCGACTGCTGCTCGCGGGTGATGCCGCCCATCAGTCGCCGCCCTTCTCCGGCCAGGGCCTCAACATGGGCATCCGCGACGCCGTGAACCTGGCCTTCAAGTTCGAACTCCTGTTTCGGGGGCTCGCCGGACCGGCGCTTCTGGACACCTACCAGCAGGAGTGCTGGGATCACTGCGCGCGCCTGATCGAGGGCGCATCGAAGCGGGGCAGAATGATCAGCGCTTCGAGCCCGATCGCCATCGCGAACCGCAACTACTCCTTCTTCCGCGGGCGCAGGAAGAGAAAGACAGGCTTCTCCCTGATGCGGCGCATGACGAACCGGCAGCCCTACCAACGGGGGCTGATCGGGGGCTCGGAGGCCTCCGGAGGACGCATGATCAGGCCCCGCGTGACGACCACCGGCGGCGAAACCTGGCTCGACGACCTGCTGGGTCCGGAGTTCTCCCTCATTACGAGCTCCCCGACCGCCGGCGCCGACATGGACTGGTTCAGGGACATCCTCGGCGGCATCGTCCTCCAGCTCGGGCGCGACCTGTCCGACGCGAACGGCGAACTCACCCGCTGGCTTGGCCGAAACAACGCGTCCAGCGTGCTGATTCGCCCCGACCGCTACGTCTTCGAGACGGGCGACGACGGTTCGAGCCTCTGCCGGTCCCTCAGGCGAAAGCTGGAGGCATTTCAGAACTGAGCGCTACATGGCGGGCGACCCCTTGACCTCACCCCGCGTTTCATTCACTGTATGACCAGCCAGTAAGTCGCCGCCCCGCAACGGCCCTCGAGGAGAACGAACATGGCGATCGCCTTCACCCTGAACGGCAAGTCGACGACGGTCGACGCGCCGCCGGAGATGCCCCTGCTCTGGGTTCTCCGCGACGAGCTCGACCTCAAGGGCACCAAGTTCGGCTGCGGCCGGTCCTTCTGCGGGGCCTGCACCGTGCACGTCAACGGCGAGCCGGAGCGCAGTTGCCGCATGCCGGTCTCGCGCGCCGAGGGCAAGGAGATCACGACGATCGAGGGCCTGTCCGAGGACGGCGCCCATCCCGTGCAGCTCGCCTGGCAGGAGATCGACGTACCCCAGTGCGGCTACTGCCAGGCTGGCCAGATCATGTCGGCTTCGGCGCTCCTCGCGAACAACCCGGCGCCTACCGACGGCGACATCGACGAAGCGATGAGCGGCAACATCTGCCGCTGCGCGACCTACAGCCGCATCCGGACGGCTATCCATCGGGCCGCGGACATCGCACAGGCTCCATCGGCCACCAGCCACGAGACCGCCACGGGAGCGGGAGGGAGTGAGGCATGAACGCCGTGGACAAGACAGGCAACCTCTCCCGGCGTGGATTCCTTCACGTCACCGCCCTGGCCGGCGGCGGCATGCTCCTCGGAGCCCGCTTCCCGCTGGACGGCGCGCGCGGCGCCTTTGCCGCCACCGCCGAGGCCGAGACGGCGCTCAACGCGTTCATCCGCCTGACACCGGACGGCATCGCGACGATCATGGCCCAGAACCCCGAGATCGGTCAGGGCGTCAAGACGATGCTGCCGATGCTGATCGCCGAAGAGCTCGACATCCCCTGGAGCCAGGTGCGCGTCGAGCAGGCGGACTTCGACGCGACCAAGTACCGCGGCCAGATGGCCGGCGGCAGCATGGCCACCCCGATGCACTACGAGTCGATGCGCCGCGTGGGCGCCGCCGCCCGCGCCATGCTCGTCGAAGCCGCAGCGAAGGAGTGGAAGACGAAGGCCGAGAAGTGCACCACCGAGGCCGGCGCCGTCCACTTCAAGAACAAGTCCCTGTCCTACGGCGAACTGGCGAGCGCCGCGGCCGGGGTCGAGCCGCCGAATCCCCGGACCGTCCCGCTCAAGGACGCGAAGGACTTCAAGATCATCGGCCAGGAGATCCCAGGCGTCGACAACCCGCAGATCGTCACCGGCAAGCCGCTCTTCGGCATCGACGTCACCGTGCCCGGCATGAAGTACGCCGTGTTCGAGAAGTGCCGGGTCCACGGCGGCAAGGTGAAGAGCGCCAACCTCGACGCGGTCAAGGCGTCGCCCGGCGTCACCGACGCGTTCGTCGTCGACTCGACCGCTCAGGCCGGAAGCGCCGCGCCCTCGCCCTCGATGTTCCAGGTCGGGCTGCCCAACGGCGTCGCCATCGTCGGCGACTCCTGGTGGCTGATCAACGAGGCCCGCAGCAAGCTGGAGGTCGACTGGGACGAGGGATCGACCGCGTCCCAGAGCACCGCAGCCTTCGACCGGCAGGCCGAGGAGCTGTCGAAGCAGGCGCCGGAACAGGATCTCAGGAACGACGGCGACGCGGCCGGGGCCCTGGCCTCCGCGGCGAAGACGCTCGAGGCCGCCTACCAGTACCCCTTCCTCGCCCACGCGCCGCTCGAGCCGCAGAACACGACCGCGCATTTCCACGATGGCGGGCTCGAGATGTGGGCGCCGATCCAGACTCCACAGTTCGCGCGCGGCGACCTGGCCAAGGCGCTGGGCATTCCCGAGGACCAGATCACGATCCACCTGACCCGGATGGGAGGGGGCTTCGGGAGGCGCCTGTACTGGGACTACATGCTCGAGGCGGCGCTGATCGCGCGGAAGGCGGGAGTTCCGGTCAAGCTGGTGTGGAACCGCGAGGACGACACGCGTTTCGACTACTTCCGCCCCGGCGGCTACCACTACTTGCAGGGCGGTCTCGACGAGGCCGGCAACCTGACGGCGTGGCGCGACCACTTCGTCAGCTTCGGCGAGGGTCGGCGGTTCGCCCCGAGCGCCGAGATGATGCCGAACGAGTTCCCGCAGGGCTTCGTACCGAACTTCGCGCTCCAGGCGTCGAAGATGCCCCTCGGCATCCCGACCGGGGCGCTGCGCGCTCCGACGAGCAACGCGATCTCGTTCGTCGTCCAGTCGTTCATCGACGAGCTCGCGGCGGCGGCCGGCAAGGACCCGCTCCAGTTCCGGCTCGACCTGCTCGACGCGGCGCAGGAAGGCATGAGGCCGGCGTTCGACCCGAAGCGCATGAAGGCCGTGCTCGAACTCGTGCGCGACAAATCGGAATGGGGCAAGGCGGACCTGCCCGAGGGCACCGCCCAGGGCGTCGCCTTCCACTTCAGCCACCGCGGCTACTTCGCCGAAGTCGTCCAGGCCACGGTCAGCAAGGAGGGCGAACTAGGCGTCGACAGGATCTGGGTCGCCGGCGACGTCGGCAGGCAGCTCGTCAACCCGAGCAACGCCGTCAACCAGGTCCAGGGCGCTGCCCTCGACGGCCTCGGCCAGGCGCTCGACCAGGAGATCACCTTCGACGGCGGCCGCACGAACGAGAGCAACTTCCACAACTTCAAGCTGCTCCGCATCGACCAGGCGCCGCCGGTGAAAGTCCACTGGGTCATGAGCGACAACCAGCCCACCGGCCTGGGTGAGCCCGCGTTGCCGCCGGTCCCGCCGGCCCTGTGCAACGCGATCTTCGCCGTGACCGGCAAGCGGATCCGCTCGCTGCCGATCTCGAAGCACGACCTGAGCTGGGCCTGAACTCCCAGGACTCCGCTGTGCGCAACATCGCCCTGGCAACTACCCTCATCGGCCTGGTCGCCGCGCTAGTCCTGGCCGCGCAGGACGCCAAGCCGTCGCTCGACGGCATGGCCCTCCCCACCTACACCTCCGACGGCGACCTCATCCGCCCCGACGGCTACCGCACCTGGGTCTTCGTCGGAGCCTCGCTCGGCCTGAGCTACGACGAAGACGCCGCCGAGCGCGAAGGCCCGGGCGCCTTCACCAACGTCTACATCCAGCCCGAGGCATACCGCTACTTCATGGCGACCGGCGAGTTCCCCGAAGGAACCATGCTCCCCATGGACGTCTTTCGCCCCGGCTCCCGCGAGTCCATCAACCAGGCCGGCTTCTTCGAGAAGGACTTCCTGGGGATGGAGGTCGCGGTCAAGGACAGCGAGCGGTACCCCGAAGGCTGGGCCTACCTCAGCTTCCGCGACCGGTCCGGAGGGCTGAGGGAGTCGGCGTCAGCGTTCCCGAAGGAACGCTGCTACGACTGCCACGCGGAGCATGCTGCGACGGACAACGTGTTCACGCAGTTCTACCCGGTGTTGCAGCGGGAGGATTAGGACGACCCGTGATCACGCGACCGCCGGCCGAGGTGATCGCAGCCTTCTAGGTGTACGGAAACGCATCCGCATCGGTTAGCGGCGGGTTCCACCCGGCTCTGCGAACCACCGCTTCTCAAGAGGTGAGTGCTGCTGCAAACCGGAACCGGTCGTGGTAGACTGTCCGGTCAGAATGACCGGTGCGATGCGGGACGTTTCCACAACCGAGGCCAAGGCCCACCTGGCAGAACTACTGCGGGCCGTGGAGTACGGCCAGACGGTGGCGATCACGCGTCACGGCCAGACCATCGCGCATCTGGTTCCGGCGCGGACTCAGGATGATGAGGCTCGGAAGTTGGCCGTGGAGAGCTTCCGGAAGCGCCGTCGGCAGTGGCGACGCGTCCGGATGACATCCGAGGAGATCGTCGCCGCCATTCACGAAGGCCGCCGCTAGGTGGCACCCTTCGTACTCGACGCGTCGGTGGCGGCGGCATGGCTCCTGGACGACGAAGACGAGGCGCTTTCGAACGCGGCGTTGGCGCAGCTTGAGACCGAAGAGGCACTGGTTCCGCAGTTATGGCACGTCGAAGTGCGAAGCGCCCTGCTCGCCGCGGAACGAAGTGGACGGATACGCTCCGACGAGGTCGACGAACGCCTCCGCAGCCTGGGAGACCTGCCGGTTCGCACAGATACCGACCCGCGCCTTGGGGCGGCGCTCGCTCTGGCCAGGACGCACGGTCTGTCGATGTACGACGCGATGTACCTGGAGTTGGCCCAACGGCTGAACGCGCCTCTAGCGACGCTGGACAAGGCGCTGACGCGCACGTCCGATGCCACCGGCCACATGCCCGACTGGAGCCCATAAAGGTCCTCACTGAGCACTTCGGGCGCGGACCGTTCCGGAACTGACCTCCCCGTTTGCGGCGTTGAACCGTAACCAGGGGCGCCTCGCATCCGTGTAGATGTCACGGGGCCGGGCAACTCCGGAGTCGAAGGGAAGCCATGAGCGAAGAGATCGGAAGCACGCAGGGCGTCCTGTCCTCGGGACCGACGGGCGAGGCGGCCGCGGCCCGGCCCTGGTGGTCGAGGCTCCTCGCCGCTGTCGCGATCGCGTTCGCCGTGTTGCTGCTCTTGTACTTCCCCGACCGAACCGACGGTAGCGGGGCCCTACTTGGCGGGCTTTCGGCGCTCATCGCGGCAATGCTGGGTCTGGCGGCGTTAGCTCAGTGCCGGCCAATGCCTCAACGTACCTCGGCCGAGCATCTCCGGCTCGCGGCTCTGTCGCTCGGTCTGGGCGTCGCTTTCGGCGTTGCGAATCTGGGTGCCAACTACGGCATGGCAACAGCGGATTCGGCCATCTACGAGCAGATGGTCGCGCGTTGGTCTGAGTTCTCTCCTCTGTCAGTTGTCGTCAAGGGGCCGATCATGGAGGAGATTGTCTTCCGGCTCGGCCTGCTGAGTGGTCTGGCTTGGCTCACCGCTCGCTTCACAGACAATTCCCGCACGATCTTCCATGTGGCCTTGGGTGTGTCGGCGTTGACGTTCGGCATCGCGCACATCTTCTACGGCGGCGTAGCGGGGCCGATGTACATGACGGGCATGGCCGTGAAGAGCAGCATCGCGGGCCTCCTGCTCGGCTGGATGTTCTGGCGATGGGGCCTCCCTTACGCGATCGTCTGCCACAGCGCGGCAAACGGGATCCACCTCCTGCTGGAGCCATTCCTCTTCTGATCGCCCCGGCATCGCACACGGCAGCAGCCCCCGCCGCCGGGAAACGGCATCTAGGCGGGCCCAATCGTGGGACACATCGTGGGATCGTCGCGGCCCTGTCTCGCGGAACTCGCTGAAGACGCGACAACTCACACGACGGCGCTGGCGGAGAGGGAGACCGCCTCTAGCTGGCTCTCATGGAGTCTATCGGACTCCCGGCAACTTCTCCAAACCCTTGTAACACATACGTTTTCTCCTCTCTCTGACGCCTATCTGCTATCGTCTCGTTTCGCTGGCTCTTGCAGAGACTGTGGGACCAAACGAGGGACCAATGAGCGCCGGAACCATGTCAAGACCGGAGTCCACCGGGGAGAAGAAGAAGTGCCAAGAAGGAAGCTGACGGCTGCCTTCGTCCGAACCGTCGACCGCGCCGGCAAGTACGGCGACGAGCACGGGCTCATACTACGGGTCCGGCCAACCGGCTCGAAGCATTGGATCTGGCGCGGAACCGTCGGCGGCCGGCGAGTCGATCTCGGCCTGGGCGCCTATCCATACACGAGCCTCGCTGAGGCACGCCAGACGGCCTTCGAGCATCGGAAGTGTGCTCGAGCCGGTGGAGATCCACGTTCCCGCGCACGTAGCGTCCCCACCTTCGCCGACGCAGCGGACAAGGTCATCGCCATCCACCGTCCCTCGTGGCGGCCGGGGAGCAAGAGCGAAGGCCAGTGGCGCGCGAGTCTCACCGACTACGCAATCCCGAGCTTGGGCAGCAAGCGCGTAGACCAGATATCGACGGCAGACGTGATGGGGGTCCTACTGCCGATCTGGAGCACCAAGGCCGAGACCGCACGGAGATTGCGGCAGCGGGTATCGGCGATCATGAAGTGGGCGATCGCACAGGGCTACCGTCCTGACAATCCGGCCGGTGAGGCCCTAGGCGCGGCGCTACCTAAGAACAGCGGCCAACGAGCGCACTTCCGAGCGCTTCCCCACGCCGAAGTCGCCGCGGCCGTTCAGAAGGTCCGCACCTCCCAAGCCTGGGCCGGCACCAAGCTCGCGTTGGAGTTCCTCGTCCTGACAGCAGGCCGTTCGGGCGAGGTGCGGCTTACCCGGTGGAACGAGATCGACCTTGAGACCGCTACGTGGACAGTCCCTCCCAGCCGAATGAAGGCCGGGCGCCAACATCGGGTCCCTCTCTCCGGCCGCGCCCTTGAACTGCTCCAGGAAGCGCGAAGAACAGCGGATCGTTCGGGCCTCGTCTTTCCCTCGAATTGGCACGGGCGCGCCCTCTCACAATCGACGCTGTCGAAGCTGCTGCGCGATCTCTCGATTCCATGCGTGCCCCACGGCTTCCGAACGTCCTTCAGGACATGGTGCGGCGAAGTCGGAGTAGCGCGGGAAGTGGCGGAGGCAGCCCTTGCGCATGTGGTCCGCAACAAGGTCGAAGCAGCCTACGCCAGGGGGGACCTCTTCGAGCCACGGCGACCAGTCATGGAAGCTTGGAGCCGGTACCTTGAAGCGGCTGAGGGCCGAGACTCGCGACGAACCTCGAGAGCGGAGGCGTCGGCCGGACCTACTACCTTCTCTGCCTCGTCCCATGCCTTGAGGTAGGTCTTCCCATTCCTATGCCTTCGGAGAAGGCAACCAGCAGCACGTAGCGACGATAGCGGCGACGGTCAGTTGTTTCGACATGGGCTCGGCCCTTCAGATTCGTGGCGGCGGCTCCTTAGTGAGTCTATCCCCTATCTCGTACGCGAGTTTGATCGGGGGACTATACTCGATAGTAACCATTCCTGAGTGGCGGGTGGCCGCTATTCGGCGACATCTCTTGGCCTACCAGTTGAACTATCCCTCCTCTACCGCACTGCGGGGCCCTAGGAACTCGTGGTTCTCCATGCACTTCAGAATCGCGTATCGGATCAGCCGTTCGAGGCCGATAAGAGTCGGAGCGTCTCTGCTCGCCTTCCTCAGGTTCTTGTTTGAACTGTCGAGTTCTCCTGGAATGAAGCTCTGCACGTAGCCCGTACTGATTGCGGTCCTAAACGGTTCACCCGTATGCAAGTAGAGACTACGAAGATCGTATGCGGCTCCGATGTGCTTCTCGATGTTCTCTTGCTCAAGCCGGTAGTGCGGAGGATCGTCGCACGACTCGTAGAAATCTGAGTCCAGTAACGACGTGAGTGCCCTCACGAAACTCCGTCGCACACCCCACAAGACGCTGGACAAACGTCTGACGACCGCACAACCCTGGGGAACGTGTTTCTTGACGAGTGCGAGATCCGATCTGATCTCGTCCGAAAGCCGGACGGAGTCCGGATACTCGAATAGGTTTGCCAGGACCTCTCCAGCGGTTATGAGGTGTAGGTAGGCCACTTCCGCATCCCGCTCGGCACTCTGAAGGGACCGCATGTAGAACCTCGCGGCGGCGATTAGCTTCGTGGCGGCCCCTTCATCCGATTCGAACAGTGGACGAATCGCCCCGAACTCATCTAGGACGAGCTTCACCGGGTACGCATTGCGCGGCTGGTGAGAGTTGAATCTCAATCGGGGATCGCAGAGGCTCGCGTACTGCGAGACGTCGGGTGTGAGGAATCTACCGTGATGCTCTGTCAGTCCGTGAACGTCGAGCTTCTTGCCGAAGAGAACGGACATGCCTGCTGCCACGGAAGATAGGTGAAACGAGTAGTCGGGGAAGATGATGGTCTTCTCCCGCTCAGGCGTATGGAATGCCACAACGAAGCTTGTACGGGAAGCGGGACTCTCAAAGAGCCGCTCTCGGATCTCTGAGCCGGGAACGGCCAGCATGATTGCCATGTCCTGCGATTGGTACTCGCCGATGACACGACTGGTAGTCGAGACCAGTCCCCGTTGGATGTTCTTGTCTGGGGAGAACTGTGGTTCCTCTTTCGATTGCGTCATCTGTCTATTGTGCGTTTGTGCGTGATTTGACTCTTCTCGTTTCTTCCGGTACCCCTTCAGTGTAACCACTGGAGGATACCTTCATGCGACGCAGATATCTACGCAGCCGGGACCGGGACGAGGTGGTTCACGATTCCATTCGTCACTATAACTGTGGCTATCGCCGCTGTCGTCATCCTCCCGTCAGGCTGCTCTGGCCTGTGAGGTCAGCATAGCGTAGCCTCTTTCCGTTCATCCCCAGTACGACCTCGACCATCTGGTCAAGGGTGTCAAGAGCTCTCGCTGGTTGTGCCGGCCGGTGAACTCGTTCACATAGCCGTTCAGATGCCGCCAACTCACGCGGTGGTAGGCGCCCTTGTGGCCTCGCTTGAGCATGCTCCGCCTCTGCAGTGCGATGCGGACACTGAAAGGACGGGAGGATTGCGGTCATAGTTCACCTTCGGCCCCCTCCGCTGGCATCAGGGTCCACCGCTGTTTCTTGGCGATCTCCCGAACTTCTGCGTCGTCGAAGCCGAGATCCCTTAGCGTCAACATCCTCATTAGGTCCATCACTGCACGGCAGGTGTCGACAAGCTCGTCCGAAGAGATTCGACTGCGAGTGCCGTGGAGGGGCTTGTTCCTCAACTCTCGGATCCTCTGTCCCCACGTTGCAGTCTCAATTCCCCATTCGTGAAGCCCGAGGTCTTCCATGAGAAGCTGGTACTTCGTTGGTCGTTGAACCGGCCGCTTGTACGTCCCCACGAGATTCCCAATGTCCCCTACAAGCGTCTCGAACCTCGACGGTGTCTCCCTGTCAAACTGGGCTAGCAGAGACTCGATGTCGTCGATCAGTCGTCGAACCGCCGGCGTCCCGTCCGTGAACTCATCGGCGTACTTCCCCAAGAGGCTCGCCGCTATGGCCTCGCAGAAGACGACGGTGGCTCCATCCGCCATGGAATCCATGACCTCGCGATGGTACTCATCCAGGCCGAACCACTTCTCGATCACCTCGAGGTCGACAACATCCTGAAGGCGAAACAGCGGTGTCCCATGGCCGCTGAGCGAGGCCTTCTCGTAGTGACGGTGCAGGAGATGGACATGAGGTATTGGCTCGTCGAAGATCGACTCCATGTTCCGATTCCGGTCCTTCCTCGTACCCTTGATGGACCGGATCTGACACCTCTCTCCGTACACGAACCGGAGGAGGGTTCGCAGAGTCTCTGCGGCGTCCCTAAGTTCAGTGATAGGCCGAGGCTCCTCAGCCTCGATCAGTAGTACCGCCTCCTGGAACACGTTCCTTGAGTGCAGGCTCTTCTCACCCTCGCCGTATGCTAGCCGGCTCTCAAACCTCACGGTCAGTCCGTCGCCTATCTTGGCAGTCACATCGGGGCAAAGATGACGCGAGACCGTAACCTCCATAGGGGAATGCTGGAGGACTGACATCCCGAGAGCGAACCAGAAGTGAACGTCAGAGTACCGCCCTGGCGCGGAGGCACTGATCGCTGGCAAGGTCCATTCTTCTAGCCGGTCTATCCGCACATGGAGGGTGTCGGCCAGAGCCTCCTCCTGCTCCACGACTGACTTGTCGCTACTGTGGATCACATCGCCATACACGCGGAGCTTCGCGGTGTTGTACGCGCCGAAGCTTGGGTGTGACACGCTCCTCTCGTAGAGATCCGTTGCCAGTACGTAGTGCTCTTTGGAGAGTCGTCCTACGACCTTGGGAAGATGACGTTCACGCTTGAAGGCAAACATACCGAAACGACGATGCCGATCGTGCAACTCTATGAATGGCACATCGTCCTCGAAGAAGAGGACTCCCTCGTGTTCCACGTCGGGCATCGCACAGTTCACGAAGATCCCGTTGTATCTGTTGTTCTGGCTCATGAGACGTCCGAATATCTGACTTTCTTGCTGATCCTCCGGTAACCCCTTTTGGTGGAACTACCGGAGGAGATCTCCATGCGACGCAGCTACCTGCGCAGCCGTGGCCGTGACGAAGAACGATACCTAGAAGCGGTCAACGAAGCTAGGGAGAACGGGTGGTTCATTCGTCGGGAGTACTCTAGTGCTCTCGACGAAGCCCGAGGCGCCGAACCGGAGAGCTCTGCACTCCTCGCTTGCTCCACGGGACCTAGACCACGTCGGCCCCTGACCGCGAGTCAGCGTGCGCAACCGAAGTCGAACCACCCTCCGAATCGACCGCTCACGTGCACCCCTCGTAGAAAGTCCTCACGCCCTCAAGCAAGGCCAGTGCCCGCTCCTTGTCCGTGTCCTCGTACGTTAACTGCCTTACTAGATAGCCATACGCCGCCGCTGCAACTTCCCTGCTACCGGCAGCCGAACGGAGCGCCCATGCTCGACACTCCCGCACAAACTCCGGGAACGGGCACTGGTCTAGATAAACGTCCAAAGTCCCCCAAGCTCTCGCCTGCTTGCCGGACGGCCAAGTGCCGTGCCTTCCTGGCCCGTCGGGATGAAAGAGCAGGCTCAACTCAAGAGTCACGGCATCTAGACTGGCCACGCCCTCTCCAACATCCGCATAGTCGATTAGCTCCGTTCTTGAGGGCGAAACAAGGACGTTCTTTCCATGTAGGTCGCCGTGGCTACAGCCTAGTCGCACTTGTATCTTCCGTCTTTCGAAATCCTGCACCCAGTCCGAACCGAAAGTCTCTAGTACTCTGTCGAACAACTGGTCACTAAGGAGCCGCCGTCTCACATTCTTGATCGTGCTTCGAGTCTCTGGAACTCCCTCAATCCAGTTCCTCATCGCCACTTCTAAGCTCTGAACTATCTCTTTGGCCCTCCCAGGAAACGCCCGAGCGATCTCGAAGACGGACTCGTCCGCCCCCTCGGCAAGACCGAAAAACACACCTGCGAGGCTATGCGCTCCGTATTCAAGAGTAGCGAGCTTTCGCGGCGTCGCCGCGGGCGCGAGCCGAATCACATCCAGGTCGTAGCAGGCACCTTCCCTTCGCACGTCTTCGTGTGTAGAGAGCTTTCCCACCGCATCATGCAGCAACACACCTTGCCGATCCGTAACGCGGAGCCTAAGAACACGGGCACCCGACAGACCGCTCCCAAGCTCCGATACCGCGCAGCGCACGCCTCTCAACCTCTTCGCGAAGATCCGGACTAGCCGATCCTCAGGGACCCGCAGGTCCACATCCGTGCCCTCCACCTCGACACTGGCAAGCCCCTCGATAGCCTTGGCAACGGCGCCGAGCATCTCGGGGCACTGATCAAAGTGGTACTTCGTGAGAAACCGAATAGTTCCTCGCTTCTTCCCCTCGCTCCAAATGTCGACCTGCTGCTGACTCTTCATAGCGTGGTTTACGAGGAAGTCCTCGGCAGGAGAGCCCGTCAACACCAAAACCGGTGTGCCTGGAGCCGCAGTACGGATCTTGTTGAAGACGGCATAACCGTGCTGCGGATCCGCGTCGAGAGCTCCTTTCACTGTCGGTATCTTCAGATCTAGGATCACGAGATCGAAGAACGAGGACGTCAGCGCCTCGTACGCGTCATCTCGACTACCTACTACGCAAGCCTCTGCTTCGCCCGGAAGGTCCTCCACGGTCCGCTGTAACTCCTCAACGAAGTCATCGTCGTCCTCAACAATGAGCAAGTGCAGCGTCATCGCTCCCAGCGCAGCTCGAACCACGCTCCTCCTCCCAATGCGCGCTCGAGCGTGCACGTGCCACCCAAGGTCTCGATCGCCTGTCGAGCGATAGCCAGTCCGAAGCCGCTGTGCCCCTTCTTACTGGACTGACCCACACCAAACGCAGACTCCACAGGACCGACCAGTCCGGGACCGCGGTCAAGAACCGCGACCCAATAGTCGACGTCTGTCTCACCCCAAGTCACAACTATGGAGTGCGCCTCCTCAGCCTCCGAACTCGTGACAGCCTCAACGGCGTTCCTCATGCCGTTCGAGACAGCCAGGCGCAGCAGCGCTGGGTCGGAGCTAATCAGCGTGGGGCGAGCGCCCTGAAGCGAGACATCCACAGCTTCACCACCGACCACCTCCCACACGAGGTCCTCTAGCCATTCGGCAAGGTCGAACTCCGTCGGGTTCGGGAGCGTCGTCGCAC
Organism: Acidobacteriota bacterium; assembly: GCA_026707545.1. Lineage (NCBI taxonomy): Bacteria > Pseudomonadati > Acidobacteriota > Acidobacteriota bacterium. The sequence goes on along the minus strand of JAPOWR010000004.1, from coordinate 169,691 downwards.
GTTTCAATTGCTCAATTGCCTCTAGGACCCCCTTGAGAGAACCCACGTGCCTCTGGGTCTCAGAACCTTCGTATGCCCGAACTTCCCGTCGTGCGGAAGTAGCTATGAGTCCGACAAGTGGCGTAATCTCGTGAAGTAGCTGCCCGGTAACGCGCTCCACGGCCACTTTCTCAATCTGTGTACGCGTATCCCGCGGAATCTCGAATTCACCGGAGGCTTCTGCCGGCAGGGACCACTCTCTACTCAGAATCCTCTTGATGGCCAATTGCAGAGCCGTGCGCACATACGAAACGGGCTCTCTCCTCAGAGCTTCGTTCAGCGTACGAAGATCGGCAGCTTCGCACTTCCGCACGAGAGTGCGTGCCGCCCGTAGTCGTTCATGCGCAGATTCCGAACGAAGCTGCGCTAGTGCTTCTTGGCGAGTCACTACTTCACATGACGACGATAGAATCTAGCGCGTCTCCTGAAAGCCTCGGCACCACCTTCCATCACCGTCGTTATCGCATTGACAACTTCCGGGTCATCCAAGCCGGAAGCCAGTAGCGAGAAGCCGCGCCGGCCGTCCGAGCCAAGCTGTATCACACGGTCCGCATTTCCGAGTACCGGGATGTTCGCGTTGTGAGTCGTCACGATGATCTGACTGTCCAGGCTCCTCGCTAAGACGGAGATGATCAGCGTATCTGCGATGAACGCGTTGTCGATGTGATCTTCGGGTTGGTCAATAAGCAGGACCCGCCCGGTATGCTGAAGGACTAGCGGCAGGACGACAGTGCACCGTTGCCCGGTGGATAGGTCGTGAATTCCCTTGTACGCCCTCCCGTCAAGTAGCTCCAATGCAACAGTGTCGTCTACCGCAGCAGTACCGATTACGCCTAGGTCGCACTCGCGTAACCAACTTAGCACTCGGCCAGCCCGAGCTTTGGTGATTCCGGCTGCCTCGGCAATGAGGTCGTCATCATTCGAGTCGACGGCCTCGAGCAGCTCGCGCGGGCTCACGCTCTGGGCCAAAGTGGTAGACAACTCGTTGTAGCGGAGTCCACTCCCACGCAGCGCGTTCGCTATCGCGGAAGCGAAAGCGTGGAACTGGCCGGCGCGGGAGACTCTGACCCGGATCTGGGGACCGAGAATCTCGTTGAGTCTCTCTGCTACAGACGAGCGCCGCTTGAACCTCTCCTCCCTGATGGAGTCCAGGGACTCCAGCGCGACGTCGCGCATAGCCAGCGGCGATTCCAGCCCCTTCTGCCCGTCGGCCAGGATCTTCTTGAGCGACTCTAACTGCGCCCTTCGCTCCCGAAGCTGCTGCCCCTGCCGAATGATTGTCCCCGCCCCTTCCCGCAGGGCTTCGACCTCCTGCCGCAACTCTCTAGCCTGGCTCTCAACCGTAATCTTGTCTTCCTCCGCTGAACGAAGGACCGCCTCCGACTCGCCCACCGCTTCCCCAAGCTCCCGGAGTGCCTCCTTCATGTGCGCCTTCGCCTGCTCAACGCTTGCGCGGCAACTCGCCAGTAAATCAGGGCCAGCCGACGCAGAAGCGGACTCGACTACCGGCTCGGCCGCCAAGGCCGACGAGAGAGAGGTCTTCCACCGCATCAGGCCCTCGTGGAACCGCTCGGTCGATACGACGCGGGCTGCAAGATCGGCAATCTTCACTGACACGCCGTCGAGGAGGTCCTTTTTCTTCTTCGCCGCCGTAGAGGTCTTTGCCACTTCCTGCTCCTGAGGCGCCAAGGAAGCGATCTGCCTATCAACAGCTGGTATCTCCCTGACGCGTTCGGCTAGGTCGTCTATCTCACGCCGCTGCGCCCGGACCTCAGCCGTTAGCGAACGCACCTCGGACTGTGCAGCCGCCTCACTAGTCTCGGAGTCGCTCGGACTGCCGTTGAAGCTGTCCAGTAGCCTGACTCGCCCCTCCTGCCGAAGGCCAACCGTTTCTATCTCTGTCTGCGAGAACACGATTGGGGTAGCGAATGGCGCTGAGGCGCGAGGTTCATCTTCGGCAGCAGTGCGTGTCACAAGAACCTCTCTGTCGCCATCGGATAGCGTGACGGTCACTTGTCCGCTCCCTAGAACCGACAGAGCATGATCCAAGCTCCTCTTCTGCGACTCCCCTGTGTATCCCGGTACAGCCAAACAGAACCGAATGAGCTCAACGAGAGACGTCTTTCCAGTACCGCGCGCACCGATAACGACGTTTAGCCCCGACGCGAACGACACGTCGAGACCGTCTAGGAAACCTTCCTCTACCTGTACACGCTGTATTCGCATCACTACGCCCCTCGAAACATCTCTTCTCGACTGGGAACCACGAAGCGCTCACTCTTACGTCCGACAGACACAATCTTCGCGCCGTCCCAATCACCTCGCTAGCTATCCTGAACGGCCCCTGCTACGTAGTTTCGGGCCGAGAGGTGCGGAACCGGGGATCCTACCTGAGAGCTGTCGAGTCTATGAAGATGCCCGAGAAGGAGCTCTGCCCTTCATGTAGCGACGACGACCGTCTCCAGTGTACCCCTCGCCCGCCTGCCGATTGACGGCCAGCGCCTCGCCCAGAGTGATGGTCAAGGTCTCCAGCAGCTCCTCGCGGCTTCGTTCCTGGCAGTTGACGCCCGGCACCTCATCGACCCAACCGATCCACCAGTCTCCGGCGCGTTTGACGACGGCGTTGTACTCCTGCATCTTGCTCCGGTTCCTCTCTCGACGACACATCTGGCCGGCGCCCGTGCACCTAGACAGCCACGTAGAGTCGACTCTATCCCGGTGAAGAGCAGCGATCCTCCGTACCGTCACCCGCTCTTCGCCCGCCGCCCGCCGAGACTGATCGAGTACGAAAGCAAGAGGCCGGCGAGCACTCCGGGTTGTCCGCTGCAACGCTCAACGCCGACCACCGCGAGCAGACCCATGTACACGATCTCGCCGATTCTGGACATAGCAGGGCGACGGGCCGGACTAGACCAAGTCCGACTTCCGTCTGCATAGGCCAGGGACAGGTCGGCGCGTACCGGGGCCGTCGTTTCCCCCAGTGGCTTCCACGGTCCCGGTTTAGGGCGAGGCCGGTGGTTTGACGCCCTGAACGGACCGGTCTAGGGTCGCGCCTCCCTCCAGTCCACAAGGGAGGCCCCCATGAAGAAGGCGCTGCCGTGCGCAGCGGTTTTGATGCTGCTTGTCACGGCCTGCGACAGTCTGACCGGACCCGATCCCGACTGCGGACCGTTCCAGAACTGCACCGAACTACGTCGAGTCCACCGGAACGGCGTCCCAAACGGCCACTGCGCCTACCGCTCCGAACTCGACCGAGACAACGACCGACACGCCTGCGAGACCTCAGCCGACCAAGGCCAGGGACCTGGTTAACCAGCGTTGTGACCCCCGGCTCTCTGCCCTTACACGTCTGCCCTCGCCACATTCACGGCCTACGAGAGCTCGTTCGGTGTACCTAGGCTCCCGGTGCCAAGATACCGAGTCGCCAAGCCGATGCACTTGGGTAAGCGCTTCTCCGCTCCGGACTCGTCAGAGGTCCTTCCCCCAAGTATGGTCCCGCTTCGCCACCGAAGACCGATCGAGCGACCATCGACTCGACGAGCTGCCAGAAGTGGCTACCGAGATGGCGTACAATGCTGCGCGTCGACGGGTCTTGGTGAGGACTTACCGTTGGCCCGATCCTCGATACGCTATGGCCACGCCCCCCCTTGACACCCTCTGCTACGGGGATTGTCTGGATTGGATGGCACGCTGGGACGATGCTTCGGTCGACCTGATCTACCTCGACCCACCCTTCAACTCCAACGCCAGCTACAACCTGCTCTACGCGCGGGACAGTGCCGGCGGTGCCCAAACACGAGCGTTCGCGGACACGTGGTCCTGGGACGCAGCCGCAGGTGAGCGGCTAGCACGTTTCGAGGGGGCGACCGCGCGACCGGCGCACCGAGCCATCCTTGGCCTAGCCAAGATTCTCGGGCCGTCAGGGATGCTCGCCTATCTGACTTACATGGCTGAACGGCTGGAGCACATGCACCGGCTCTTGAAGCCGAGCGGCTCGCTGTACCTGCACTGCGACCCGACGGCGAGCCACTACCTGAAAGTGCTGTGCGACGCCGTGTTCGGGACGGACAACTTCCGCAACGAGATCACCTGGCGACGCTCCAATCCGAAGAGCCTCATTAAGATCAACTTCCCGAATTGCCGGGACACGATCCTCCGCTACAGCCGGACGGCAGACTGTTGCTTCAACATGGTGTACGGAGAGCACGACCCGGAGTATGTGAAGAGAGCGTATAGGCATCGAGACGCCCGAGGACGCTATCGGCTTCTTCCCCTCCTGAATCCAAACGACGACCGACCAAACCTGACCTACGAGTTTCTCGGCGTGACACGGGTCTGGCGATGGACTCGCGAGCGGATGCAGGCCGCCTACGACGATGGCATCGTCGTTCAGACCAAACCTGGCGCGGTTCCTCAGTACAAGAAATATCTCCACAAGTCGCGTGGTCGGACCGTCACGAACGATTGGCACGACATCCGACCGGTGGCGGGCAAGGAAGAACTCGGTTATCCGACGCAGAAGCCCCGTGCGCTCTTAGAGCGCATCATTGCCGCTTCCTCGAACGAGGGCGACTTCGTGCTGGATCCGTTCTGCGGATGCGGAACGACAGTTGATGCCGCGCGCCGATTGAAGCGTCGCTGGTGCGGCATCGACATCTCGGCGTTCGCTATCGACTTGGTGAAGGATCGGCGTCTAAGAGACCCGACGATTCCGACCCTCGGGATTCCCGCCGACTTGGCGAGCGCTCGGAAGCTCGCCGCCGAGCAACCGTTCGCGTTCGAGTCGTGGGCCGTCACCCGGCTACCGGGCTTTGCGCCTAATGACCGGCAACGCAGCGATGGTGGGGTCGACGGGCGCGCGACGCTGGCCGTCGCACCTGACGACGTCGATTCGAGGCTCGCCCTGGCGCAAGTCAAGGGCGGTCGCTCGTTCAAAGTGTCACACTTCCGGGACTTTCGGCACGTCATGGAACGTGAACGCGCTGCATTGGGTTGCTTCGTGACTCTCGAGCCGGCTCCAGCTCGTCCGAGGGCAGACGCAAAGACGGCGGGGCGTGTACACGTGGCCGGGCGGCCGTACGATCGGCTGCATCTGTGGTCGATGGCCGACTACTTCGATGGCCGTTGGCCGACGCTGCCGATCATGACTGATCCGTACTCGGGCCGACCACTCCATCAGACTGAGCTGTTCTGACGTCCGATGATTACCGGCCGGGGGAGTGCGGCGCGATGACGAGCGCGTTCGTGGCCAGTGGACCGGCCGGTACTTCCTACAGGACACTGTTCCGCAAGCAGATCTTGCGTGTCAGGCCGCGCGTGGTTGGCATGGCGGTAGCATACGTATCTGCATCAGGCTTCAGCCTCGTCAAGAAGATCCTCGATGAAGGAGACGTCGGTGAGGTCAGGCTAGTCACGGACACCAAGGACGGTGTGACGCACCCGAAAGCGCTACGGAGTGCGCTCGAAAACGGCTGGGAAACTCGCATCGTCCACAATCCGGGCGGCACGTTTCACCCGAAACTCTACGTGGGCGCGACCCGATTCGACGACGAGGCGGGCTTGGCGGATGTTTCTCTCGCGATCACAGGTTCGCCGAACATTAGCCATGGCGGCTTCCTGAGCAACTGTGAATGCGCCTTCTGGAGTTCCGCCCCTCGTCATCGCAGATCTGCGGCTAGGGCTTGGCATGAGTGCTGGAACGCCGGCGAGGAGGCCACGGAGTCGAGGATTCAGACGTACGAGGAGTACTTCGCAAGGCGCAATCGAGACCGGAGCCTCCACGACCTGGTCACTTTAGGCATCGTGGACAACGTGCCCAGCAGCACTAACGGAGCGCCGCCCAAGAACGCGCGGCGGCCGAGTTCCGAGGACAGAGCGATCTCGGAAACGGTCGCGTCAGTAGCCTGGGCGGGCCTGGAGACTTTCACCGGCGAACACACGCTTCAAGTTGAGTTTCCCAGGGAAGCCGGCCAGGTGCTTCGTCGCATCCTAGAGGATTTTCTGGACCACGATTCCGTGGCGATCTCCTGCACGGACGGCGACCGCTATGAGTTCATCTACAGGTACTACCGCAGCAATGGCATGTACCGGCTCAACGTCCCGAACACCGCTCCCCATGTCGATTGGGCGCGTAAGCACAAACGAGGCCTCGCCTATGTCGAACGCCGCGGGACACCGGAGGGCCTTCACTTCGCCATTGTGCCTCCCGGTCAGGCGATGGACGAGATTGTGGGCCGGTCTCTCATGCTCGGCACGTGGGGGAGGACACCAACGAGACTCTACGGTTGGTACTGATCTACTCGCACTGGAACCCCACCCGAGTCTCGGGTCATCAGCCGAAAAGATGGTCCCGAACCGCCCGCCTGTCCTGCTCCGCCTTCTCGGTCAAGTCCGCGGCGCGGCACCGCGTAGCCGGCCTCCTCGTACCCGGCGATCATGACGGCGCGGTCGCAGACGAGGCCTCTGGCGGCCCGCTGGAGGAGGTGGGTGGTCGATGGCGGCTCGCTCGGCGACGTCGGCACGCCGAGCAGCTGACACAAAGTCGACGAAGTGCTCTTGGGAAGCGGAGCGCTCCCCCAAACGTGGCGGCCCGCCGCATGGCGATGAACTGGTGCGCCGTCAATCGCGAAGTCAGCGTAGTCCATCAGAAGCTCGAGCCCCAAGCCAGGCGGCTACACAATCTCGCCGCGTCACGTGCCACTCCCCGATACCGCAGAGGCGGCCGCCTCGGGCTATGCGGCGGTGAAAGCTGGGTCGACAAAGGGACCATCGTCGTGGAAGTCACGGCTCAATCACGAGCCACACCGCATGCCGCACCAAGCGCCGAACAGAATTGACCCGCAGCGCTACGCGCCTCCACCCCGTGCTGATGACAGAGTCGCGGCCAAACCGTAGACAATACGACTGAACAAAAGAAAACGCCAAGGCACTAGACGCCCGAAACGAGCTAGCCAGACGTAGCACCTCAGAAGTCGGGACAATGCCTCGCTTCCACACGCGAGGGATGACCGCTGCGGCTGCCATGTCCATGCGGCACGCGGTTCTCGAATCCGGTCTTTACCAAGCCAACGATGCCGGAGAGCAAAGACCTCGGCGTGAATGCACGGCACACTACACCGGTCGATCTACGGACCACGCTTCGCGACGGCGGGGCTTGTTAGTCAGATGGTCCTAGGCCGATCACTTCGCGCGAGGACCGTCCTTCTTGCTCCGCTTGCCAGCGATGAACGCTTCGATCTCGTCGACTGGCCATCGCTTCGACCGAGGCCCCAGAGCAACAGGTTGTGGGATTAGCCCTTCCCGTTGCCAGCGATACAAGGTCGCCTCTGAGATCTGTAGTAGGTCCATTACTTCGTCCCGTCGGAGGAGTCGTTTTTCCATAGCACAGACAGTTATACACGAAAACGGCGGGTTGGTGTACAGCCTTGCGGAGAGAATCGCAACGTGAAGATCGCAGGACTGAGCCTGCGATTGCATGGAATCGGTCTTTCCCGTTCCAGCTTCCGGCTGCCGCGAAGCTCTCATCCTTGGTCCAGCTCTCTTCCACTCAGGAGCGCGAAACTCCCTCTCAAGGAGCGAAGGATCGCGCCGGCCGCTCACTTTGCCCCCCCTCGACATTCCTCACCTGGAAGGCCCGCCTCTCCGGTATCGGCGAGTGACACGTGACGCGGCGACCCCGACCCGGTCGAACACACGCCACACTCGGATCGTCGGAGACGACACTCACCAGTAGCTGCCGGCAAGGGGTGCCCGGGGGAACGGCGCGACAAACTGCCCAACGGAATCGAGAACTCGGCTCTCTTGAGGCACGTACCAAGCTAGGTCGGCCTACCTGTCGACGAGCCCCTACAGGCGCGGAGCACCCTCGTCAGGCCAGTGCACGACACACAGCCGTAGAGACCGTCCCGCGGCAACCTACCGCGCGACCGCGGCTCCGCCCCCACCTCGCGTACCGCTTGCTTGGCCGGCTCGAGATCAAGCGACCCACCAACAACGAGGCGAAGGCGGAGTCCGCTCCTCCTCGCGACTAGAGGCGCTAGACTGCACGGTCTGTGACCGCAGCGTAGGCGCCGATGTCGGGTCGCCTGCCGAATACAACAGCCCTCAAGAGGCCGCGGGTAGCTCCCGAAGCCGGCGAATAGGCGGGACCTTCCATGCCTACGCGTGGCGGTCACATACGGCCCGGCGCCAATTCGGGCGCCAGGTCTCTCCTCCAAGGAGAACGACCGTCATGCTGGCTCGAAGGGTCAAGCCCGTACTAGCCCCCGCTCCGAGGCGCCTCGCACGCGACACCCGCAAGTCCTGCGTAGGTGGCTCGCTTCCGAGCCTCAATGGGCTCTTCACTGGGGCACCATCCAAGCCGCCGCAGATTGCTCCTCACAAGACTGGATCCTGGATCCGGTCCTTGAGGACCGGCTCGACCGCAGGGCACCTGCCTTGAGTGGCAGCGAGAAAGTCGATAATCGTCAAATGATAGCCCCTTGGGTCAGCGAGAAGGTTGACTGTCAAGCCGAAGACTCTCCTGGGCCTTCCGGACGGTCCGAGAGGCGTAGTCGGCTGGGTTGAACTTATCTTGACGGTGTTCCTCGAGGATGGCGACCAGAGCACCTCGATCAGCGCCTTTCCGCAGACGGTCGCGCACGAACGCCCAATCGCGCTCACTCTGGCTGATTGCGGCGTGGGTCACGACGCGGCGGCCTGCGGGCCGCGGGTCCGGCCTAACCTGGGCGTCACAGGCTGGCAAGTGGCCGAAGCTTGCAGGCGCGACCGGGTCGCCGCCGTAGTCCGTCCATGTGGCAAGGGCGTCGTTGCGGAAACCGGGGAAGCGCATGACGCGCGCTACGTCGGCAACGGAGTGATCGCCTACGTAGTGATCAGCCAGACGCTTCATAGCGTCTTCCGCCTGCTCCGGCGTCCAGGCCCCTGGCGTCGTGTGCCAGAGGACTTGGTAGTTGTGCCGGGAGCTGCGGATCACGATGGCCGGCGTGGCTAAGTGCGCCAGCTGCACGTCTGCGAGGAGGCGCTTGAGAGAGTTCGCGCCGTCCGCATCGAGGTCAAGTTGGAGGCGCCGAACCCCGACTACGTCTCGCTTTTCACGCCTCCCTCGCGCCGGGTCGATGGGGTTCACCCCGAGGAAGAGGTCATACCCCCGCGAGTTCAGGTGGCGAAGCCAGGCTTGATAGCGCTCGCCGGCCACACTGCCGGCTTCTACGATCCGCTGAAGAACCGCCGGCCCCTTGGGGGTCGCGCGACAGACGGCGAGAACGGCGACGTGCTCGACCGGCTCAAAGAGCGCGCGGACGTAGGCAGCGGCTGAAGCACGAGGTTGCATGGTGAGGTTGGATAACATGGTTATCACACACTCAACGACATGACAAGGGAGAAGAGGGTGAACGCTCGCCTGCGGCCCCGAGCAACGCCGATAAGGCTGTGTGGAGGAACTACGACTACGTGGGAGTCCTACTCATGAGACCGCTGTCAGACGTGCTGCTGACGGAAGACCGCCGCAGGCTCTCTAGGAGGCTTCAGCGGTTGCCGGCGCCCCGACAAGGGGGGCTAGAGCGGCACGACCACGTCGAAGTGGCCTTCATGGCGCGACTGTTGACGCTCTGTGCGCTTCCCCGCCGAGATCGAGGCGACGAGCGGCAGTACATGCGAAGAAACGGGCCGTACACGATGATCGTGACGGCAACCGGACGATCCGGCCTCCCGTTCGGAACGCTCCCGCGCCTACTGCTGGCGTGGATCTGCACCGAAGTCGTGAGGACTCAGGCCGCGAGACTCCGGCTGGGCGCAACGCTCGCGGAGTTCATGCGCGAGTTGGGAATCACGAGCAGGAGCGGCGGCGTTCGCGGGGATCGGACGCGGCTCCGGGATCAGATCGAGCGGCTCTTCAACGCGTCGATCCGGCTGAGCTATGAGGGGGAAGGCGTCACGCGAAGCGTGGCGTCGATGATCGCGGACCGATCGGAGCTGTGGTGGAAGGTAGAATCGCACGACACACCGAGCAGGTGGGTGAGCACGGTTCGCTTAGGGAGCGGCTTCTTCGCGGAGATTCTCCGCCGACCAGTTCCGGTGGACATGGCGACGCTCAGAGCGCTCCGGCGCTGTGCACTGGGACTCGACCTCTACCTCTGGCTGACCTACGCGACGTTCAGATTGGACCGGCCGCGGCGGATCACCTGGCCGGCGCTGTATCGCCAGTTCGCGGATCAACCGAGCGAGCTCTACGACAAGAACGAAGTGCAGATGTTCCGTCGGCGAGCGCTGCGCGAGCTACGGAAGATCAAGAGGACCTGGCCGGCGCTGAACTACAGCGTGGAAGCTGGCCAACGAGGGCACAAGAGCCGGGCGGGAGCCCTGGTGTTGGGACCAACGGCACCCAAGATCCCGGCGCGGCGGAGTCGCGTCGCTCGCTAGGGCCGGCTCTCTCTCCTCGCTGTGGTTCCTCCGCATTATCCACTCGTGTGGGCGCCTTCCGCAGGTGCATCGCGCCCTACTTGCTAGGCAGGTCTAGTTGGATCTACTTGCTAGGTGTACGTTTTCAGCGAAGGATCGCTGGCTTAGGTGTACGCTTTCAGCGCCCCAAGATGGACCTTAGGTGTACGTTTTCAGCGACGAAACTGTGGAGCGGTTCCGCGGCCCCTTAGCGCCGTCAGGCGCTTGGCTGTCGCTCTCGGAGTGGTTCAGACGGAGATTCGTCCGACGAGGTTACGGGTGACGCGGCGCCTCCGGCGGTCGTAGACCTGGGTGGTCGAGGGGTGGGAATGGCCCGCGAGGTGCTGGACTTCCTCGATCGGCACGTCCTGACTCAGGAGATCGGTGACCACCATGACGCGGAAGCTGTGCGGCGTGATGATGTCAGGCAAGCCGGCGTCATGGAGGCGTCGCTTGAGAAGCGTGCGGATGGTCCACGGCTGAATGCCACGGTTCGTGAAGCCTGTAGCGGTGGAGTGGGACATCGTGCGAAAGAGCGGAGCTCTCTTGGGGCCGCCTTCCGGCACCGCAGCCGCCATGTACTCGGAAACCCATTGATCGAGGTCTAAGCGGAGGGGTATCTCGCGCTCCTTCCCGCGCTTCTCCCGGAAGACGAACGATCGACGATCTCCGTAGTCGCGGAGATCTTGGAGCCGGAGTCGGGCTACCGCACCCACGCGCTGGCCCGTGTAGGTCAAGGTACCCAGTATCGCGCGATCGCGGAGCCCCACCGGCCTGGCAGTGTCGAGAGAGTCGAGGAGCTGTCGAGCTTGCGGGACAGTGATCTCGGGCGTTTTACCCTCACGGGTTTCGCGTCGTGGCCCGCGGACGGAGCGAAAAGGGTTGAGCATCACGGCATGACGCGTCACGAGCACGTCGAAGAACTGGCGTAGGGCGGCTATCGCGAGCTTCTGGACCGACACGGATGGAAGGCTGTCGATAAACCTGGCGGCGTCGCCAGGCGCAACGGAACGCAGGTCAAGCTCGTGATCCCTACACCACTCTAGGAAGAGCATCACGGGGCGCTGGTAGGCCCGGCGGGTGTGGGCGTTTCGGATCCTCGCGGTGAAGAACTCGTCGGCGGCAAAGAGAGCAGCGGGACCGGCTTGACGTAGACCCTCGGGGTAGTCCTGAGAGTCGCGGCGAACGACTTCCTCAGGTCTGTCAAGCAGCACGGTCATGTGGCGATAATCGACTTTATCGCACCCGGAAACACCGAACTCCAAGACATCGACGGCCAGCCGGTAATCGAGGCCCTCACCGAAGAAGGTCTCGCCACCGCCCTGAGCGCCTCGCTCTCGACCGGCATCCTCGTCGCTGTCTCCCCGGGTCTCGCCGAACGCTTCGGCCTCGTCGATCATACCGACGGCAGCGCCGAGTTCGCCGACGTCCTCCACGCCGACATCGACGCGGGCTCCTGACATGGCCCCCTCCAAAGACCGCGTCGGCGAGTACCACAAGACGTTCGCCCGCCAGATCATCCGGCAACTGAAGGAGGGAACGGCCCCCTTCCAGAAGCCCTGGAAGCCCGGCGAGCGCTCCCTGCCGGAGAACCTCGCAACCGGCCGGCGCTACGCGGGAGGCAACAGCCTCTACCTCGGCGTCGCCGCCCAGATGAAGGGCTACACCGACAACCGATGGGCCACCTACCGCCAGATCAGAGAGGCCGGCGGCCACGTCCAGCGGGGCGAACGGGCCACTCAGATCCTCTTCTTCTCCACCACCAAGCTCGTCCCCGCCAAGGACGACCAGGGAAACCCCAAGCTCAACGATGCCAGCGAACCGGTCTACACCGTCCTCGAACGTCCCAAGCCGTTCGTCCGCACCTACTCAGTATTCAACGCCGAACAGACCGGCGGCCTCCCCGAGCGACCGCCCGCCACGGCTCCCCCCGAATGGGAGGGCCACGCCGCGGCCGACGCCATCATCGAGACCAGCGGCGTCACCGTCAAACACCAAGCCGGCGACCGCGCCTACTACAACCTCCGTACCGACGAAGTTGTCCTGCCTGAACCCGGCCAGTTCCCCAGCACCGGCAGCTACTACCAGACCGCGATCCACGAGCTCGGCCACGCAACCGGCCACCCCGATCGCCTCAACCGCAACACCCTCGGCAAGAAGTTCGGCAGCCCCGAGTACGCGAGGGAGGAGCTCCGCGCCGAGATCGCCGCGATGATGACCGGCGAGAAGATCGGCCTGGGCCACGAACCCCAGAACGACAGCGCCGCCTACGTCGCTAGCTGGGTAAAGGCGCTCGAAGACGACCCCAGGGAGATCTACCGCGCCGCCGCTGACGCGGAGCGGATCTCCCGATACTTGATCGAGCCCGCGCGCGAGCGCATCGAACAGCTCGAGCGACGCGAAGGAGTCGAGCCGACTCAGGCTCTGGAGGCAGCAGCGGCCCAACAGCAAGCCGCCACCCGCTTCAACGAGAACATCTCGCGCGCGGCTGAGGCCGCGCTGGACGTCCTGCGCCCCAACGGCAACGAGGACCGCCCGCCCGAGAAGTTGATCCGCGACCTCCAGGCCGTCCACTTGACCGCCTCGCAGAACATCTACACACCGAAGACGGCCGACTTCCGCGGTCTTCGCGATGACCTGGAGAACCACGCGATCGACGCCCAATCGCTCAGTTCAGACGAGCGCAAGGCCGTCCTCACCGTCGCCAACAGCTTCGCCAACCAGGCCCAGAACCACGCGCTTCACGACCGGGCGATCGCCGAACGAGCGCACGGCCGGGACGTCGGACCCACTCGCGGGTAGATCCGATGACCCGCTTCTCCGACGCCAGAGCGGAGCTTCGGCAGGCCCAGCGGCCGCCGTCTCGAGAACGAGGCCACCGCCGCGAGCTCGCCGGCCGGGAGCCTGAGCGCCGCTCCTTCCAGGACCGGCTCCAGGCGTCTCTGGTGGACGTAGCCGTCCATCGCGCCGTCGCCTCACGCGACCTGATCGACCGCCAGTTCGACGGCCATCTCTTCGCCGGCCGTCGCGGCATCGACAACCTCAAGAAGGCCGGCCTGGTCGAGGAGCACGAACTCCCAGACACCAAGACCGCTCGGGTCACCAACGTCCTCACGGCGACACCGGCAGGCGAACGCCTCGCCAGCGACGTCGCCCCTTTGCGCGGCTGGGCCTCCGACCAACGCACCTGGAGCGGTCTGGGCAAGAGCGCCGACCTGAAGCACGACCTCGCTCTCTACCGGGCCGTCGCCGCGGCGCGTGAACGCCTGGCCGAACGTGGTCTCCACCTGCGACGAGTCCTGCTTGACGCCGAGATGCGCAGCGAGATCATGAAACGCACCGAGGCCGTCCGCACAGCGCGCGGCCGTGACGCGGCCGACGCCCTGCGCGAGGAGATCGCCGCGCGACTTCAACTGCCCCTTGACGACAAGGGAGCGATCCTCTGGCCCGACGCCCAGATCGAGGTCGCCCGCGAGCCGGACGGCCCCACGGAAGGCCGGGTCAACATCGAGATCACCACCGAGCACTACACCCGCGCTTCGATTGCCGCGAAGAGCGCAGCCGGCTTCGCTCTCTTCGCGTCCAGCCCCAGGGCCGCCCGCCACCTGGCGGGTGCGCTACGCGGCCTCTCCTCTCCGAGCAGCGGCTCCGCCAATAGCGGCGGACGCCGCGGCGGCATCGAGGACGGCCTCCTCGACCTATGACCGGCGAACTCCCTCTTCTCGGCACCGAAACCGGCCCCGTGGCGCACGTCGTGGCCGTTCTGACGCTTCTTGTCCCGTTTCGCGTCTATCTCGACGCCCCTTGTCCCGACCGCCCCCTCGACGCGGCCCAGCGAGCCTGGGCCCGCGTCACTGGCCGCAACAAGGACCATTGACATGGGCTATCCCGCCATCCCGCTCGCCAGGTTGCTCCAGGACACTCTGAGCGGCTGGTCGCTGTACGCCTGCTTCGCTCTGGTCCTCGCCGTCGCCGTGGCCGTTGCCGTCGCGGAGCGCCGGGAACGCCGCCGCCTGGAGCGCGATCTAGCTGTCGCACGCCGGCTGCCGGCTCTACCCCGGACCTGGACCCCGCAGCCGCCGCCAGAACGTGGGGCCGCCCGCCTCTGGCTGTTCCCGATCGTCGCGATCGCCCTCGGGCTGATCGTCGGCGTCTGGTCCATCTGGAACGTCCTCAGCGACTGATCCCGTGCATACCTGGCGCATCAGCTTCGGCGTGACCCTCTCCCTGACAGCGATCCTCGCCTTCTACGCCTTGGCGCGCTTGGACTTCCTCGCGCCCCATGGCCGCTTCATCCTTCAGGAGTACTGGCTACCCATCACGCTCTACACCTTCCTCGCCGCGGCCACCTTCATGGTTGCCCTGGAGGCCGTGCTGCGCCGTCTGGGCCTGCACGACGTGGGCAGGAAGGTCGACCTGGTCGAACGCTCTTTCCGCCGTGGGGAGGGCGACCCGGACTTGACGCGGCGCCTCGCCGATCAAGAGCAAGGCGAGTTCGTCGAGTAGACCCGACAAACCCCCTAACAAGGAGGACATCCCATGACCCCGGAAACCGTCGACGCGAAGCCGCAGGCTCCGCCTTCTCGACTCCAGAGCCTCTCCATTCGGTTCACGACGCTCCTCTTCCTCGTTCCCGCCCTGGCCATGGCCCAGGGCACCAGCCCGTGGCAGACCGCCGTCACCCGGCTCCAGACCGTCTTCACCGGTCCGATCGCTCGAGGCCTGAGCCTCGTGGCCCTCGTGATCGGCGGCTTGATGTTCGCCTTCGGCGAAGGCGGCTCGAAGAAGCTCCTGGCCGGAATCATCTTCGGCCTGGGCATGACGATGGGCGCGGCGAACTTCCTCAACTGGCTCTTCTGAGCGGAGCGAGTTGGATGCCCGAAGTCGTCGCTCTCCTCCCCTCCCCGGCGTTCATGGTCTTCGCCACGAACTCTCTCCTCGCCGCCTTCAGCTACACACGTCGGCGCCGGTTCCCCGCGGCCCTCGCCATGGCCGCGCTCTCCACCGGTCTGACTGACCTATGGGCCGGTTCCTAGCTTCCCTCTTGCGCGGCGAAACACCCTGGTACGGCCACCCGGCGCTCTCACGCCCCATGAAGATTCTGGGCGTGGAACGCCGGTGGTTTCTCCTCTCCATGACGCTCGGTCTGGGCGTCTGGAACGGCCTCAACTCGATCATCACCGGAGCGCTGATCTTCGCGGTCCTCTACGTGGCCGGCTTTCTCGCCTGGAAGCGCGATCCCAACATGCTCTCGATCCTTGCGAAGGCCGGCTCCAGCCGCACCCGCTACGACGCCGGCAAACCGTCCACCTGGCACCTCCATCTCATCGAATGAACCTGGACGCTGAACGCGCCAACTACGAGGCCGCCGGCAGCCTCGCCGAGGAGCTTCCCTATTGGGGCTGGCTCCAGGACCACCCGTTCTGCCTTACCCGCAACGGCGAACTCCTCGCCGTCGCCGCCCTCTCCCCGGCCGTCGTCGACGGCCGCACTCCGCAGCAGATGGACGAGGTTCTCCGTCGCTGGCTCCGGCTCCTCAGCAGCCTCGATCCCCACACCCGTCTCTACTTCTATCTCCTCCGCCGCCCCGGCCGGCTCTCGCCGATCGAGGGTCTGGACGGCATCGCCGCCCTCTCCCAGGAGAAACGGCGGCGCTTTCTCGAGCGCCGCGTCCAGGACCTCCGCGCCTACGTCGTGTGGTCCCATGACGCCCAACTCAAGAGCAACGCCCGCTCCGGCAACGCCGGCGTCCTCACGGCCGCCCAGGAGTGGATCAAGAACCGCACCAAGCCGGACGAGTGCGCCTTCCTGCTACGCCATGTCACCGACGCGGCCGAACGCTTCCGTCAGCTCGTCGACGCCTCCGCCGCGCTCGCTTCCGACGTCACCCCTATCCGGCTGTTGCCCGCGGCCGAGGCCACCGGCGTCCTTTCCGAGCTGGTCAACCGGCCTGGTCAACCCTGGCACGGCGACCACATCGCGAGCGCCCTGAACTGGCGACTCGGCCTGTCCCAGCTCGAAGCCGAGCGGCGCTTCCTCCGCCTAGACGGACAGCCCCTCATCCTCTACAACCTGACTTCGCCCCCCGTTCAGGCCAGGGCGAACCTGTTAGCCGAGCTCTACCGCCTCGAAGCGACCCTCACCGTCTCGCTCGAGTGGCGGCCGCAACCCCTCGCCGCCTCGCGGCGCAAGATCCGGAGCGTCCAACGGCACTACTTCAGCAAGCGCTACTCGATGGTCGCCCACATGCAGGACGCCCAGGGTACGGCCGCCGCCATGGTCGACTCCGCGGCGGACGCGGAATCGGCCCGGATCGCTCACGCTCTCGTCGAACTCGAAACCGAGGGCGTCGCCTACGGCGACATCTCCCTCAACATCGCGCTCCACGGCGACGACCTGGCCCAGATCGAGGCCCTGGACGCCGACCTCTTCCGCATCTTCGGCGCCGCGGACGCCAAGCTGATCCGCGAAGGCTTCGGGCAGCTTCCCGCCTGGTGGAGCCGCTTGCCCGGCCAACCTCGAAAGCGCCAGATCCGGACCGTCTTCAGCAGCGCCGGCGTCGCTGCGTGCCTAGCGCCCCTCTTTGGCCCGCCCCCTGGCCAGGCCGAATGCAAACACCTCCGAAAGCCCGCCATGGCCACCTTCGAAACGCCCTGGCGCACCCCTTACCACTACGACCTCTTCGGCGGCAGCGACGTGGGTCACACCCTCATCCTGGGCGCCACCGGAGCCGGCAAGAGCTTCGCCTTGAACTTCCTCCTCGTGCAGTCCCAGCACTACGGCCCGCGCGTCCTCGTGCTCGACCTGGGCGGCTCCTACAAGTGGCTGACCGACTTCCTCGGCGGCGGCTACCTGGAGCTCAACCCCGACGCCGCCGGCGACGAGCTCGCGCTCAAGCCCTTCAGCCTCCCGGCCGGCGAGCGCACCTTCAGCTTTCTCACCGGCTGGGTCAGCCGTCTCCTCCGAATCGGCGGCTACACGCTCAGAGGAGCCGACACAACCGAGATCCGCGAGCGCATCGAGGACCTCTACCAGGCCGCCGATCCCCGCGAGCGCACCCTCTCCAACCTGGTAAGCACCATGCCCTCCGGCATGTGGCCGGCCATGAGCCGCTGGCACGGCGAGGGGGTCTGGGCCAAGTTCTTCGACGGGGGCGGAGAAGACACCCTCGAACTCGCCGACTGGCAGGTCATTGACCTCGCCGGCGCCGCAGAGCACGACGACCTCTGCGAGGCCGCGCTCTTCTTCCTCCTCGAACGCCTCCGCCTCGCCCTGGACGATCCGGCCGAGGCCGGCCGCGTCAAGCTCATGGTGGTCGACGAGGCCTGGCGCTATCTGAACGATCGCGCCGTCCTCACCTACCTGGCCGAAGCCGCGAAGACCTGGCGCAAGCGCAACGCCGCGTTGGTCCTGGCGACCCAGAGCGCCGTCGACCTGACCGACACCGATGGCGCCCAGGCCCTCCTTGAATCCCTCCCAACCAAGCTCTTCCTCGCGAATCCCGACCTACCCGACAGCGTTCAGACAACCTTCCGCCTGAACGACACGGAAATGCAGACCATCCGCGGCCTGCTACCGAAGCGCGAGCTCTACCTGCGCCGCGCCCAAGAGGCCGGCGTCGTCCGCCTCGAAGTCGATCCCGAGTCCTACTGGCTCTACACCAGCTCGCCCGTCGACAGCGAACGGAGAGCGGAGGCCGTCGCTCAGCACGGCCTCGCCGGCGCGCTGGAGGTCCTGGCAAACCAACGGAGGTAACACCCCTTGTACATCCCGCCCACCATCACGGCAGTCGTTGCTTTCCTCTCCGCTCTTCCCCTGGTCGCCCAGAACGACGCCCACATCCTCCGCATCGATCCTTCCACCGAGGAGGTCTGGCGACTCAGCACCCGCGTACGACACACGACCGTCATCACCCTCCCGGCCGGCGAGAACATCCTCGACTTCGTCGTCGGCGACCTGGAGTACTGGCACCTCAGCGGAAGTGCCAATGTCGCCTTCCTCAAGCCCACCGACGAAGGCGTCGCCACGAACGTCGCCCTGGTCTGTGAATCCGGCCGGATCTACCCGTTCCTGGTCTCCGAATCCTCCGAGACGCCGCCCCACCTCATCGTCCGCCTGGACGACACCGAGGAGGAACCCGCCACCGCCGCCGCTGAAGCCCACCGCCCGGCTTTCGTCGCGGCCGACCAGGTCGCCTCCTACCAGGCCATGGCCCGGGCAGCCGCCGAGGCCGCCGCTGACCACCGGCGGACCGCCGCCGAGGAGATCGCCGCGGCGAAGGCCGACGCGGTTGACCGGGTCAACGGTTTCCGCGCCGAGTACCCCACTCGCGTCCGCTTCCCTTACCGGCTCCAGGACAAGGCCAAGCGCTGGCCCTTCCTTGTCGAAGCGATGTGGCACGACGGCCAGTTCACCTACCTCCGCAGCCTTGCGCAGGAGTCGCCGGCTCTCTACGAACGCAAGGACGGACAGCCGTCCCTCATTCCCTACGACCTGACCGAGGACGGGCTCTACGTCGTTCGACGCGTCGTCGGCGCCGGCTGGCTCCAGATGGGCAAGCAGCGCGCTGCCTGGACTTTCGACGAGCCCCAGCCTCTCCAGTAGTGCCCGACTGGAAACAGATCGTCGCGAGGCCGGCCGGCGCACTGCCGGCCAACCTCATGAACCGCGCGGTTGCCATCCTCGCAGTGGTCCTCGTCGTCGTGATCGTCGCCGCCACCATTGGCGGCGGCGCCGGCAGCGAGGAAGACGTCCCCGATCCCACGCAGGAGATGGTCGACCAGGGCGCGGTCGACGCCGACGTCGAGGAACGCCTCGGCAGCGAGGTCGAGAACCAACGGCGGCAAGCCGCCTTGCAACTGGCACAGACAGAGCTTGATGCCCAGCGCGAGGCGGTTCGCGAGGCGAACATCAACCTCCTGCAGCCGGATCCGGATCCCGGCCAGAGGATCCTCGAACGCCTCGCCGGCATCGCTCCCGAGGAGGAGGGCGACCCCCAGAAGTCCGACGTATTCTCTCCCGAGGAGGCGGAGCTTCGCCTCAAGCTCCACCTTGAGTCCATCGAGCGGCGCCAACGCTCCCTGCTCGCCGCCCCCGTAGCCCACTCGGTCCGCGTCGCTGACGCGGACCGGCCGAGCGCCGAGCCCGAGCACGAAGCACGGTCCCGGGATCGCCTCGACAGCCTCTATGACGCCATCAGCGCCGCCGCGAGACAGCAACAGTCGCCCGTCGACGCCCTTCTCGAGGCCGCCACGGAGCCGCAAGGCGGCACCCTGGACGTTCCCCTCCCCGACTCCAACAATCTCCCTACCTACGAACGTCCGGAGCGCGTGATCGCCTCTGACGACCCGGAGGGCTTCCACCGCATTCACGAGGGCTCCTTCGTCGAAGCCGTCCTCGTCACCCAGCTAAGCGGGGACTTTCCAAGTCCCGTCGCGGCCGTCGTCGCTGTGCCTTTCTACAGCGCCGATCGCCAGACCGTCCTCATTCCCCGTGGCAGCCGCTTCATCGGCACCGTTCAGGCGGTCCGCGACCAGAACCAGAGTCGTCTCGCGGTCGGTTTCCACCGCCTGGTGTTCCCCGACGGCCGTTGGGCCGCTCTCCGTTTCCAGGGCCTCAACCAGATCGGCGAAGGCGCGCTCAAGGACCAGGTCGACCGGCACTACCTGAGCACCTTCCTCGCCGCCGGCGGCGTCGGCTTGTTGAGCGGCCTTGCGGCCGCCGGCACCAATCCCTACGCCGGCACGCAGGAGCAGTTCCAGCTAGGTGCCGCACGGAGCTTCTCGGAAACCGGAATGCAGATCATGGACCGCTTCCTCAACCGGTTGCCCACCATCACCATCCGCGCCGGCCACCGCCTGCGGGTCTGGTTCACCGCGGACCTTCTCCTTCCACCCCAACCCATAGGAGCCGACCAATGAAGAACCGTCCCCGTCTACTCCGCGCGGTAGCCGCCCTCCTACCTTTCCTCATCGTCCTGGCGACTCTCCCGGCGTCCGGCCTTCTGGGCAGCCTCTCCGGTGTCGCCAGCGAGATCACGCAGATCCTCAACGTCGCAGAGAACGCCTTGAGCGCCGTCGAGACCGCGGCCACCGCCGCGGAAGCCGCGAACACAGTCCTCGAACTCAAGGACCAAATCCAGCAGGACCTAGACCAGGCCATGGGCCGCGTCGGTGCCCTTGTCGAGCGCTTCGAAGACCTCAGCAGTGATCCCATGAGCCTGATCGAGGACTCCGCCGGCATCACCTGGGCTGGCGACTTCAACGGTGCACCGCTTCAAGTCCTCAACGCCATGGCCGACATGCAAGACGCCACGGGCAACTCCCTGCTGACCCACTTCCGGCAGGAGCTCGCCACGGCCGACACCGTTTCCCGGCAACGGTACGCGCGCACCTTCCGCGACGTCCCGAGCGCCTCCAACAACTGGCTCGCCCAGCGCCAACGCGCGGACCGCGCGCTGGTCGCCGACTACCTCGTCCTCGACAGTGCCGAACGCGTCGTCGAACTGATCGGCAACGCTTCCGAGTCGGTCGCGCGGAGCCGCCAGCAGACGAACCTGAGCGAGACCGCCCTCGCCCAGGAACAGCATGCGAATGCACTTACCAAGACCGAGATCGACATGGCAGTAGCCCAGCTTCTCGCCCACAACGCGGCGCGCGACATGCTGGCCCAGACCGCTCAGGTCCGGGAGCACCGGGAACAACTAGAGGCCTGGGTCGCCGCTGAGCGCGCGGAGCGACGGCGAGCCGATCGCGCTCAGAACCGCGTCCGCGGCCAGGGGAACGCCTGGAGCCGGGCCTTCCGGCTCAACTAGCGGCATACCCGATGCCCTCCCTCTCTACACTCCCGTCCACGCCCCGCGAGGCGAGGGCTGCCTCCGCGCAACGTCGCCCAGGCAGGCCCTATCCACGCCGGCCGCGCGTTCCCCGCGTTGCGCGGCGCTTCCCGGCGACTCGCGCCTTGCGGCGCAACTCATGCGCACGATCCGGAACTGAAGCGTCCCGCCGACCCCTGCCGCTCATCCTGGCGGTCGCCGGCATCCTCCTCCTGACCGCTCCCCCTGCCCTCGCTCAACCAGGAACGCCCAACGTCAACGAAAACAACGTCGGTCAACTTCCTCAGTTCGTCGACACCGCCATCAACATCGTGCTCTCCGGCGCCGCGCAGAACACGATCCTCGGATGGGGCAACGGCCTCGCCCGCGGCATCGCTCTCATCCTGATCGTCTGGACCGGCGCTCGCATCGCCCTGAGCGGCACCTTCCAGGCGTGGGAGCTCATCAAGTTCATCCTCACTCTCTCCCTCCCTGTGGGCCTGCTCCAGTTCTACGCCACGCCCTTCGCCGGCGGCTTCTCCTTTCCCGAGCTGATCACCGCGCAGGGGAACGCGATCACCGCGCTCTTCGGCACCGACATCCTCGCGCAAGGCATGGGCACCGTCATGGCCCTCGCCAGGGACCACTACAACATCGTCGCCGAGCAGGCCGGTTCCACCAATCTCTGGAACGCGGTCACGACCGGAGGCCGGCAGGTCACCCACGTCGCCCTGCTCGCCGCCATCCTGGGCAGCTTCGTCCTCGGCATGGTGGTGGTGATCGCCCTCGCGCTCGCCCAGGTCATCTTCGCCAAGATCGCCGTCGCCGTCCTCGTCACCCTTGGCCCCATCTTCATCCCCTTCATGATCGTCCCGAAGATGGACTTCCTCTTCTGGGGCTGGTTCAAGGCGATGCTCCAGTACAGCCTCTACAGCGCGATCGCGGCGGCCATGATCGGTCTCTGGACCCGGATCATCATGGGCTTTTCGCGCGGCCTCTCGGCCACGGACTTCACCGTCCAGACCATGACCGCTGCTACCGGCGTCTGGCTCGTCCCCGTCTTCGGCGTCATCATCTGCGCCATCGTCTCCATCCTCAAGATCGGCGACATTGCCGGCATGATCGTCGGCGCCGGCAGCGACGGCGCCGGCTTTGTCGGTGGAGCCTTCATGGCCGGCCGCATCGTTGCCGCTCCCGCCCGGGTCGCCGCGGCGCCGCTCAAGGGAGGCCTTCCGGCATGAGCAAGCCGAATCCCGGCAAGGAATTCGCCGACGTGTGGGGCGAGCTGGTCGTCTCCAACCGGCACTTCCGCCTGGCCACATACGTCCTTGGGGCCGTCCTTCTCCTCCTCCTGATCGCGGTCGTCCGGCTCTCCAGCGTCGAGCTCCCCAAACCGATCGTGATCCGCGTCGACGAAGTGGGCCGTGCCGAGGCCCTGGCCTACGACGCGCTCGAAGCCCAGGCCGACCCCCTCGATCCGACGACGAAGTACTTCCTGGCCAGCTTCGTCAGTGACCACTTCAGCCGGCGCACGGCCACCGCTCAGACGGCCTGGGCCCGGTCGCTACGCTTCCTGGCCACCGGTCTCGCGGACGCCGCCTTCCGGCGCGACGGCCAGGCCGTCGCCGGCGTCGCGGCCGGCCTCGCCGAACAGGAGCGCCAGGTCGAGCGGGTGGCACTCTCCATCCGACCCCAACCAGACCCGCCTCATAGCGCTGCCGCCGACTTCGAACTCGTCATCCTCGAGGACGGCGAAGAGGTCTCACGCGAGCGCTGGAGCGTTTCCCTCCAGTTCACGTTCCTGCCCGAGGTTCCGCCGGATCTCCTCCCCGTCAACCCGATGGGCATCCTGGTGACCTACATCCAGGCCGACCAGGTCGTCGACTTCTGAACGTGGCGCTCAACGCCCCGGACGTTCCTCACCTGGCCGGCCGCCACGCCGCGCTCCGCGAGCTCGGTTTCCGACCGCACGAGGCCGCGTGGCTTGCCCTCGTGTGCCTCCACTCGGGCGTGTTCACCAGAACCCAGTTCACCGATCATCATCAATGCTCGCCGGCGACGGCCCGCACCTTCGCGCGTTCCCTGGTCGCCGCTGGCGTCGCGCGCGAGCATCCCCTGCCGAACATCGATACGAGGCTTCACTACACCCACGTGCACGGCCGCAGCCTCTACCGCGCGCTTGGCATCGAGAACGTCCGCCACCGCCGGGCGGCCGAGGACGTCGTCCTGTTCCGTCGTCTCCTCTCCCTCGACCACGTCATACGCCACCCGGACCTCCCCTGGCTCGCAAGTGAGCAGGAGAAGGTCGCCCACTTCACGGGCCGCGGCGTCCGCCGCGACCAACTTCCGAGCCGCCGCTACGGCGGCCCGAAGAAGCGCACCGTTCGCTACTTCGCGCTCAAGCTGCCGATCGCCGCCGACGAACAATCGGCGACGTTCGTCTACATCGACCCCGGCCGACAAACCGACCGGGAACTTCAGGGCTGGGCCGCCGAGCACCGCCCCCTCTGGAGCGGACTCCGCGCCCTCGGAACGGAGGTCCGCGTCGCTGCCGTGGCGCGGACTGTGGCGAAGCAGCACGAGCTCTCCCACAAGGTCGCCGCCTGGACCAACGACACGCCGGCGGCCGGGCAGCCGCTCACCCCGGAGGAGAGGCAAACGCTGGCCGATCTCAGAGCGGCCCTCCTCGCGGCCGACCCCGCCGGCTTCGACCAGTGGGGCGGCTTCGAGCCCGCCCGCCAACTCTCCATTCACCTTCGCCAGCGGGCCGAGGCAGAGGACTCAGGCCTCGCCTCCGCACCGGTGATCGACGCCTACTCGAGCCACCACGCTCGCGGCCTCTCGCCGCAAGGTCTGGCGTGACTCCGGGTCAACCAGCGGGTCGCACCAGGACTGAAAAAGGACAGCACCCCCCTTTTTCAGTTTTTCGGCGCGGCCTTTTTCGGTTTTCGTCTCTCGCCGCCACTTGCGGCAGTGTCCTTGAAACACAACGTGTTTCTCGGGCTCTGTTCCCGACATGCGCCCTGACGGGCGCAGCGACCCGACCGCTCCAGGCGGTCGGGTCGGGACGTGAGCGACCCCCCCTTCCGGCCGCCTGGAGCGGCACGGAAGGGTCTCCCTTTTTCAGCCCTGTTTTCAGTGCTGCGGGAGGGTCGCTCACGTCCAGATTGATCCCTGCGGGAAGGCTCGGACCGGAGCGATGACGACCCCGAACGGATCGGCGGCCGCGGCTCCGCCGCGTCTGATGGGCCGCCTACTCTGGCCGACTGCCGTAGGCGTCGGCGTTCTACTCTTGACGCTCCGCTTCGCCGCCTGGCCAACCCCTGGAAGCGTCGCCTGGCTCGACTCTCTCGCTTTACGAACCGACCTCGACTTCGCGGTGCTGCGCGCGGCCTGGTGGGCCACCCTCGCGGCCGCGCTCATCGTCGCGGCCGACCTGGTCCCCGCCGCGGTCCGCCGCGTTCTCGATCGCGGCGGCCGCGTCGCCGGCGCCGGTGTTCACCGCCGTCTCGGCCGACTCCTCCGTGGGCTGCGGGGCATCCTCACGCTCCGCCTGCTCGCCGCCCTGGCGGCCGGCTTCGGAGCGCTCCGGTGGGCCGGCCAGGTCCGGCCCTTCCCGGCTATCGGCGACGACCCGCTCCTCGATTTCATCCTGTACCACGACCCGGCCGCCCATGCCCTCTTCCGCGCCTGGCATCAGGCCGCTCCCGGCGTCCTCGCCTTTGGAGGGGTCCTTCTCCTCTCCGGCGCGGCCCGAGTCTGGCTCGGCTCCCGCACCGAGTCCGCCAGCCGCGGCCGCGGCGTCCTTCCCGCCTGGCCGGCATCCACCGACGACCAAGCTCCCTCCCTCGTCTTGGGTGAACTCCATCACCCGATCGAGCCCAGGGAGGCCAGTCGGCCGCGGTGGCTCAGGATCCCCGAGCGCGGTCTCTATACCGGAGTCGCCGTCTTCGGCGCCGTCGGTACCGGGAAGACCAGCGGCCTCATGCGCCCCGCCGCCGAGCAGCTCTTCTCCTGGCAAGCCCACGACCCGCAACGGCGCGCCGCGGGCCTCGTCCTCGAGGTCAAGGGCGACTTCTGCCACGACATCCGCCAGCTCCTCGCCGACAACGACCGCGAGGACGACTACGTCGAAATCGCCCTGGGCGGCCGCTGGCAGTGGAACCCCCTCGACTCCGACATGGACAGCTACAGCCTTGCCTACACCCTGGCCAACCTCCTCAACCAACTCTTCGGCAAGTCCAAGGACCCCTTCTGGCAGCAGGCGTCCACCAACCTCGTCCGGTGGATCATCGAACTCCACCGAGTCTTCCCCGATCCCTGGGTCACCCTCCGCGACGTCTATCGACTCACGATCGACGCTCAAGCCTTCCAGACGAAGATCACCGTCGCCCGGACCCTCTGCAACCCTTCGGCTTCCGAGCCCCGGATCCGGATCGGCGCTCAGGACATCGGCCACGCCGAACTTCCCGAAGGAACCTTCAAGCCCGACCGCGGCGGCTACATAGCCGCCGGCAGCGCCGAGCTCACGGAGCGCCTTGACCAGCTCGGCGTCCGCTGGGAGCCCGTGGCCCCGCGGGCCGCACCGCCGAACGACCGCCTGGCCAGGCTGGAAGCCGTCAACCGGTGGTACCAGAACGACTGGCTGACCCTCGACAACAAACTCCGCAGCTCCATCGTCGAGAACATCAGCGTCTTCCTCTCCATCTTCGACCTGCCCGACATCGCCAGGCTCTTCGCCCCGCCGTCTCCACTCGAAACCCCGGCCACGAACGCCCCTAATCTGCCCTGGACCCCCGGGGAAACGGTGCAAACAGCCCCCGAAACGGAGCCTTCTGACGCCGATCGCGACGAACAGGCCACCGAAACGGACGGCCGCGTCGCTGGCGGAACGCTCGCGCCGCTGCCGCCCCTGGCCGACCTCATCGAGGGAGGCAAGGTGGTCGCCCTCAACATGCCCGCGGGCGCCAATCCCGCTCTCGCGCGAGCCATCGGCGTCCTCCTCAAGAACGCCTGGCTCCAGACCCTGCTGAAGAGGCCGGCCCAGATGAAGCGCGATCCCGATCGCTACTTCCGGCCGGCCGTCTTCCTCTGCGACGAGTACCAGAGCTTCGCCACCGTCGGCGAGGACGATCCCTCAGGCGACGAGAAGTCCTTCGCCCTCACGCGCCAGTGCAAGTGCATTCCCATCGTCGCCACCCAGTCCATCGCCTCGCTGCGCTCCGTCCTCGCCGGCAACGACGCCTGGCGCACCCTCCTGCAGACGCTTCGCACCCGCATCTTCCTCACCCTCAGCGACGACAGCAGCGCCGATCTCGCCTCCAACATGTGCGGCAAGGTCGCCCGGCTCTCCCCCTCCTACTCCTTCTCCGAGTCGAGCAAGCCCGGCTTCTCCCTCGTCGCCGCCCGTCCGGGCGGCGGTCAGGGCGGCAGCCTGGGCGCCAGCAAGACCTACCGCGAGCAGCGCGAGCCCATGTTCCACCCGCGCACCTTCACGCTCCTCCAGAACTACCAGGCGATCGCCCTGCCCTACGACGGCTCGCGGTCCCTGCCCGCCACCAGGCTCTACCTCAAGCCGCACTACCTCCCGCACGACCGCTCCTACTGGCGGCAGCGCGACGCCGGCGAGATCTGAGATTCCGTAGCGACGATTCACACCGTCCGCGCCGACACTCCATGACCGACAGCCTCGCCACCCTCAAGACCTTCCTACCCGGCCTCGAAGCACTCCTCGAGGATCCGGAAGTCACCGAGATCATGATCAACGGCCCCGGCAACGCCTGGGCCGAGCGCGCCGGCGCCGGCCTCGAACAGGTCGAAGCGCCCCAGCTTGACGACGGGGCGCTCCGCAGAGCGGCCATCAGCATCGCCCGACCCCTGGGCCTCGATCCCAAGACCGACCCGGCCCTGGACGCCCGCCTCCCGGACGGCTCCCGAGTCGCCATCACCACGCCGCCCGCCGCGCCGCACGTCGCCATCACCATCCGCCGCTTCGGCAACCGCTCCTTTTCGGTGCAGGACCTGGTCGACAACGGCAGCCTCACTCCGGCCATCCTTGACGCCGCCAAGGACGCCCTCCGCAACCGCCAGAACATCCTCGTAAGCGGCGGTACCGGTAGCGGCAAGACCACTCTTCTCAATGCTCTCATCGAGCTGCTGCCGCACCACGAGCGCATCGTCTCCATCGAAGACACCCTCGAACTCCGCATCGAGCAAGCCAACACCGTCCGCTTCGAAGCCCGCGAGCTCGGCGAGGGCTCCCTCACCATCAGGGACCTGGTGAAGCACTCGCTCCGCCACCGACCCGATCACATCGTGGTCGGAGAAGTTCGTGGTCAGGAAGCCGCCGACCTCCTCCAGGCCCTCAACACGGGCCACGGCGGCTCCCTGACCACCGTTCACGCGAACAACGCCCGCGCCGCGCTCTCACGCCTGGCCAGCTGCGCCATGCAGGCCGGTGAACTCCCCTGGGAAGTCGTGTGCCGGAGCGTCGTCGACGGCATCTCCCTCGTCCTCCACATGACGCGCCTCAAGGGCCGGCGCTACGTGGAGGACGCCCTTCTCCTCCACGGTTGGCAAGCCGAGGATAACGCCTGGATCACCGACCAGGTCCCGGCGCGGTCGCATCACTCTCCCTTGTCTGAAACCTAGCAAATGCGATGCGTCACTGACTTCGTTCTACACACGTGTCTTCACGGATCTACACCACCAAAGTCCGTCGATTTGTACCTAGAAAACGCGAGATGCGTGGCACCCCGACCCTGTTCTATAAGTCTTCTTGCAAGTTGGGCGGCCCTTGCTCGGAACATGCCCCGCGCGGCGTCCGAACGCCGACTCTTCCTGATGTATGCCTAAGCCTGAGCCCGCATCTCCCCAGGCCCGGATATCTCGGGGTCTAGCGTCAGCGGAAGCTCGGCGGTCGTTCCGGAGCATGGTGCCGTGAACCCTCTCGATGCCTTCGAGCGGATACTTCAGTCGGTGTACCGGGCCGCACTCGACGACGCCCACTGGCCCGCCGCGGCCTCCCTGATCGAAGAGGCCGCCGGCGCCACGGGCAATCTGTTGGCGGTCGGCGAAGTGTCGGGCGACGGTTCTCGGGTCCGTTTCGTCCAGCAACTCTACCGCGGCGAGCCACGCCCGGACCTGACGCAGAAGTACTATCAGCTCTACTACCGGCACGACGAAGCGCCGCCCCGCCTCAGGGAACGGCCGTCCGGCCAACTGATCCACGTCCCCGACCTGTACACCGAAGTAGAGTTGAGGAGGTCGGTCGCGTACAACGAGGGATGGCGCGCCGCCCGCATTCAGAACGGCCTGATCACGCGCTTGGATGAGCCGGACGGCCTGCACCTCGTCTGGACCCTCGGCGACCCGTTGGACGGTGGCGGTTGGCAGTCCGCTCAGGTCCAGTTGGTCGAGTCCCTGCTGCCGCATGTCCGCCAGTTCGTCCGCTTCCGTCAGGCGCTGGTCGCCGCCGATGGCCTGAGCGCCGGTCTGACCGGTCTTCTCGACAACAGCCGGATCGGCGTCCTGCACCTGGATCGCGGCGGGCGCGTGCTGGCGGCGAACGACGCCGCCGTGGACATCCTGCGCCTCCACAAGGGGCTGTCCGACTGCGGCGGTGCCCTGCGCGCCTCGCTGCCGGCGGACGATAGCCGCCTGCAGAAGCTGCTGAAGCGCGCGCTGCCGGTCTTCGGGAGTTCAACGCCGCCGACCGGCGGCTGGATGAGGATTCAGCGTCCCAGGCTGCGATCGCGGCTGGAGCTTCACGTGCACCCCGTCGATGCCGGGTCGGCGGACTTCGGGGGTCGCCGGGTAGCGGCGCTGGTGCTGGTGGTCGATCCGGAGAGTGGTCCGCGAATCGACCCGGCCCGCGTGGCGACGCTGCTCGGCCTGTCGCCGTCGGAGGGTAAGGTGTCGGCGCTGCTGGCCGAGGGCCGGTCCGTGCGCGAGATCGCCGCGATCACCGGCTTCAAGGAGACCTACGTGCGCTGGCTTCTGCAGCAGACCTACAAGAAGCTGGAAATCTCCGGTCACGGCGCCTTGGTGGGGCGGGTTCTGACCGCATACGCGTTCCCGTGGCGCTGACCGCCCTCGGGCGGTCCTGGCCATGCCCGTCCTCGAACTCGGTGTCGGCTGCACACGATTCATGCGTATGGGCGGAATCGGGAACGGCGTGCAGCAGACCCTTCTTCCCGACCGCTGCCTTCGCGGACCGTGGCCTTGGCCTTGACGGGACTCCTCAGAGAGTGCGATAATATTGTTATCCAAACTCACAGCGCCCCCCTCCTCCCGGCCGAACTACCGAGTACGTCCTCACTGCCCACCGCCGTTCGGACTTCGCGACGCCGTCCGCAAGTCGCCACGCTAGCCAACGCCATCGTGTCCTTGGACAAGCAGGATCGAAGAACCGTCCCAGTGGCTCCATCCCAGCCCGGAGGACTCCCTTGACGACCGTGGCCGACTCGAACCAGCGGTGCTTAGACGAGCACCGAAGCCTCGCGCAGCGCGGGTCCGAAGTGACCTGACCCGACAGGCCCTGCCACGTTCGCCTAGTCCCACGAAACCAAGGACGTGCAGCCATGCTCTCACCCAAGATTTCGCACCTGGCTGGCCGCGACGCCGCCCTTCGAACACTAGGCTTCTCGCCCACCGAGGCCTCCTGGCTGACCCTCGTCTGCCTCCACTCCGGCGTCTTCACGCGCCATCAGTTCTGCCGCTTTCACAACTGCCGCGAGAACGCCGCACACCGGTTCGTCCGTCGCCTGGTCAACGACGGAATCGCCCGAGAACACCCTCTTCCCGCCAGCCGCCACCGATTCACCCGCGTCTACGGGCGCGGCCTCTATCGCGCCCTCGCCGTCGCGCCTTTCCGCCATCGCCGTAGCGCTACGTCCGCGGTCGTCTTCCGCCGCCTTCTCTCGCTCGACCACGTCCTCGAACATGCGGACTCCCCCTGGCTCGCCACCGAAGAGGAGAAGGTCGCCCACTTCACGGCCCGGGGCATCGAAGCCAACCTCCTGCCTCAACGCCTCTACGGCGGCGCCGTCCGATCGCACCGCTACTTCGCCCTCAAGCTGCCCATCGCCGCGGACGATCACTCCGTGACCTTCGTCTATGCCGACCCAGGCCGAGAGACCCAACGCGAACTCCGGCGCTGGTCCGCCACGCACCGGACGCTCTGGTCCCGTCTCCGCGCGGCCGGCACGGCCGTGCACCTCGCCGTCGTGACCCGCACAGCCGCGGCACAACGCGACTACTCCCGAAGCCTCGCCACCTGGCTCACACGACCGGGCGGCGATGCGGCACCAGCACCCGAGGACGAGGCCAACCCGGCCTCCACCGAAGCAGCTACGCTCAATGGAAACAGCCGCGGTCTCGCGAGGTGGGGCCGTTCTCAAGCCGCCGACCGGATCGCGGTGCAGCCGCGACGACGCGTCGACCAGGCCGATGCCACGGAGACGGTCATCGACAGCTACTCCACGCACTACGCACGCCACCTCGCACCCGCGGGCGGAGACGGTCAACCATCTCTCGTCCGCCGCGCCGGCCCTCGGTGACGAAGTCGCCTCTGCATCCCGTAGCGGCGCGCAACCTCCCGCCACGACCCCTCTCTGGCCCGCACCGCTTCCGCACTCCGCTCAGTCCTCTCCGTTGCCTCTCGTGGCTCCCGCGGTGTCCGGAGCGAGCCCTCCTCACCTTGCGCCTGCAGCAATGCCCGTCGTCGCCGACTCCGTTCGACCGCGACGTTGCCGACCGCGAATCCCGTTCCGCTGGTCGAGGGTGACACTCAACAGCAGCCTCGGCGAGAACGCCCCGCGGGCCGGCGCAAGAAGCCGCCAGACCGCTTCGCATCGGCCCAAGGACCGTCTGTCACCCCCTTGCCTCGTGCCGGCTGCCTCGCGGCGCGCAATCGCCTCCGCTGCATCCTCCTATG
Organism: Acidobacteriota bacterium; assembly: GCA_026707545.1. Lineage (NCBI taxonomy): Bacteria > Pseudomonadati > Acidobacteriota > Acidobacteriota bacterium. Next base: position 138,465 of record JAPOWR010000004.1, on the reverse strand, counting down.
GCGCGGGACTGTTGCTCGCCGCCAAAGGGGGGTGAGCGGCGAAAGCCACAGACCCACTAACCAAGGAGGAGAGAGAATCGTGTCCACCCCAACTCCCATCGACGAGGTCCGAATCGGATCCGTCAAGGCCGCGATCTGGAAGAACCAGGTCGGCGACGACGGGGCCATCCGCTACAACGTCACCTTCGGACGGCTCTACCGCTCCGACGAGGACGGCCAGTGGAAGACCACCCGGAGCTTCGGCCTCAACGACCTGCTCGTGCTCAGCAAGCTGGCCGACCAGGTCCACACCCGCATCTACGAGCTGCGCGAGCAGCCCGCGGGAGACGACGCCTAGAGCGTCGTCAGCGCCGGCGGCGGCTTCGGCCGCCGCCGGCCTTCACGCATTCCCCTTAGGCTCTTATCCTCGCAGCGCCCTTGTCCGGTGAGTTCACGAACGGAGTTCGACGCTTGGCGGGGCCTGGCTTGTCCGTTCCTCGTTCGGGTGGCCGGACGGCCTGGCCGCCCGTGACCCGTAGGTGATGGCGCACCAGCTCTTCCCCAACCGCTCGGAGCCCTGGACGCGGCAGGCAACGGCTGTTTGACTCCCTTCCTGCGGCAACCGCGTGGAGCGCTCCGGGAGCGTCCAGCTGCAGGTCAAGACCGCGATACCGCCCCGCCCGGCACCGTAGGTGCAGGTCCCAGGTCGGCTCGCCTTGTCGAATCCGACCGCCTGGCTGGCGGCGGCTGATCCCCAAACGCTAGGCGAGTAGAGGGCGCCTCCACGTCCATACCCCCCCCCCCAACAAAACGCGAGATGACAATTCCCGTCTGGTTCGCCGAGCGTGAATCCGCATCTCGCCCCCCACCGCTACTGCATGTCGGCCAGTTCCTCCACGCCCGCCAACCCCTAGCGGGCCCGGCGGTACCAGCTCACGCGGCGCTGACAATGGATCAGCGCCGACGCGGAGAGGGTCTTCAGGAAGCCTGCTCTCCTGGTTCGCCTGACCGTCCCGGCACCTTCAAAGTGCGAGATGACACCGCCGCAGGAGTGTGCGTAGATCCGCTTGTGGCTACCAACTTGCCTTACCTGAGATTGACGCGCAACCACATGAGCACGCTCTTGCGGCACCCGGTGCTCCCGACCCGCCAAAGGCGACCTGCAGGACTTCCGTGATGAATCGGGCAGCCCTCAGGAGACTAGTGGCGTTCACGTTCGTGTGGGCGTTGCTAGGCGGCCTGACCGCGACCAGCGCCATGGCGCAACCCACGCCCACTGGGGGTGGATTCTACCGCAGCGGGAACGACGGGGGGAGAGCAGAGGTCGCCGTGAGGTTTGACGGGAGACTAATGGACGCATGGGGCGACGAGAATCTGTCATTCGCCACGTGTACCGGAGGTATCGACAAGACTCATTTCAGCGTGGACCTGGAATGGACGAAGGAGGATGGAACTGTAACAAGACACCAAGACGAGCCAATCTGCGTCGTGCACGCGTCAGGCGAGTGGCTCGCCATCCACACCGTAGACACTTACTCCCAGGTTCTCGACCCTCGAGCCCATATCTACAAGGTCACGGTGTCGTACGACAAGCCGTCCGAGGGTTTGCTCAAAGCGTGCACCGGTGAAGAGGGCGTAAACCCTTGCACAGAAGGAGGGGCCGAAGTCGCCTCATTCACCAACCTCCAGGTTTGGAACCGTCGCTCCTCGGACCTAGATCGAGATGCAACCGACACGACGCCCCCGACCATCTCGTCGGTGACACTCAACGCGACCGGCGACAAGGTAGAGATTCGGTTTAGCGAAAACATGGACGTTCAGGCAGCAACGGCAGCCTCCCTCTTCACTCTCTCAGGCACCAGCGCCGTTGTTACCGGTGACCCCAACTTCAACGGCACCTACGACACCTTGAGCCTGAACCTCAGCCCCGTAGTTCAGACAACCGACACGCCGACGCTGAGCTACGCGCCCAAGACGAGCGGCGTCACGTACTTTGGCTGGACTGCCGAAAACGCGGATCTCCCGACATTTAATCCAGACACCAAGGCCCTGTTGCGAGACCGCGCCGCCGGCAACGCCCTGCCGAAGTTCACGCGCCCCCTTGTCCGCGAGAATGGGACTGACACGACCGCGCCGACCGTGGTGTCGGCCAAAGCGGAGGGCTCGGTGCTGACGCTGAAGTTCACCGAGGACCTGGACCGATCGGCCGCTCCGGACAAGTCCCGCTTCACCCTGACCAAGACGGGGGTTACAGCCCCGACGGTGACCGCCGTGACGTTCGGTAGCGACGACTCGACCGTCCTGAACCTGGCCCTAAGCCGGTTGGTCAGCACCGCCGACGCCGGGACTACCTTGGCTTACACCAAGGGAACCGATTCGAACCCGCTCAAGGATACGGCTGCAACCGCGAACGAGGTCGCGAACTTCTCGGGCCAGTCGATAACGTTCGGCGACACGACGGCACCGACAATTCTCGACCTTGGGGTGATCGGGACGAAGCTGACGATCCAGTTCAGCGAAGAACTGGACACGACGACGGCCCCGGCCGCGTCGCGCTTCACCATGAGCGGGACTCCTGTCACCACCGTGGACGCGGTGGCGTTCAAGGACGGCGACGCTTCGTCCCTGGTGCTGACGATAAGCCCGGCGTTCACCGCAAGCACGGGGGACACGGCCGGCGTGAGCTACACGCCAGGGACGGAAGCGAACCCACTGCGGGATCCCATCGGCAACAAGGTCGCAGCCTTTGGCGAAACCGCGTACAACCTGACCGGTAGACCGAATCTGGCGTCGGCCGTAGTGGACGGGACGTTGCTGACGCTGACCTTCACGGAGGACCTGCGGACGGGGTTGGCGGCACCGGCCGTGGCGGCCTTCACCTTGTCCGGCCCAGCCATTACCAGGAGCGTGACCGCCGCGACGTTCAAGAGCGGCGACGCGAAGTCAGTGGAGTTGACCGTCTCGCCGGCAATCGAAGAAACCGACACCTGGATCACGCTGGAGTACAACCCCTCGTACGCAGTGCGCGCGCTGGCGAACACGGAAAACAAAGGGGTCGAGTGGTTCGAAAGGCGAGTGTTCAACGAGACGGACAATACGGTCCCGACCCTGAGCTTCGGCACGGTCAACGGGACGCTGCTGACATTGACCTTCTCCGAGGATCTCGACACCACGACGGCCCCGGCCGCGTCGCGCTTCACGGTCGTCGGGACTGAGAGTTCCACGACGGTGACTGCCGTGAAGTTCAAGACCGACGACGCGACATCGGTGGAGCTGACGCTTTCCCCGGCAGTGACGAGAAGCGATTCCGTCTTCGTGAGCTACGTCCCAGGGGACGACGCCAATCCGCTGCAGGATGACGCAGCCACACCGAACAAGGTTGCCCAAATCTTGGCCGCGAGGACGCGAAACTTGACGCCGCCGACAGCGTCGATCGCGAGCGACGGGGACGTCACCGCGGGCAGCCCGGCGACGTTCACCCTGACCGTAACGCCCGCGCCTACCTCCGCTATCTCCGTCCTCTACGACGTCACGCAGACCGGCGGCGTCGCGACGCCGGTGCGCAGCCATCTGAGCGTCGAGACCTCGGGTTCGGCGACCGTTTCGGTGCCGACGAATGCCGGCACCACCGGCAGCGTGACCGCGACCGTGGAGGCCGGCAACGACTACACCGTCTCCTCCACGGCCGGCTCGGCCACGGTCAACGTCACCGCCGCCACCACGCCGCCGGATCCGACGCCGGATCCGACGCCGGACCCGACGCCGGACCCGACGCCGCCACCGCCAGGACAAGACCTGGAGCCCGCCGGCGCCACCGCCAGCGGAGCGAGCGTGACGCTGGACTTCGGCCAGAGCCTGGACACAACGTCGGTGCCGGATCCGGGCGACTTCACGGTGACGTCGACGTCACCATCGGTCGCCTCGGCTTCCTCGTCGCCGAACGAGCCCGTTTCCGTCGCGGCCAGCCAGACCGTGGAGCACACCGTGACCGCCGTGCACATCCGTGGCAGCTCGGTGCTGCTGACGGTGTCGCCGCTGATCCGCGCCGGGGACTCGGTCACCGTGACCTACACGAAGGGCGCGATTCCCCTGCGGACGGAGGCGGGAACGGAAGCCGACGACTTCAGCTTCACGATTCCCGGCGGCGCGCGGCCCGCGCCCGCCGCATGCGCGTCCCACGTGACGCCGTACTGGCACGGCACGGGCGGTTTCGCGGTCAGGCCCATCGACGGCAGGTCGGCGATCGTCTCGATCGAGTGCGGCCGCTACCGCCACTCGTTCCGCGAGTATGCCGGCGAGGACGGCCTGATCGTACGGGGGATCGGGCCGGTCTGCGTGGCCGAGGACGGCCGGCCCACCGCGGGCGAGCTGACGTTCGAGGGCATCGACGGGGACGGCTGGCACTGGGTCAACGGCGACCGGAACGTGGCGGTCGCCCCCCTGGTCTGCGACGCGCAACTGAGTCCGCAGTTGCGTCCTCTGGTCCCCGGCGGCGTCACGGCGCGGCCGAGCGGCAACGAGCTCTTCGACTGGAGCATCCTGGGACGACTGCGTGGCACTCTGATGGAGCATGATGCAACCGGGTTCATAGGCATCGTTCCACACCTGAAGGACCTGGAGGGAGAAGGCGAGCACGTCGCACCGTTCTGGAAAGGCGGCGGCGGAATCGTCGGCCGCGCGGCGAACGGCGAATGGGCCGCCGCACACCTGGTCTGCGGCGAGGACGACCCGGAGAGCCTCGCGCTGCGCGCGGGCGAGGATGGCCTCATCGCCGTGCTCGTACCGGGCTGCTTCGACGCCGATGGCGAGGCGGTGCAGGGTCGGCTGGAGACCATCGGGTTGGCGGATGGCGCCTGGTACTGGCTGAAGATCGGCAGGGTGCCCGCAGTGGCGCCGCTGGTTCGACCGCGGCCAGGCGTCAACCTGACCACACCGGTGCTTCCCGCCGGCGTGGAGGCCGAGGAGGGTCCGCTCGGGACCTTGTTCACCCGTCGCGACCTGATCGGCATCGTCCCCAAGGTGCAGGTTCCGCCGTGACGCACCGCCAGCCCGACGGCCCGGACTCTTGGCCAGCGAACGGAACCAAGACCCACGCACCGCGACGATCCAGCGGCTCCTGGAAGCCACCATGGAGGACCAGCCTCCTGCCTAGAGTACCTGGGTCTCTCGCACTGTTCCTGCTCTTCCTCTCGCTGCCGGCGGCCGCGGCGGCCGCATGCGAGTCCCACGTGACTCCGTACTGGCACGGCACAGGCGGGTTCGCGGTCAGGCCCACCGACGGCAGGTCGGCGATCGTCTCGATCAAGTGCGGCGGCAGCGGGCTACAGAGCCGCGAGTACGCCGGCGAGGACGGCTTGATCGTGCGCGCCGTGAGCCAGTCGACGTGTATCGCCGACGACGGACGGCCGATCGACGGCGAGATGACGTTCGAGGGGATCGACGGAGACGGCTGGTACTGGCTCAACGGCGACCGGAACGTGGCGGTCGCCCCCCTGGTCTGCGAGTCGTCGTTCAGTCAGCGGGTGGCGCCTCCGATTCCCGGCGGCGTCACGGCGTGGCCGGACGCCAATCGCCGCTTCTCGCTGTCAATCCTGGGCCGATTGAACGGCACGCTGATGGTCCACGACAACACCGGGTTCATGGGCATCGTCCCCCACCTGAAGGATCTCGAGGCCGAAGGCGAACACGTCGCCCCGTACTGGAAGGGCGGCGGCGGAATCGTCGGCCGTCCGCTGAACGGCAGGTGGGCCGCGGTGCGCCTGGCCTGCGGCGAGGCCGATCCGGCGATCCTCGCGCTGCCGGCGGGCGATGATGGCCTCATCGTGGAGCTCCTGCCCGGCTGCTTCGACGACGACGGCGAGGCGGTGCAGGGTCGGCTGGAGACCATCGGGTTGGCGGATGGCGCCTGGTACTGGGTGAAGATCGGCACAGTGCCCGCTGTGGCGCCGCTGGTTCGACCGCGCGCCGCGCATGTGGACTTGACCACCCCGGTGGTTCCCGGCGGCGTGGACGCTGATGAAGGCCCGCTCGGGACCCTGTTCGCTCGGGGCGACCGGTTGGGCATCGTCCCCAGGCTGCAGGCGCCCCCGCCGTAGGCGCGCCGCGCGCATCAGACCGACTACTGCCAAACCAACCTTGGCGCCGCGACGACTTGCGGCGTTCCACAACCACTACGGAGAACCAACCCCCATGCCCAGACTGCCTGGATTCCTAGCACTGCTGCTGACGTTCGTCTCGCTGCCAGCGGCCGCCGTTGTCTACCTCGTGCCGCCCGACGAAGCCTTGGTCGACGACACGCCGTTCATCGTCTACGGCGAGGTGTTCCATTCGATGCCAGCCCCGGAGGCCGGCTTTACCGACGCTCTGGTCCGCGTCGAAGCCCAAATGAAGGGGCGAGCGGTCAACAGCGTGATCACGGTCCGGCAGCTGGGCGGCATAGTCGGCGACATGGTGACCGTAGTCCGGGGTCTACCGATGCTGGGGCCTGGACAGCGTGTACTGCTGTTTCTGGAGCCGGGCGACGACGGCGTTTTCGAAACCGTGAGCTGGGGTCTCGGCACGTTCTTCGAGCATCGAGGTGTACTGAGTCGCTACGGCGTCGCCGGAGACGCTCCGCGCAGTTCCACGCTGTTTCGCGAGTGGATCGGCGATCGCGTCCTGGGCGTTGATCGACTGGTTGACTACAGCACACCGTCCTCCCGAGATTCGGACGGACCGCAGTCCGTCACAAGTGCCTTCACGCTTCGACGCGCCACCGACTGCGGATCGAGCAACAACCGTTTCATTCGGTGGACGAACTTCGACAATGGCGGGAACCTGACCGTCACGATCCACGGCGCCCAGCCGCGTCTCGACACAGGCACCAGGGCCGCTGTTGACGCGGGAGTCCACGCTTGGAACGCCGTGCCGGGATCGACCGTGTCCTTGAAGTCGACTATCTCAGCCGAGCCGTTCCCCACCCGGACGTCTCCCGTCCCGGGCGTTCAGATCGGCTTCAATGATCCGCACAACGAAGTCCCCGGATCGGTTTACGCGGTTACTCTGCTCTCCTACCCCTGCCGCCGTGAACACACGATTCCAGGTTCGGCCGACAGCTCCTACCAATTGGAACAGGCACGGATCATCACCAACAACTTCGACTTCAGCGACCATTTGCCGAGTGTTGTCGCCGATCTCATGACGCACCAACTGGGTCACGCCCTCGGTCTCGATCATCCGTGTGATTCCCGCGCATGCACCAGCGAGGAGAGCGATTCCATCATGCGGCCCATTGATTTCTCTCCCCAAAGAAGAAGTGGAGCCGCCAGATTGGGAATCGACGACCAGCGGGCAATCCAAGCCCTCTATCCGGAACGGCAGGTGAGCGTCACGCCGAGCGCGGCGGTGACCGAGGGCACCGCGGCTACCTTCACGATCCGCATGTCTCATGCCTCGCAATCGGCGACGACAGTCGAACTGACGGTCAGCCAGACCGGCGACTTCGTGGCATCGAGCGATCTTGGAGCGAAGACGGTAAGCGTACCGGCTGACGGCCAAGTGACCTACACCGTCCCCACCGTGGACGACAGCAACGACGAAGTGGCCGGAGCCGTGACCGTGACCGTCACGAGCGGCACGGGCTACACGGTTCCCGACACTCCGCCTTCCGAGAGCGTGAACGTGCATGACAACGACAACCCGCCGTCGGGAACGCCCCTCGTAAGCATTGCCGGCGGCGCGCCGGTGTCCGAGGGAACCGGCGCCAGCTTCACGATTCGCGCGGCGCCGACCCCGTCCACGGCCCTGTCGGTCAAGCTGGTCATCTCCCAGACCGGCGACTTCGTGGCGGCCAGTAACCTGGGCGAAAAGACCGTGACGGTACCGACCACGGGTGAGGCGACCTACACCGTGCCCACCGTGGACGACGACACGACGGAAGACAGCGGATTGGTGACGGCGACGCTGGTGTTGAACACGGGCTACGGGTTGCACAACGTGGACTCTTCCACCGTCCACGTCACGGTGGACGACCCCGATCGTTTTCCCAGGCCGGTCACCGCATCCGTGTACGGCCGGAAGCTGACGGTCGCGTTCTCCGAAAACCTCGACGGCATGTGGGCGCCAGCCAGCAGCGTCTTCACGGTGACAGCCACGCCGCTAGGCAACTCCGGCCGCACCATCGTCGGCGACGGCCTCATGGCGGTTCGCGCCAACACGGCAACGGTGCCGCTGGCCGGGTCGGTCGCGCACGGCGAGACACTGACGGTGGACTACGCGAAGCCGTCCAGCAGGCCACTGCAGGACGAGGACCGGACCGAGGTGGCCGGCTTCACCGGCCTGGTGGCGACGAACCGGACCCCGCCGGCGCCGGCGGGCATGCTTGTCAGCAACACAGATCAGTTTCCTGGTCCCTCCAGCGGACTCTCCGCCCACCTTGCACATTCGTTCACGACTGGCGGCTACGCCGGCGGGAGCCGCCTGATCAGTGTGGACGTCCCCATCGCGGCGCGACCGGCGTCGGGAGCGGTCGCCAACGTGGACATCGTCAACGCCATGTCCGGCAGGCCTGGCAGTACCGTGCTGGCCACGCTGACGCCTCCTCCCAATCTGGTCGTCGGCCTCAACAGGTTCACCGCTCCAGGGGAACGGGGAATCCGGCTAGCCGCCAGTACGGAGTACTTCGTGGTTCTGAGACTCCAGGGCGCCGACACGGGCGACTGGCAAGTCAGCACTACGGGTTCCGATGGTGAAGATCCCGGCAACGCGGCGGGTTGGCACCTCGCGAACGACTCATACAGTCGAGCTCCAGGGTCGAGCGTCTGGGCATTGCTAGGTGGTGGTTCCACCTTGAAGATCGCCGTCAACGGCTATGCCGAACGGTCGAAGGTGCTGGCGAGCAACAGCGGGCAAGCCTCCGCCGCCGGTTCTTCGGATGCCTCCTTCAGCAACGATCACGGCCAGCCGTTCACCACCGGCAGCAACAGCAACGGCTATCGGGTCACCAGCGTCGACGTCGAAACCGACATCGCCACACCAGGCAACTCGACCGACCCGACCTACACCGTCAGCATCCGATCCGACTCGTCGGGCGACCCCGGAACCGAACTCGTCACACTCACGAACCCCGCGACACTGGTTGCGGGGGCCAACACCTTCACGGCATCAAGCCCCGGGGTCAAGCTGGACACCAGTACGAAGTACTTCCTGCTGGTGGACGTCAGTGCCGCGGGCAACAAGGGCGTCAACGCAAGGCGAACAGCTTCGGACGCCGAGGATGCGGGTGCCGCAACCGGGTGGACGATCGGGGACAGCTACCGGAGGAAGGGAAACACGGCCACGGCCTGGGCCGACGACAGCAACGCGATGAAGGTCACTGTCCGTGGACACGGCGTGGGCCCGATCTTCGAAAGGGCGGAAGTGAACAGGGGTCACTTGATCGTGATCTTCGATGGACATGTGACCGGGAACCTCGCGGTGTCCAGCGCGGCGTTCGACCTTATCGCCACGAACGCGAATGGCGAGTCCCGCGGTATCGGCGGGACAGGCGCGGTCACGACTTACCACAACGAGTTGAACGTGCCGCTCGCTCTCGAAGTGGCCGCGGACGAGACGGTGACGCTCACCTACACACCGCCAGCCAGCCAAAGTGGGGCACCGAGGGACGCTAGTGGCAACTGGGTAGACGGCTTCTCCAACAAGCCAGTAACCAACAGGACTCCCGCCGCTGCCGCCGCGGCACCAGTCTTCAAGCGTGCGGGAGTGAGGGGAAATCGCTTGGTCGTGATCTTCGATGCACACGTGAGCGGGAACAGCTCGGTGCCCGGACGGTCGTTCAACGTCGTCGCCACCAATGCCGATAGCGAATCCCGCAGCATCGGCGGAACAGGCACGGTCTCGATGAATCGCAACGAAGCGAACGTGACGTTGGCCCTGGCTGTGGCGCCAGGCGAGACGGTGACGGCCAGCTACACGCCGATACCCGGGCATTCCCTGACGGGCAACAACGGCAACTGGGTGAACGGCTTCTCCAATAGACCAGTGACCAACAACAGCCGCCTCGCAGAGCCACCGGTCTTCAAGCGTGCGGAAGTGAGGGGAAGCTACCTGATCGTGATCTTCGATGGACATGTGAACGGGAACAGCGGGGTACCCGGATCGGCGTTCAATGTCGTCGCCACCAATGCCGATGGTGCATCCCGCAGCATCGGCGGGCTAAACACTGCCGTGATCTATCGCAGCGAAGTGAACGTGAAGCTGGCTCTAGCTGTGGCCGCGGACGAGACCGTGAAGCTCACCTACACGCCGCCAGCCGCGAGGGCCCTGTCGGACGATAACGGCAACCTGGTGAACGGCTTCTCCAGCAAACCAGTGGCCAACGAGAGCCCCGCAGGGAACCAGTAAGAACCCGAGCAAGGAGCGAACTGAGCAACCAGCGGCCTTCGCACTTGGTCCGTGCTCAACTGACTGGCCGATCAGGTCCAACACCCTAATCTACGAGCCGCGCGAGCAACCCGCGGGAGACGACGCCTAGTGCGTCGTCAGCGCCGGCGGCGGGTCCGACCGTCGCCGGTCTTCCATCCGGGCTCGAGGACGCTCTTCGACCCACCTTCCGACCTTGACCGCGGGCTAAGCCAGGGCCGGTACCGAGCCGGCGCCGTTTCCTGCCCCCGCCAACCCGGCTAGGGCCTCCCAGCCACGAGCGTCACTCGCCCCGGCGGTAGGCGACCGAGCCGGGGATCTAGCCGCTTCGCCCGTGCATTCCATCCCGGATGTGGGATCTCTTGTGGGATCGTCCGATAGAGGATTCCTCTAAGTAACTGATATATCTACACTTATCTGAGTGACTTGGCGGAGAGGGAGGGATTCGAACCCTCGGTCCGAGTCACCCCGGACAACTGCTTAGCAGGCAGCCCTGTTCGACCACTCCAGCACCTCTCCCGAGCGGGGGAGTGTAGCAGCGGAGAGCGTGGTCCTGGCGCGGGCGGGACTCGGGTTGCGGCTTCCTCTACTCCATCCGGCACGGGATTCGCTAGGTCCTTTGCTGGAGGCGGAAACGAACCCGCCCGAGGAGGAAGATGTGACTGACACTCGCGGGATTGAGCGGAACCTGTACGAGATCGCGCGTCAACTGGCGGCGCTCCGGGCGGTGCTGGAGCGCATTGAACGAAGGCTTCGGTAGCCGACGGCTGGCGGCGGGGTGTTGTCGCCGCTTCGCGGCGCGTCTTCTGGCCGCCTTCGGCGGCAAGCGGACCAGAAGGTCCGCGCACCCAGAGAACGGCACCGGTGTGGCGGGGTTCTCTACATGCAGTTGACATGGCGTCACTGCGAGCAATGGGATCGCAGTCGAGACTCTCCCACCGGCCAAGGTCGTGCTCTGGGTGCGCGGACCCTCTGGTCCGCTTCCGAGGGACACAGCCGCCGGCCAGGGGCCGGCGACCTTCGACCCTAGGCCCGCGACGCAACGTCGACCCGCGCCTGCGCGGTATCCACGCGGTCCTTGAGTCCCGCCTGATCCTCGAAGCTCGCGCGGGCGTACTCCGCAGCCAGCTCGTCCCGCTCGGTCGCAGCCGCGGCCGCGTCGATGTCCTCGGCCCTCTGCGCGGTCTCGGTCAGCACCGTCACGGTGTCGTCCGCGACCTCGCAGAAGCCCGGCGCCACGGCGACGAAGCGGCGCGCGCCGCCATCCGCCGGCTGGTAGCTGAGCTCGCCGGGACGCAGCGTGCTGATCAGCGCCGCATGGCCGGGCAGGATGCCCATGTCGCCCTTGCGGCCGGGCAGACCGACATCCGAGCACTCGATCTCGAGCAGCTTCTCGGCGTGGGTTACGAGGATGAGGTTCAAGCCGGCCACGTTCGTTCGCTCCGCTGGTTTCGCCTCTGCGGCGCTAGGCCGCCAGCAGCTTCTTGCCCTTGTCGACCGCTTCGTCGATCGTGCCGACCATGAGGAAGGCCTGCTCGGGGAGCTCGTCGAGGTCGCCGGAGAGGATCGTCTTGAAGCCTTCGACGGTGTCCTCGATCTTGACGTAGCGGCCTTCGAGGCCTGTGAACTGGGTCGCGACGAAGAACGGCTGCGACAGGTAGCGCTCGATCTTGCGCGCCCGGGCGACGACCAGCTTGTCCTCTTCGGACAGTTCCTCGACGCCGAGGATGGCGATGATGTCCTGCAGGTCCTTGTAGCGCTGGAGCACCTGCTGCACCTGGCGGGCGACGGCGTAGTGCTCGTCGCCGACGATGGCCGGCTCGAGGATCTTGGAGGTCGAGTCGAGCGGATCGATCGCCGGGTAGATGCCCTTCTCGACGATCGCGCGCGACAGGGTCGTCGTCGCGTCGAGGTGGGCGAAGGCGGTGGCCGGCGCCGGGTCGGTCAGGTCGTCGGCGGGGACGTAGATCGCCTGCACCGAGGTGATCGAGCCCTTCTTGGTCGAGGTGATCCGCTCCTGCAGGGCGCCCATCTCGGTCGCCAGGTTCGGCTGGTAGCCGACGGCGCTGGGCATCCGGCCGAGCAGCGCGGAGACCTCGGAGCCGGCCTGGGTGAAGCGGAAGATGTTGTCGACGAAGAGCAGCACGTCGCGGCCTTCGACATCGCGGAAGTACTCGGCCACCGTGAGCGCGGAGAGACCGACGCGGAGCCGGGCGCCGGGCGGCTCGGTCATCTGGCCGTAGATGAGCGCCGCCTTGCTGTCCTTGAGCGCGGCGTGGTCAACCTTCGTCAGGTCGAAGTTGCCGGTCTCCTCGTAGTTCTCGAGGAAGCCCTCGCCGAAGCTGACGACGCCTGCCTCGACCATCTCGCGCAGCAGGTCGTTGCCCTCGCGGGTGCGCTCGCCGACGCCGGCGAACACGGAGAAGCCGCCGCCCTGCACGGCGACGTTGTTGATCAGCTCCTGGATGAGGACCGTCTTGCCGACACCGGCGCCGCCGAACAGGCCGGTCTTGCCGCCGCGGGTGTAGGGATGCACCAGGTCGACGACCTTGATCCCCGTCTCGAACATCTCGGTCGAGGTCGCCTGGTCCTCGAAGGCCGGCGCCTCGCGGTGGATCGGCCAGCGTTCCTCGGCCTCGACCGGGCCCAGCGTGTCGACCGGCTCGCCGAGCACGCTCAGCACCCGGCCCAGGGTCGCCTCGCCCACCGGCACGGAGATCGGTTCGCCGAGGTCCCTGGCCTCCATGCCGCGGACGACGCCGTCCGTCGGCTCCATGGACACCGCGCGCACCAGGTTCGAACCCAGGTGCTGGGCCACCTCGGCGGTCAGGTCGATGCTGCCGTCGTCGTTCTTGACGCTGACCGCGTTCAGGATCTCGGGCAGTTGCTCGGCCGGATACTCGATGTCGAGGACCGGGCCGATCACCTGGACCACCTTGCCGGTGGCCCCGGACGAGTTGTTCGTGTCGTTCACGGTTTGTGCCTCTCTTGTCTCTATCCCTCTAGGGCGTTCGCGCCGGACACGACCTCGATCAGTTCGGTCGTGATCTCGGCCTGGCGCGAGCGGTTGTATTGCAGGGTCAGTGTGTCGATCAGTTCGCCGGCGTTCTTCGTCGCGCTGTCCATCGCCGTCATCCGGGCCGCGTGCTCGGCCGCCTGCGACTCGAGCAGCACGCGGTAGATCTGGAAGGTGACGAAGCGCGGCAGCAGCTCGTTCAGGATCTCGGCCTCGGACGGCTCGTACAGGTACGGGCGGTGGCCGTTCGCCGACGCGTCCTCGTCGCCGAGGACGTCCTCGCGGGCGATCGGCAGCAGGCGCTCCCAGCTCACGCGCTGGCTGAGCACCGAGATGAACTCGTTGTAGACGGCGTACACCGCGTCGTATTCGCCGTCGGCAAAGGCCTTGGAGACCTCAGCCGCGAGTTCCTGGGCAGTGCCGTAGTTCAGGTCCTTGAACAGCCCCCGGCGGGCGCCGCGCATCGGCGCGCCGCGGTGCGTGAAGAAGTCGGCCCCGCGGTTGCCGAGCGCGAGGATCTCGCCGCCCCCGTTCAGGGCGGCCATCTCCTGCTCGGTCCGGCGCTGGACATGGGCGTTGAAGGCGCCGCACAGGCCCTTGTCGCCCGTGACCACCAGGACCAGGGTCTGGCCGGAACCGGCCTCCGCGGCCTGTCCGTCTTCGCCGCCTCCGGCCGGAGTCAGCAGCGGGTGCTCCACTTCGCCGGCCGCCACGGCAGCCAGGTGCTCCGTCACCTTCCGCAGCTCCAGGGCGTAGGGCCGCGTCGCGAGGATCTGGTCCTGGGCCCGGCGCAGCTTCGCCGCGGCGACCATCTTCATCGCCTTGGTGATCTGCTGGGTGTTCTTCACCGAGCGGATGCGCCGGCGAAGATCGATCAGGCTCGCCATCGTTCGGGCCTACCTCGGAACCTTCCCGTTCGTCTCGTTCTAGTTCTCTTCCAGCGCGGCGTCGGGGTTCTCGGCCACGAAGAGCTGGAAGGCCCGGCCGATCGCCTCCATGATCTGGGCGTCCAGCTCGTCGCTGAGCTTGCCCTCCGCGCGGATCCGGTCGCGGAGCTCCGGTTCCTCGTTCACGAAGTGCCGGTGCATGAAGTCCTCGAAGGGCCGCACCGCCTCGACCTTCAGGTCGTCGAGCGCGCCGCGGGTGCCCGCCAGGATCGAGAGCACCTGGTCCGCGATCGACAGCGGCGCGTACTGCCCCTGCTTGAGGAGCTCGACGAGCCGCTCGCCGCGCGCCAACTGCTGCAGCGTGACCCGGTCGAGGTCGGAGCCGAACTGGGCAAAGGCCGCGAGCGACCGGTATTGCGCGAGGTCGAGCCGCAGGGTGCCGGAGTTCTTGCGCATCGCGCCGATCTGCGCGTTGCCGCCGACCCGGCTGACCGAGATGCCGACGTTCACCGCCGGCCGCACGCCGGAGAAGAAGAGGTCTCCCTCGAGGAAGATCTGGCCGTCCGTGATCGAGATCACGTTGGTCGGGATGTAGGCCGAGACGTCGCCGGCCTGGGTCTCGATGATCGGCAGCGCGGTGAGCGAGCCGCCGCCGTTGGCGCGCGAAAGCTTCGCCGCCCGCTCCAGCAGCCGGGAGTGGAGGTAGAAGACGTCGCCCGGGTAGGCCTCGCGGCCCGGCGGACGCCGAAGCAGCAGGGAGACCTCGCGGTACGAGGCGGCCTGCTTCGAGAGATCGTCGTAGATCACCAGCGCGTGCTGGCCGTTGTAGAGGAAGTACTCGCCCATCGCGCAGCCGGCGTAGGGGGCGATGAACTGGAGCGGCGCCGGCTCGGAGGCCGAGGCGGAAACGACGATCGTGTGCTCCATCGCGCCGTTGTCCTCGAGCGTCTTGACGACCTGGGCGACGGTCGAGCGCTTCTGGCCGATCGCGACGTAGACGCAGATCACGTCGCCGCCCTTCTGGTTGATGATCGCGTCGACGGCGACGGCCGTCTTGCCGATCTGCCGGTCGCCGATGATCAGCTCGCGCTGGCCGCGGCCGATCGGGATCATCGAGTCGATCGCCTTGATCCCCGTCTGCATCGGCTCGGACACCGGCTCGCGGTCGACGACGCCGGGGGCGATCCGTTCGAGCGGGTAGTTGTCGGCGGCTTCGATCGGCCCCTTGCCGTCGACCGGGTTGCCGAGCGGATCGACCACGCGGCCGACCATCGCCGGTCCCACCGGCACTTCCATGATGCGGCCCGTGCGGCGGACCTCGTCGCCCTCGTCGACCAGCCGGGACTCGCCCATCAGTACGGCGCCGATCTGGTCCTCTTCGAGGTTCAGCGCCAGTCCGTAGACGTCGTTCGGGAACGCCAGCAGCTCGCCGGCCATCGCCTGCTCCAGCCCGTAGACGCGGGCGATGCCGTCACCGACGCTGAGGACGGTGCCGACCTCGGCGACGTCGACCTCGGCCTCGTAGCCCGCCAACTGGCGCTCGAGGACCGCTGCGATCTCATCGGCTCTTACCTGCATGTTCTATCTACTCCCCTGACGTCGTGTCGTCGCTAGGCTCCCGCCGCCGTTGGCGGCTCGGCCGTCAATCTGGTTTCCAGCACGGCCAACTGGCCGCGAACGCTTGCGTCGTAGCGGTAACTCCCGAACTGGGCCACGAAGCCGCCGATCAGGCTCGGGTCGACCCGAGCTTCCAGCCGGACCTCGGCGCCGGACAACCGCTCCAGCGCCTTCTCCAGCCGCGCGCGCTGCTCCTCGTCGAGTTCCTCGGCGGCGGTGACCGTGGCGCTGACGACCCCGTGGGCCCGATCGAGCAACTCGTCGATCGCCTCGAGGATCGCCGGCAGATGGATGAGGCGGTAGTTGTCGAGCAGCAACCGCAGCATCCGCTGGGCCAGCGTGCCCGCGCCCTGCATGCCGGCAATCTCGTCGACCACGGCCCGCTTGGTCGCTGGCGGCACGCCCGGATTCGACGCCATGCGGCCCAGGCGCGGCACGGCCCGCATCGCCTCCGCGAAGGCGGCGAGTTCGTCCCGCGTCGCCTGCGCCGCCTCGAGCGAGCCGGCGGCGCCCATCAGGGCCTGCGCGTAGGGCCTCGCGTACCGGTAGATCATCGCGCGTCGGCTCCAGACGAGGTCTCATCGGCGCGGGTCTCCAGGCTGATCAGCCCGCGATCGAGAATCCGCCTGCGCGCCGCCGAGTCGACTTCGCGCTCCAGCCGCGCCGCGGCGAGCGACGTCGCGAGTCGCGCGGCGTGCTCCGCCAGTTCGACGCGGGCCCGTGCCGTGCGGCTCCTTATCTCGGCCCGGGTCTGCTCCATCATCCGCTCGCGCTCGCGCTCGGCCAGGGCGACGATCTCCCTCGCTTCCCGTTCGCCTTCCCGTTCCGCGCGGGCTACCGCCTCTCCGACTTCAGCTTCCAAAGCGGCCAGTTGACCGGAAAGACCCTCGCGAAGCTCCTCGGCGTCGGCCCGCTGGCGGCGGGCGGTCATCAGGCTGTCGCGAATCTGGATTCGGCGGTTCTCGAGAGCCGCCACGACCCTCGGCACGATCAGATAGCCGAGGCCGCCGAAGAACACGAGCATGTTGAACCAGGAGAAGATCCACCGCGGCACGCCCAGGAAGTGAGTCGCTTCGCCCACGTCGGCGCCGAACGCCGCGGCGGTGCCGGCGAACACCATCGCAAGCAGGGCCCCAGCGACGGGCCTCGCGCTCACCCGCTTCATGACGGTGCACCCATCAGCTTCGATGTCATCTCGGCCGCGAGACGCTCGGCCCGGCCCTCGAGGGCGCGGCGCTGCTCCGCGGTCTCGGCCTCCAGCGAGGCCAGAGCCTGCTGAAGCTCCGCATCCGCTTCCTGCCGCGCCTCGGCGACCATCCGTTCTCGCCCCTGCTGGGCCTCGCGACGCACCTGGTCGCGGCGTGCGACTGCTTCTGCCCGGGCTTCCTTGAGCTTCTC
Source organism: Acidobacteriota bacterium (assembly GCA_026707545.1). Taxonomy (NCBI): domain Bacteria; kingdom Pseudomonadati; phylum Acidobacteriota; species Acidobacteriota bacterium. Next base: position 121,170 of record JAPOWR010000004.1, on the reverse strand, counting down.
CCGCTGCGCCTCGATCCGCGCCTCGACTTCGGCCCGTGCCCGATCGAACGTCTCCTCAGCGGTGACGATCTCGCTGTCCCGCTCCCGGAGCATCTTCATGACCGGGCCGATCAGGAACACCCGAACCACCAGATAGGTGGCCCAGAAGATCGCCATGATGACCAGAAGGCTGGCGTCGAAATCCACAGCTACTCGTCCCGCGGTCGTCCGGGTCTGTTTCGACGAGCGCAGACCTCAACCAACGCCTGCCAACCTGTCTCGCCCGCGCCCGAAAGCGGCGGTAACGTAACACGGCAGTAAGGGTCGGTCAACGTCCGAAGCGGGCGCGGGAAACGGCCGAAAATCTCTTGTCGCTCAGGGAGCCAGCTCGCGGACGACGCGGAAGTTCTCGCCCTTGAACATGCGCTTCTCCACCGGGCGACGGAAGGCGGAGCGAAGTTCCGTCGGGCCGTCCCGCCAGGACCCGCCGCGGATGACGTGATACGAGCAATCGCCTTCCAGCCGGGCAGTTCCATCGGAGGGAGCGCCTTCGTGATTGTCGTTCCAGCAGTCCTCGACCCACTCCCAACCGTTGCCAACCGCGTCGTGGAGGCCCCACGCGTTCGGCGCGAACTGGCCCACCGGCGCGGTGAACTCGAACTTGTCGTCACAAGCCCAGCAGTTCGCGTGGTTGGCGCCGAACGCCTCGCCCCACGGATATGGGGTCGTCGAGCCCGCCCGGACAACGTACTCCCATTCGGCCTCGCTCAGTAGGCGGTACTTCTCACCCGTTTCCTGAGACAGCCACTCCGTGTAGGCGCGGGCATCGGCCCAGGACACCCAACTCGCCGGGCTCGTGCCTGGACCCTCGAACTTGTAGCCGGCCGCAGCTCGACCCGGCGCGAAGCGGTTGAACTGTTCGAGCGTGACGACGTACTTCGAAACCGCGAACGGCCGGTGGATGGTTACCTCGCGGACCGGAAGCTCGTACTCACTGCACCCTTCGGCCGAGAGGCACCCCATGCGAAACACGCCGGCTGGAACCACGACCATCTCCGGTCCGGCAGTACCGGACGTCAGGGTGTCCGAGAACGTGTTGCCAGGCTCCAGGGCAGTGCGCTCCTGACGCGCGGGCACGGCCTTGAAGCCCGCGGCGCCCGCCGCCAGCAGAACTGCCAAGAATGCGACATGAACGAAGGTCCTCTTCATCGGCTGCATCCTCCCTGTCACATCAGCGCTCGGAACCCGGTCAATCTACCTCAGCGGCCGCTCCCTCGCCCTGGTTCGCAGGCCACCGCGGGCACACGACCACGACCGTCGCGTTGTCCTGCCAGGGAATCGCGCGCTGCTCTATGCGCCGGATGATCGCCCCGGCGATCCCCGAAGCGCCCGACGTTCCGTGCGTGCCGCAGACGGCGGCTATCTCCTCGCTGGACAGCGTCTCGACGCCGTCGCTCGCGAGGATGACGACATCGCCCGCTGCCAGGTCGAGTTCGTCCTCGGCCACGTCGGCGAGCGGCCGGCCCATCACGGCGCTGGTGATCGCGGCCCGATCGGGATGGAGGGCGGCGCGGACCGCGCTGATCTCGCCGCGCGCGGCCCGGGCATCGAGTTCCCGCCCGTAGGTGTGGAGCGGGTTGATCCTTCTCAGCTCGCCGGCGCGCCAGTGGAAGACGAGCGAGTCGCCGACGCTGAGCCAGCGAAACCGGTCTTCGAAGAACAGCGCGGCCACCAGGGTCGAGCCCATGCCCCGAAGCGACGGATCGTCCTCGATCGCAGCCGCCATCTCTCCGTTCGAGCGGACGAGCGCAGGGCGCAAGCGCTCGGTGGGCGGCTTCGCGATGAGCCCGAAGTTGCTGACGAAGGCCCGGATCGTGATCCGGCTCGCCCGGTCGCCCGCAGGCAGGCCCCCCATGCCGTCGGCGACTGCGGCGAGCAACACCGGTTCGTCGGTCCCATCGTCCGACATGACCTGGACGCTCCAGTCGTCCTCCTGGCGCTTGCGCGCACCGATCATGGTGGCCGCCGCGAAGTCGCGGCCTTCGATCATGCTCGAGTGCATCCAGTTCAGGAAATTAGCTCGACACTCGGCTAGCGTGAAGGTATGACCCGACTGGAGTGCGTGCCGAACATCAGCGAGGGGCGGCGCCGGGACGTCATCGACGGCTGCGTGGAGGCAGCCTCGACGCGCGGCGTGCGGGTGCTCGACGTGTCTTCGGACCCGGACCACAACCGGACCGTGCTGACGCTGCTGGGCGAGGGTGGCGATCTGGTGGCGGCGGTCACCGGTCTCGCGGCCGCGGCGATTCGGCACATCGATGTGAGCCGGCATCGCGGAGTTCACCCATTTCTCGGCGCGCTCGACGTCGCGCCCTTCGTGCCCCTGGAGGCGACCCAGATGCCCGCGGCGGTCGGCGCGGCCCACCAATGCGCGGACGCGCTGGCAGGTCTCGACCTGCCGGTCCTCTTCTACGGCCAGGCGGCCTCGGCCCCCGGGCGTGCCGCGCTCGCGGACCATCGCAGGGGCGGCCTCGCGCGGCTGGCCGATCGCATGGCGACCGGCGATTGGCCGCCGGATCGCGGGCCGAACCGGCCGCACCCGACCGGGGGCGCGACGTGCGTCGGCGCCCGGCCACCGCTGGTCGCCTTCAACCTGCTGCTCGACACGGACGAACTCGCCGCGGCGAAGCGGATTGCGGCGTCGCTCCGGGAGTCGGGCGGCGGACCGCCGGGCGTGCGGGCTCTCGGTCTCTATCTCGAAAGCCGCGCGCAGGCGCAGGTCAGCGTGAACCTGACAGACTGCGACCGGACATCGCTGCTTGACGTCGTCCGGAGAGCCGACGAGCTGGCGGCCGCGGCCGGTGTGCGCGTGGTCGAAACGGAACTCGTCGGACTGGCGCCGCGCCGTGTATTGGCGGCGGGCGGTGCGGCGGCGCTTCGATTGCCCGGGTCGTTAGACAGGCAGATCCTGGAGAGCCATCTGTAGGCGACCGGGCATGCCGTCGAAGGATCCTGACGACATGGTGACCAGGACGTCGCCGGTCCGGGCCTCGGCGAGCACCTTCTCCAAGAGGGCATCGTTCGACGCGCCGGCCGTAGCCACCGCACCGAAGCGTTCGATCTCCGCGGCCACCTCTTCCGGGTCGAATCCCTTCTCGCCCAGACGTTCCCGGTGGAAGACAGGAGCCAGGAACACCCTGTCCGCCGACGCCAGAGCCGACGCCAAGTCGGCAGCGAACTGACGGCGACCCGCACTCAGGCTTCGCGGCTCGAACAGGGCGACCAGCCGGCGGCCGGGGAAGCGCTGCCGGAGCGCCGCGAGGGAGGCCGCGACCTCCGAGGCGTGATGGGCGAAGTCGTCGATCACGACCACCCCGGCCGCCTCGCCGATCACCTCGAGCCGCCGCTTGACGCCGCGGAACGTGGCGAGCGCGTCCAGGACCGCGTCCCGCTCCAGTCCGTCGGCGCGAGCAGCCGCCCACACCGCCATCGCGTTCAGTGCGTTGTGCTCGCCCCAGACGCCGAGGTCGACCCGCTGCCGCCGGCCCTCCTCCTCCAGTTCGAAGGAGACGCCGTTCTCGCCGCTCTCGACCGGGCCGGCCAGCCGGACGTCGCCCGTCTTCACGCCGTAGGTCACGACCCGGCACGGGCTCGCCGGCAGCAGCCGCTCCACCGTCGGATAGTCCGCGCAGGCGATCAGGAGGCCCGTCGGCGGCAGGCGCTCCACCAGCCCGCGGAAGGCCCGCTCCAGGCCCTCGAAATCAGGATAGAGATCGACGTGGTCGTGCTCCAGGCTGGTCAGGATCACGGTCTCCGGCCGGTAGTGCCAGAACTTCGGCCCGCGGTCGAAGTAGGAGGCGTTGTACTCGTCGCCCTCGATCGCGAAGCGCGGACCGCCGCCGATGGCGAATCCGGACGGCAGGCCGATCGGCGCACCGCCGATCAGATAGCCGGGATCCGCGCCGGCGCGGGAGTAGACCCAGGCCGCCATCGCCGTCGTGGTCGTCTTGCCGTGGCTGCCGGCGACGACCAGCGGCCGGCGGTCCCGGAGCACGAATCGGTCGAGCGCTTCGGGCATCGACAGCCGAGGCAGGCCGAGTTCCTCCGTCGCCACCGCCTCCGGGTTCGTGCGCGGCACCGCGTTGCCGACGATGACCAGGTCCGGCCGCGGCTCCAGATGAGCCGGGTCATAGCCGACCAGGGGCTCGATCCCCGCGCCCGCCAGCAGTTCGCTGGTCGGTGGGTACAAAGGTCCGTCGGATCCGCGGACTTCGTGGCCCAGATCGCGCAACAGGCAGGCCAGCGGCGCCATGCCGGTGCCGCCGATCGCGATCAGGTGGATGTCCAAGGGCCGCTACGAACGGGCAGGGCGATCCCAGACACTCGCTTCGTCCTTGGTCGCCGCGGGCCCGCGCCGGCGGCGTTCCAGGGCCTCGTCCACCTCGGCCAACCGCGCCGCGAGGGAGCGTTGCTGCAGCTTCCCCAGCTCGGCGATGCCGGCAAGGGCGAGATCGAGCAGACTGTCGAACTCCGGCCGCGTGAACACCCTGCCTTCCGCGGTGCCCTGCACCTCGATCAGGTTGCCTTCGCCCGTCGCCACAACGTTCAGATCGACCTGGGCGTCCCGGTCCTCGACGTATTCGAGATCGAGCAGCAGCTCGTCTTCGCAGATGCCGACCGACACCGCGGCCACCGAGTGAACCAGCGGCCACGTCTTCAGATCGCCTTCCAGCAGCATCTTCGCCAGCGCGGCAACCGTCGCCACGTAGGCGCCGGTGATCGACGCCGTCCGGGTGCCGCCGTCAGCCTGGATCACGTCGCAGTCGACGGCGATCGTCACTTCCGGGAGCTTGCCCAGGTCGACCGCGGACCGGAGCGACCGGCCGATCAACCGCTGGATCTCCGCGGTCCGACCCGACGGTCGGCCGCGTGACACTTCTCTCCTCGAACGCGTCAGCGTCGCACGCGGCAGCATGGCGTACTCGGCGGTGAGCCAACCGCGGCCCTTGCCAACCAGGAAGGGCGGCACCCGCCGCTCGACGCTGGCCGAGCAGAGCACCCGGGTCTCGCCGCACTCGATCAGCGCGGAACCTTCCGCGTACTTCATCGCGTCGAGTTCGATCGCGGCCGGCCGCAGAGCCGACACGGATCGTCCGCCGCTGCGTGCGAAACCGCCAGACCGTCCAGTTCCAGTCACCGTCTCTCCACCTCCTGCCGTTGCCCGTCCGGCCCGTTCACGTCGATCAACTCCAGGGCCACGGGTTCGCCCAAGATCCGCTCCGCGAGTTTCGCAAATCGCGGACCGGCGTCGGTGGCGAAGAGTCTCACACTCGGCGAGCGGCCGGCGCCGGCGCCCGCACCGCTCCCGCTGCCGAGCTCCCGCTCCACCTCCCTGCTGGTGGACTCGGCCGAGTCCACCAGGGTGACCGCCGGGCCGCATGCGCGCTCGAGCACCCCGCGCAGCAGCGGATAGTGGGTACAGCCCAGGAGCAGGGTATCGATCCGGTCCCGCAGCAGGGGCTTGAGGTAGCGGGCGACGACGCGTTCGGTGATCTCATCCTCCTCCCAACCCTCCTCGACCAGCGGCACGAGCAGCGGACACGCCTGTTGGCTGACCCGCAACCCCGGGTCGAGGCGCCGAATCGCCTGCTCGTACGCACCCGACCGGACGGTCGATTCCGTGGCGATCACGCCGACGTGCCGGTCCGCGGCGACGACGGCCGCCGACGCGCCCGGCTCCAGCACGCCCCAGTGCGGAGTCCGTACCCCGAGATCCTCGAGCGCCATCGCCGACGCCGTGTTGCAGGCGACGACCAGGGCGTCGACCCCGCATCGCTCCAGGAAGTCCACGTTCGCCTGGGAGTAGCGCAGCACCGTCCGCCGCGACTTCGTGCCGTAGGGCAGGCGCGCCGTGTCGCCAAGATAGACGATGGATGCCCGCGGCAAGCGCCGGCGCAGGGCCGCGACCACGGTGAGGCCGCCGACTCCCGAGTCGAAGACGCCGATCAGGGGTTCGGGAGAAGACACTGATCAGGCGCCGCCGGACGGCTCGGCGTTCCGCTCCAGGTCGGCCATCAGCGGTCTGGTCGTGTCGACGTGGCCGGCGAAGGTCGGGCGCTGCTCTCCGTTCCACATCAGCACGACGCGGTCGATGCCCAGGCTGTTCGCGGTCAGACTGTTCACCACGCTGTAGACGGCCAGGAGTTCCTCCGTCAGCCCCATCGCCGGGCGCTCCAGGACCAGTGCCGAGCGGCGCGGCGCGGCGGCTCGTTCGCCCCTTCCGTCACCGACTTCGGCCATCGTCAGGTCGACGTACGCCACGTTGTCGAGCACTTCCAGCGCCAGGAGCCGGACTCCGGCCGGCAAGGCCGGAAACACGTCGTCGAGCGGGTCGGCCGGATCGGTCGGATCGCCGTCTTCGTCATCTGGTTCGCCCGCGATCGCGTCAGGGGCCTCGACCCGCTCCGGACCTGCGATCAGTGCTTCGATGATGACGACGGCCGTTTCCTCCGCGCTGTCTTCGGCGGGGATCGACCGCTCCTCGCAGCGGAGCAAACCGAGTCCCGTCGGAAAGCACAGCGTGGCCAGGAAGTCGTCCCCGGGTGCCGCGAGTTCCACTTCGCCGTCGCCGTCGCCGTTCTCGCCCGAGCCGCCGCAACCGGCCAGCAACGCGATGGCCACGACCGGCCACACGCGCGACGACGCGCGGGTCACGACCCCGCCCCGTCGGCGGCCCTGTCGGCGCCGGCGCCGGCCACGACGCCACGGTACAGGCGGATCGCCCGCCCGATCGCCTCGATCAGCTCGCGCCGGTGGAACTCGTCGAGCAGCGGTGTTCCTTCCTCTTCCTCGTCGCCACCGAGTGAACCGAGTTCGATCAGAACCGCGGGCATCGAAGCGCCGGTGAGCACCCGTAGCGGCGCTCGAGAAACGCGGCGGTTCGGCTGCTCGAGCACGTCGCTGACATGGCTCTGGATCAGCCGCGCCAGCAGCCGGCTCCTCTCGAGTTGGCTGTCCTGCGCCCGCTCCCAAAGCTCGAGCGCAGGAACGGCGACGTGAATCTCCTGCGCGTCTTCCGCCTCGGCGCCCAGGTCGTCGAACGTATCCTCTTCAAAGTCCGTCGCGTCTTGCTCGTTCCGTCGCAAGCCGGCTTCCGGCGGTTCGGGATCGTCCTCCCCGGCCGGTTCGCCCCAATCGTCGTCGACCGGCGCTTCCTCCTCGTCGTCGGCCGTCTCGAACAGTGCCGGCGGCGGATCGAGGACGTACGTCTGAAAACCGTCCCCGGCGGCCCACGGAGAATCCGGACTCACATGCAGGGACAGGAAGAGATCGGCCCGGCGCTGGTTGGCCACCGCCGTCCGGTTCTCGAGCGCCACCTCGGCGTCGTCGGTCCGGGTCAGCACGACCCGCGCGTCCAGGCTGTCCGCCAGGTGCGACCCGAGTTCCCGCGCAATCTCGAGCACAAGGTCCTTCTCCGTCACGCCGTCGGGCGACGAAACGCCGGTGTCGGCGCCCCCGTGGCCCGGGTCGAGGACGATCCGGAACTCGCCGGTTTCCTCCGCTCGCCGCGACAGGGCGCGGGGTGTGCTCCGCATCCGGTCCCGGGTGATGTCCATGACGAGTTGAACCCGGGGCGGTCGTCCGAGGATGTACGGCTCGGACGCCTCCGCCCTTGGCGCCAGACCGATATCGATCGAGCGTTCGCGGACTTCCAGCCAGCGCACGAGCGGATCGTTGAGCCGGACGCGAGGCCGCGGCTCCAGGACGCCGCTCAGGAGCCGGAGCCGTACGCCTCCACGGTAGTCGTCGACGCGGTAGCGGGGCCGACCCGAGAAGGTCACGACCAGCGTCGTCGCGCCGAGATCGTGCACGCGGTCCACCTCGACCGCGAGCCGGCGTTCGCCGATCCGGTCGACCTGCAGCCGCCCGCGCCGACGGTCGAAGTCGAACCGGTATCCCTGCTCCTCCGGATACGCGCGCACCAGCGCGTCGACCGGGACGTACAGATGACGCGGAGGCAACTCGATCGGCGGCAGTTCGGGCTCCGGCTCTTCCGCGTCGGGGCTCCCGGAATCCGCGTCGCCGTCGTCCTCCTCGTCGTCCTTCGGGCGCAGATGCTCGGGGAGTTCCGGTTCCGGTTCGAGCCACGGCCTGATCGACAGGCTGTGCATCTCGCCGTCGACCAGAACGATCCGGCCCAGCGGCCCGAGCACCACCTCGCGACCGGCGACCTGCAGCGTGTGCGCCTCGCCCAGAGGACCGATCTCCAGCTCGCCTCCCAGCACCTCCACGACCGGCGCCAGGGCCACGAGCGGACCGAACGAGGACCGAGCCCAGGGCAACGGCTCCCGCTGCCGGCCCATCACGATCAGCCCATCCTCATGCGAGAGAATCTGCGTCTCCGGCTCGTCGTCAGCCTGCGGCCACGCCGGCGAGAACGGCGCGAGCGTCAGCGTGGCTGCCAGCAGCCCGCGGGCCCACAAAAAGATGCCGCGTCGAAGAGGCACTACGGCAACCTAACACCATGGCTCGAAGGTGAGATTCCGAACTCGCAGGACCGAGGCACCTGCACCGCGCTGTGCTAAATTCCGCGGCCCTGCGCACGCGTGGCCCGTTCGTCTAGGGGTCTAGGACGCTGGCCTCTCACGCCAGTAACACGGGTTCGAATCCCGTACGGGCTACCAGCGCGCGCCGCAGCGCGCGCTGACAGCCCGTACGGGATGTCGGCGCCACATCAGCGCAAAGCGCTGATGTGGCGAACGAATCAGCCCTTCAACTGGCAAACGTGCCGGCCTACGGCCGGCGCGTGGTTCTGGCCGCCTTCGGCGGCAGCGGACCAGAAGGTCCGCGCACCCAGAGAACGGGCGTGGGGTCCTGCGGGATTCCCTGCTGCAGTTGGAATGCGCCCGCAGCGGCGTCATGTCAACCACATGTAGAGAAGCAGGCCACACCCGGGCAGTGCTCTGGGTGCGCGGACCTTCTGGTCCGCTCCGGGGCGGAGCCGCGAAGCGGCGTAGCCCCAGGAAAACTGCCGCCGGCCGTCGGGCCGGCTCCACTCCCACCGCCCAGACAGGCGCAAGAGGCGACCAGTAGGTCTAAGGCACCTCTGAACCACCGTCGACCGCAACCCGCGTGTCGGGATTCAGGTCCTGATTGGGGTCGACGAGATGACCACCCGGGAAGCTCACGGAGACCGCCGGGGCGGACGTGTCGAGGCACAGAAGGTGGTTGTTGTCGTTGTCGCCCAGATCCGCGAGCGCCGCTGGGACGATCTCGTCACTCGAGCCGTCCGGACGCTTCACGGTCACCCGATAGAGCGCGCGCTCGCCGTCGCCAGCGTCGTCGCCATCCGGCAGTCGTACGCCTCCGGCCCAGGTCGCCCGGACCACCTGTTGGATGCCTTCCGGACACGCCGACCCCCGGCTCTCCGTTGACCATCCGTCCTCGGGTACCACCTCCGCCAGCACGAGAGAGGGTCCGGCCTCCAATGGCGTGACACTCGTCTCTGTTCCGCGGAAGTTCATCGGATCACCCGTCACTCCGTCCGAGAACAGGTCGCCGACAATGAGCACTTTCGCCGGCGGGTCGTCGGCCGCGTCGCCGAACTCACCGATGAGGAGCACGGTCCTGAGTTCGCCTGGATCGCTGGCCGGGCGAAGGGTTGAGCAGATGGGAGTGCGTTCAGATCCGGACCGCGTGACGATCCGGAAGTCCTCGGCCTGCAGGGTTTCCGCGTCCACGGTATGGGACAGCACGATCGGCATGCCGTCCTGCCCGGATGCGCCCTGGCAGAGGATGTTCGCAACGCCTGGCAGGGCGTTGTCCAACCCGAAAAAGGCGGACAGCGGGCGTGCCGTTTCGCCGTTCGCAGCCTGCGCGACCGGCATCATCGCTGCCAGGCCTCCTGCAACAAGGTAGAGAAACGTCTTCATACGCCACCCACGCGGGTCAGCTTACTCCGCAAACCGCCACCTCTCCGGCGCGACGAAACCGTCGCGTCCCTCCCAGAAGATCGGCACGTGCTCGTCGGGCTGCAGGGCGCGGAAGGCAAGCGCCTTCCCGGTCAGACGCTCGACGATCTCCGGGTGCTCGGCCGACAGGTCGTTGCGCTCGCCGGGATCCTCGCCCAGGTGAAAGAGCATGGTCTGGGACTCGGCGAGCGCCGCGCGGTCGAGCGGCTCGGGTCCGATGACGATCAGCTTCCAGTCGCCTTCCATCGCCATGAGTTGCTCGCGCTCGCTGCTCAACTGGGCGCAGTAGGAGTAGAAGTCGCGGTCGCCGGCGACCTCGACACCCCGAAGCGCCGGCAGGGCATCGCGGCCGTCCAGTTCAAGATCGACAGGATCCGAAGCGGCCGCTGCCTCCATGAGCGTCGGCATGACGTCGAGGTAGTTCAGCGGTGCGGAAACGGCGCTCCCGCCACTCACGCCGCCGGCGGGCCAGCGGGCCGCCGCCGCCACTCGGATGCCGCCTTCGAAGACGTTGCCCTTGGAGCCGCGGAACGGGCGGTTGTCGCCGATGCCGGTGTCGCCGCCGTTGTCCGAGAAGAACCACACCAGGGTGTCGTCCGCCACGCCGGCCTCGTCCAGGGCATCGAGAATACGGCCGATACCGACGTCCATCGCGTGGACCATCGCGCCAGTGATCCTGCGGTTGCGGAGCCGGCCTTCCACGTCTTCGAGGCGTGCCCGGCTCATCGCGTGGCCCCCGAACCACTCGTACTTCTCCGGCGGCACGCCCGCGCCGACGACCGCCTCGATCGCCACCGGCTCGAGGCCCTCGTAGAGCGGCAGATCCTCTTCCTTCGCCTCGAAGGGTGAGTGCGGCGCGTTGTACGGCACGAACAGGAAGAAGGGCGCCTCGCCGCCGGCGTGCTCGCGGACGAACCGCACCGCGTGCTCGGAGATCAGATCCGTGCTGTAGCCGGGCTCGTCGACCGACTCCTCGTCGTGGAACCAGTCGACCTCGCCGTAGCGCTCGTGCGTGAAGTAGTCGAAGCCCCAGCCGAGGTGGCCGACGAAGCGCGTGAAACCACGTTCCAGGGGGTGGTACTCCCGGCGCGACAGACCCAGATGCCACTTGCCGACGAGGCCCCTGTGCTCGTAGCCGGCCTCGGCAAGCACCTGCGGCACGATCGTCGCCTCGGGATCGAGACCGTAGTCGTGGTACCCCATGACGACGCCGCGCATCATGCCGTAGCGAATCGGATGTCTGCCGGTCATCAGGCCTGCGCGCGTCGGCGAGCAGATGGGCGCCACGTAGAAGCGATCGAGCCTGACGCCCTCCGTGGCGATCCGGTCGATGTTGGGGGTGGCGATGTCGCCGCCGTTGAAGCTGACGTCACGCCAGCCCAGGTCGTCGGCGACGATGAGCACGACGTTTGGCGGCCGCTGCGCCTCCGGCGCCTCGACCTCCTCGCCCGCCGCGCAGCCCAGCAGGACGATGGCCATGAGCAGGATCCACGGCATCGGCTTCGTCACCGATCTAGGACCTCAGATCGATGGGCTCCTGCTTCACGATCTTCCGGCAGATCGCGAGACAGGGCTGAAAGCTGTCCCGCCCGGTCAAGCGCTCGACGAGGACGGCCACTCCGGGCCACCGCGACGCGTCGAGCGGCCCGGCGACGAACTCGAACTGAGCGACCTGACACGCGAGGGAGATGTCCGCGATCGTGAGCGCGTCTCCAACCAGGAACGGTCCGTCACCGACTTCGCCTTCGAGATAGTCGAGGCGCCGTGGAAGCCGCTCCGCATACGTCTTCCTGGCCGTGTCCACATCGGGCTCCTCGCCCATGAAGCGCTTGAACTGGATCGGGCGGAAGATCCCGAGGCCGATCGCCATCGCCAGCTCGGTGTCGCAGTACTCCTCCAGCCACACCGCGCGGCCGCGTTCGTAGGGATCCGCCGGATAGAACGCGGGCTCCGGGAACTTCTGCTCGATGTAGGCGCAGATCGCGGACGAGTCGGGGATCGTGCCGGCAGGACCTTTCTCGCCCACATCCGTATCGCGCAACACCGGAATCCGACGGGCCGGACTGATCTCCTTGAACCAGTCGGGCATCGGCATGATGTTGACGCTCTTGAGTTCGAAGGGCACTCCCTTCTCGCGCAGCAGCGCATCCGCCTTGCGAACGAAGGGAGAGAGGTGGGCTCCGTAGAGGATCAGGCTCATCTTGACCGCCGGACTGGAGTCGGAGGCTGAGGGTTTGCCGACGCTATCTCCGACGACCCGGCATCACCAGCGGTTCGATCGGCGCCTTGAGCACGACCGTCTCTTCCTTCGGCACGTAGCAGACTGTCTCGCTGCAGGCCTGGTAGACGATGTCGACCGGGATCTCGATCTCGGTCGGCTTGTCCTGCATCGGCCAGTTGAGAATCTCGGCGTTCAGCGCGATCGGGATGGCGATGTCGGTCGTGCCTTCCTCGTACACATTGAGCGTCACGCCGAGCTGGGGAAACTCGCGCTCGGACGTCGCCGGGTAGACCGGCTCGCCTGTTCTCACGCCCTTGGTCGGTACGACGGTCGCCGTCGAGGCGATGAAGCCGTCGGGCAGGGGTTCCGCGTAGATGTGGTAGCCGTCGGCGACCTCGAACCGCACGTGAAGAGTGCTCGTGTACTCGAACTTGAGCGCCTCGTCGGCGAGGAAGACGGAGACCTCGACATGCTCGTCGCCCAGTTCCGCGGCCGGAACCTCGTGCTTGGCGAGGATGCGGCCGATCGCGCTGTCGCGAATCGTGCCGGCGGAAGTGCGCGTCGCGTAGTGGCGGTGGAAGAACTTCTCCGTCACCTGGCCGTCACGGTCCGTGACGTAGACGCCCGGGAAGGGAATCCCGTAGAACCCCTTCTGCGTCGCCCGGTTGAGGACATCCGCATCGGGATCGATCGTCGTGTTCAGAATGCCGAAGCGCTTGATGACCGCCGAATCGGCATCGGAGAGCAGGTCGTATGTGACGCCCCGATCCTCAGCGAAGGCCTTCAACTGCTCCTGCGTGTCGTAGCTGATGCCGTAGACCTTGATGTCCTCGGCGTCGAAGAGCTCCAGGTTGTCTTGCAGCTCGACCAGCTGCGTGCGGCAGTACGGTCACCAGACCGCGGAGCGGTAGAAGACGACGACCGCCTTCGAGTCGCCCCGGTCCGCGTGGAAGTCGATCAGCTCGCCGTCCTGGTTCGGCAGCTCGAACTCGGGCAGTCGCTCGCCGATGGCCGGGCCGGTCGGGAACTCGTGTTCCGCCGGGTAGCGGCGGCCCGGGTGGCTCGTCGGCACGGGAACCGTGATGCCGAGATCGTCCTGCCGCGCCTCCGGCGACTGGTTCTCGTGCGCGCCCTTCACTCTCTCGTTCTCGTTCTCGTCGCCGTCCTGGGAAAACGCCGGAACGGCCAGGAACATCGCGACAAGGGCGAGCAAGGCAAGTCGGCCTCTCTTCATGGGTCGAACGCTCCCTCTCTCTGATTCGGATGCCGGAAGCGGCATCCGTCTTACTCTAGCCCTGAGCCCGCCTAGAACGGTGACCAGGCGGGGTTGCTGTTGGATATGGCTCTGCTGCCGTCAGACCTCTCGATTCCTGTGCCCGTCAGTCGAATCGGATTGGAGCCATCCAGGTTCATGACATAGATCTCCCTCCCTCCGCCGCGCGAAGAATCGAAGGCGATCCGGGTGCCGTCGGCCGACACCGAAGGGTTGGAGTCGGCACCTGGGGCGGTGGTCAGACGGCGCTTGTCGGAGCCATCGACGTTCATGATGTAGATCTCATAGTTGCCGTTCTGCGGTGCCCCGTCGCGATCGGTGGAGTAGACGATCTGCCTGCCGTCGGGTGTCCAACTGGGGACCTCGTCAAGAGCACGAGTGAACGTCAATCGCTGCTGGTTGGTGCCATCGACGGCGTTGGCTAGATAGATCTCCGGGTCGTCGCGGTCACGGTCGGCTTCGAAGGCGATCCACAAACCGTCGGGCGACCAGGCGACGAAGTTGTTTACGCGCCCCAGAGGATGGTCTTCGGTGAGCTGCGTGAGGTTGTACCCCCAGTTTCCGGCGTCGACGTTGGTACGCCACACCTGAGAGCTGCCGCTGCGATTCGAATCGAAGGCGATCATCGAGCCGTCGGGCGACCAGGAGGGGCCGCCGTCGTTGGCCGCGTGGCTGGTGAGACGGACGACGTTGGAGCCGTCGGCGTTCATGATGTAGATGTCGGCGTTGTCGTTGCGAGATGATGCGAATGCGATCCGGGTGCCGTCGGGCGACCACGTCGGGGCACCATCGAAGCCCGGATTGTTGGTCAGCCGCGTCAGGTCGGAGCCACCTTCGTTCATGACGTAGATCTCCGGGTTGCCGTCCTGAGTGGATACGAAGGCGATCCTGGAGGAGTTGTTCTGTGCCGCCGCTGGCTGCACATGTGTTGCAGTCGTAACGGCAAACAGAAGGCAGATGAAGAGAACGGGACCCATCGCGTTGATCTCGTAGGCTATCGCCCCAACCACTCGAAAGGACAAGAATGATGAATCGATGCGGCGCACGACGCGGCCTGGTCGCCCTCGGGCTCGCCGCGACCTTCGCGGCCGCCGTGGGCGTGGCCGCACAGTTCCAACCGGCCGAAATCGGTCCGACCCAGACGATCGACTGGCAGTCCGGCGCCGATCCCGAAGGACGGCCCGCCGGCGAGCGGCCGCCCAACATCGTCGTCATCCTCGCCGACGACCTGGGCTGGAACGACCTGAGCTGGCTCGGTGGCGGCGTCGCGGGCGGCACGGTCCCGACCCCGAACATCGACTCGCTGGCCCGTGACGGCGTCCACTTCGCCAACGGTTACTCGGCCAACGGCACCTGCGCCCCGTCGCGGGCTGCGCTCATGACCGGCCGCTACGGCACCCGCTTCGGTTTCGAGTTCACGCCGACGCCGCCGGGGTTCGCCACGATGGTGCCCCGGCTCTCGAGCACGGAAGGCAGGCTCCGGCAGACGAGCGGCAACCCGGAAGGGGCGACGGTTCCCATCGACGAGAAGGGCGTGCCGCCGTCCGAGATCACGCTCGCCGAGCTGCTCAAGCCGGCCGGCTACCACACCGTGCACATCGGCAAGTGGCACCTTGGTGTGGGCGACGGCATGCGGGCTCACGAGCAGGGCTTCGACGAGAGCCTGCTCATGAGGAGCGGCCTGTACCTGCCCGAGGACGACCCGAACGTCGTCAACTCGAAGCAGGAGTTCGACGGGATCGACCGCTTCCTGTGGCGCTTCGTGCGTTACGAGGCGTCCTTCAACGACAGTCCCTCCTTCGAACCCGGCGGGTACCTGACCGACTACTACACCGACCAGGCGGTTCAGGTCATCGAGGCGAACAAGGACCGGCCCTTCCTTCTCTACCTGGCGCACTGGGCGGTGCACACGCCCCTGCAGGCGCTGCGCGCCGACTACGAGGCGCTGTCCCACATCGAGGAGCATCGCCTGCGGGTCTACGCCGCGATGGTCCGTTCACTCGACCGCAGCGTCGGCAGGGTGCTCGAGGCGCTGCGCGAGAACGGTCTCGAAGAGAACACGCTCGTCTTCTTCACCTCGGACAACGGGGCGCCGGCCTACATCGGCCTGCCGCGCGTCAACGAGCCGTTCCGCGGCTGGAAGATCAGCTTCTTCGAGGGAGGCATCCACGTGCCCTTCCTCCTGAAGTGGCCGGCCCGTCTCAGCGGCGGCCAGACCTACGAAGCCCCGGTCCACGGCTTCGACATCTTTTCGACCGCGGCGGCCGCGGCCGGAGTCGATCTGCCCGGCGACCGGAAGATCGACGGCGTCGACCTGGTGCCGCACGTCCTGGGTGAGGTCGAAGGCGCGCCGCACGACCGTCTCTTCTGGCGCACCGGCGACTATCAGGTCGTCCTCGCCGACGGCTGGAAACTCCAGATCAGCGAACCCCCCGGAGGAGTATGGCTCTTCAACATGAAGAAGGACCCCACCGAGCAGCACAACCTCGCCGACAGGGAACCGGAGCGGGTCGCTGCCCTGAAGAAGCTCCTCGCCGAGCACAACGAGGAACAGGCGGCACCGATCTGGCCCTGGGCCACCCAAAGCCCGGTCAACATCGACAAGACGCTGCTCGACCCGGACGCGCCGGACGACGAGCACATCTACTGGTACAACTGAGTTCTGCTACCGCGACAGGTGCCGGTCGAGGAAGCGCACGATCACGTTGTGCACTTCGTCCGACTCGGGCAGGCGGGGGTTGAACGCGAAGGTCGCGTGCCCGAGGCCTTCCCAGACGTGCAGGTCGGCCTCGACGCCGAGACTGACCAGCTTGTTGTGGCTGGCCAGTACGCCGCCGAGCGCGAAGTCGCGGGTGCCGCTGATCAGTAGCGTCGGCGGGAAGCGGGCGAGCAGGTCGTCGTGGTCGCCGGGAGCGACGACGGGATCGCCGGCTTTCACGCCGCGGAAGTAGCCGCTCGGCTGGGGCGGCTCCGCCGGCTCGACCGGGCGCGGGAAGCCGTTGATCGCGGACACGAGGAAGGCGCTCTCGCTGCGGCCCATCTTGAAGACGCCCGGGGTGTCGCCGTCGGTCGTCGGTATCCCGGCGCAGAAGAGGCCGATCGCGCCCGGCAGCGG
Source organism: Acidobacteriota bacterium (assembly GCA_026707545.1). Classification (NCBI taxonomy): domain Bacteria; kingdom Pseudomonadati; phylum Acidobacteriota; species Acidobacteriota bacterium. The sequence goes on along the minus strand of JAPOWR010000004.1, from coordinate 104,611 downwards.
CAGGTCGTTCTCGAGCATGTACGCGACCGTCTGCGCGGTGAGCATGGCCCCGGCCGAGCAGCCGTAGATGCCGATCTTCGCCGCCTCGTAGTCCTCGAGCATCGCCTTGTAGACGGCGATGACGTCCTCGACGCCGGCCGGGTGGGTGGCCTCGGGCGCCATCCGATAGTCGGGGCTGATCACCTTGTAGCCGCCCATGTCGGCGACCTGCATCGCCTCCGTCTGGCTGAAGTAGCGGGCGCCGACGCGGAAGCCGCCGCCGTGAATACTGATCAGCAGCCGGTCTTCCTTCTTTTCGGCGACGCCCCCCTCGGGGACGAACACCTCGGTGTAGACGCCGGCGATCGTCTCCGCGGTGATCTTCACCGGGTGCTTGGCGACGGTGTCCCGGTAGATGGCCGTCTTGTAGTAGCCGTCGGCGACGCACTGGCGCGCGGCCCCAATCGCCTCCGGGTCGTCGGCGACGTCGTTCAGGTTCGCGCAGCCCTGGGAGAAGGTGCCGAACTCCGGTCCGTAGACCTCGCGGAAGTGCTTCATCGCCGCCCGCGACTCGTCGCTGAAGTACGAGGTCTCGGGCAGGTCGAAGGCCGGGACGTGAACGGTGCCGTCGGCCTCCACGCGGGGACCTTCGGCCTGCTCCGCGAGCTCCGAACAGGACAGGACGACCGCGGCGAGGGCGGCTGTGACAAGGCCGAGTTGGTTGCGCATGACCCGGAGTCTAGAGATAGCCTCGATCCTCAACCGCAGGAGAACTCCCATGAGTCATCGAGTCGTACGCCTCTCCGGGTCCCTGGGCGCCGAGATCCACGATCTGCCGCTGGCTGAGGCCGGCCCGGACGAGGCCGCAACGATCCGCGGCCTGCTGCTGGACCACCAGGTGCTGTTCTTTCCCGACCAGCATCTGGACGTGGCGCAGCACGTCGCCTTCGGCCGCCACTTCGGCGAGCTGGAAGGACACCCGCACCTGAACAACCCATTCCTCGAGCACCCCGAGGTGTTCGAGCTGGTGGCGACCCGCGGCGGAGTCGCGGACGAGTGGCACAGCGACATCAGCTTCCAGGAGAGCCCCTCGGTGATGGCGATCCTCAACATGGTCAAGTGCCCTGAGGTCGGCGGCGACACGATGTGGGCCAACATGTACAGGGCCTACGAGGAACTCTCGCCGCCGCTGCAGGAGCTCTGCGAGGGTCTGACCGCGCTCCACGACGCGACGCCGCACGGCAAGCCGGAGAAGATGACGATCCACCCGGTCGTCCGCGTTCACCCGGAGACCGGCCGCAAGTCGCTGTTCGTCAACGAGCACTTCACCCGCCGCATCGTCGAACTGAGCCATGAGGAGAGCGACCACCTGCTCGGCTACCTGACCCGCTGGGCGACGAACACGCGCTTCACCGTTCGGTATCGCTGGCAGCAGGGCACGCTCGCCATGTGGGACAACCGCTGCACGCAGCACTTCGTGCTGAACGACTTCAACGAGGAGCGCATCATCCAGCGGGTCACCGTGATGGGCGACCAGGTCGAGGCCGCCGGCGAAGCCCGCTGGGAGCCGTACGTGCGCGTCCGTCACGCCGGCGCCACCAGCCGCTACGACCGGCAGTTGAACAAGTACCTGAAGCGCAAGGTCCAGTCGCTGGAGTCGAACGCGAAGAAGGAAGTCGTGCTGGAGATGTAGGCCGTGCGAGCACTCACCGCCCTGCTTCTCGTCGTTGCCGCTGGGCCGGCGTTCGCGCAGTCCGCGCCTGCCGGACCGTGCACGCCCGAGGGCGCGAACCCGCCGATGCCGAAGAGCGCCCGCGCCTACGCCGCGATGTGCGAACCGCACGTGGGCGTGGCGCCGATCGTCGACTGCGGCCAGGGCGCGCGCATCCGCATCCGGCAGGACGGCCGGGAGATCTTCGAGGACCCGGGGCTCCACGCTTGCGACGACGGCAGCCTCCAGATCGGCGACTGCATGCCGGGTTCGAGCCTGCAACGCCACGAGGGCAGGAACGCCGACGGCACGCCCCGGCCCGAGGTCGTCTGGGTGAGCTTCTGTCGCCACGACGGGCGTGACGACGTCTTCAACGTCGACATCGGCGACTCGGTCCAGATGATCGGCTACAACTACGACAGTGGCGCCACGTGCTTCTTCGAGTCGGGCGACAACAGCCCCTGGACCTACGTCGGCGAGAACAACCGGCTGCTCGGGGTCCTGCCCGGCCCCAACGACCCGGATTTCGACGACGCGTACATGCCGGCCGGGGATATCCAGTGCGTCCGCTGCCACCAGGCGGACCCGTTCATCCACAATCCCTGGATCAAGTCCGCGCGGCTTCCCGAGAACCCGCGTCAGCCAGTCGTCCCGGTCCTGCCCGGACCCAACCCGCCCTACTACGTCGTGGGCGCGCCGACCTGGGACATGCGGACGATCCACATCGAAGACAACGGCTGCGTTGGCTGCCACCGGATCGCGATGGAGACGCTGGAGGAGTTCACGGGCGATTTCTGGGACCCCAACGAGCACATGCCGCCGCACGATCCGGGCTCACTGGCCGCGGACCTCGAGGCGCTGGAGCAATGCTGGGCCGACGGCCCGGAGAACACGCCCGGCTGCGACTGGGTGATCCCGCCTGCCGGCGAGTGCGCCGGGGGTGTGGTGGGGCCCGACTATCCGCATGCGGCGGAGAGGTTCAACCGCGGATCTCGAAGCGCGCCGCACAGCTCGGGCGAGCGCTGGATGACTCGGGACGAGAAGTAGTCGCGCTCGCCGCTCCGCGGCATCGCGTTTGATGCGGACCAGAAGGTCCGCGCACCCAGAGAACGGGCATCGGCCAGGCGATGCTCTCTACTGCAGGTGACCTGCCTGCTCGACGACAATCAACTGGTCGGCGGCGACGTTTTCTCGCTCCGTCGTCGAGCCGTCGGGCCAGGTCACGACGACCGAATCGACCGTGGCGGCGGCGCCCAGGCCGAAGTGCTGCCGGAAATCGTCCTGGGACAGGTAGCTGGTGCCGCTGCGGATGTTGCGGATCTGGCTGCGTCCATCAGCCGTCACCCGAATCACCGCGCCGATCGCGTCGGTGTTCTTGCCGGCCCCGACCAGCCGCACCTGCAGCCAGCGGCCGCCGCCGGCCTCGTTGCGCAGCACCATCGGCGAGCCGTCGAGGTCGTTGATCACCAGGTCCACCCGGCCGTCGTTGTCCAGGTCGCCCATCGCCAGACCGCGGCTGACCGTCTGTTCGAGGAAGGCCGGCCCCCCTCGCTTGGCGACCTCTTCGAAGGTGCCGTCGCCCAGGTTGCGGTAGAGGAGCTTGCGCTGACGGTAGCCGGCCGAGGCGCCGAGCCGGGCGCCGTCGAGCTGAGGATAGACGTGGCCGTTCACCACCACGAGGTCCTCCCAGCCGTCGTTGTCGTAGTCGAAGAACGCCGTTCCCCAACCGACGTAGGGCAGGCTCGACGCGCCCGTCCTCGACCGGAAGGAGGCGTCGCTCGAGTAGTCGCCCTCGTTGCGATAGAGCGCGTTGTACTCCTCGGCGAAGTTGCTGACGAACAGGCTCAGGCGACCGCTGCCGTCGTAGTCGCCGACCGCGACGCCCATGCCGCCCTGCTCGCCGCCATCCTCGCTCACCGCGACGCCCATGAAGAAGCCCGACTCTTCGAAGGTGCCGTCCTTCCGGTTCATGTAGAGGTAGTTGGGCGTCGAGTCGTTGGCGACATAGAGGTCGAGCCAGCCGTCGCCGTCCATGTCGACCCAGGCGATGCCGAGGCCGAAGTAGCCGTCCGGATCGCGAACCCCCGCCTCCTCGCCGACCTCGGTGAACGCGCCGTTCGCTTCCTGCCGGAACAGGAGGTCGGAGGTGCCCGGCAGGCCACGCGGTCCGCACTGCACGGAGACGCCGCGGTACTGACAGGTCTTGTCGCTGCCGAACTCCGGCAGGTTGTCGAGATCGAACTCCACGTAGCGGCTCACGAACAGGTCGAGATCGCCGTCGCGGTCGTAGTCTGCGAAGCCGCAGCCCGTCGACCAGCCCGAGGCCGCGACGCCAAGCTCCGGCGCCACGTCGGTGAACGTGTCGTCGCCCGAGTTGCGATAGAGCCGGTTCCGGCCGATCCCCGTCACGTAGAGGTCCTGCCAGCCGTCGCCGTCGACGTCGGCGATGCACAGGCCCATTCCCCAGCCGGGGTGGGCGACTCCGGCCTCGGTGGCGATATCGCGGAACGTGCCGTCGCCCAGGTTGCGGTAGAGCGCGCTGTGGGACGACTCCGGGTCGTTCGCCGTGTCGACCGTCAGGGAGTTGACGAGGTAGATGTCGAGCAGGCCGTCACGGTCGACGTCGAAGAGCCCCACGCCGCCGCTCATCGACTCGACGATGTACTTCTTCTCGGGCGCCGAGTTGTGGCGGAAGGCGATGCCGGTGGACTCGGTGATGTCGCGAAACAGCGGCGCGTCGCCGGCGCCCTGGGCTAGCGCGGAGGCGGGGCAAACGAGGAGGGCTGCGACCACTGTAGCGGCAGCGTCCGGGAGACCGGCGCTGGCGCGCCGGATGCCGGCGGGGGCGCCGGCGCACCCAGTGCGTACCGGTCGAGCTCCTGGTACGCCGGCGCCGTTCAAGGCTCCGTCCTCGAGCCCAGCGGCGGCTGGGCGCGCAGACGCTCGATGTGCTCTTCGATCGCGGCCTGAGCCTCCCGGGAACGCTGCAAGTGGCGCTCCGCCCCCTCACGGTCGCCGAGGCGGGCCAGGGCGAGGCTGAGCTGGTAGTGCCCCTTGATCGAATCGGGCTCGGCGGTCACTGCTCGCGCCAGCGCTTCCCGGGCTGCCTCGAAACGACCGTCCTTCAACTGGGCCGTTCCAATCGTCACCAGCGCCGTCGGGTGATCGGGATTGACCGCCAGCGCCCGGTTCGCGAGTCGAGTCGCTTCCGCCAGCATGCCGAGCCCCTCGACGGTCTCCGACATGGCGGCCAGCGCCTCGACGTTGTCCGGCTCCAGCCGCAGAGCCGTGGCCAGAGCTTCCCGGGCCTCGTCGAAGCGGTCCACCCGGTTGAGGGCCAGGCCGAGGGCGATGTGTGTCAGGACTCGATGCGGATCCAGGGCTGCCGCATCGAAGAGCGCCTCGGCGGCCTCCGCCATCTCGCCCACCTGCATGCGGGCCACGCCGAGCAGATAGGCGTACTCCGCCTCCCCGGGGTGCATCCGCGCCAGCGGCTCGAGCGCCAGCGTCGCCTGGATCGGGTTGCCCCGGGCGAGCGAGAAGCGCGCGTAGGCGTTCAGGACGTCCTCGGAGTTGGGCGCCAGGGCGATCGCCCGGCCGAGCGCCTCGGCGGCCGCCTCGCCTTCGTTTCGCGAGGCAAGGGCACGGGCCCGGTCGAGCAGGCCTCGGACCGACTCCGTCGCAGCGGCTTCGGGCTGGGCGACGAGGGCGGCCGGCAGGAGCAGCAGCGAGACGAGCACCACCTTCACTGGTCCGACCTTCCCTTGAGTCTCTGAAAGATCTCGAACTGCTCGCGCGCCTTCTCCCGATCACCGAGCTTCTGGTACGCCTGACCTAGCTGGTTGCGGATGTTCGGATCCTCGGGCGCCAGTTCCGCGGCCGCGCGCAACTGCGCGGCCGCCTCGGCGACGCGGCCGTCCTCGAGCAGGATCTTGCCCCGGAGGTAGCCGGCGTCGGCGAAGTCGGGTTCCGCGGCGAGCACCAGTTCCACCTCGCGCAGCGCGGCCTGCGGCTGGTTGTCGAGTTCGAGGACGGTCGCCAGGACGTAGCGTGACCGGTGGTCGACGGGGTGTGAGGCCAGTTCCGCACGCAGCGCGGCGCCGGCCTCCTCGAGGCGCCCCTGGCGGAGATAGATGTTGCCGAGCGTGGCCTGCGCCTCCGCAACGCCGGGGCGAAGTTCGATGGCCCGTTCGAGGTGCTCCACCGCAGCGTCGAAGTCGCCTTCCTGAGCCGCCGCCTGGCCGAGCAGCACGTTGAGCTCGGGCCAGTCAGCGTGCTCGGCGAGCAGCCGGTCGAAGATCGGCTGCGCATCGACGGTCCGGCCGCTCCGGACCAGGGCCAGGCCGTAGGCGTACTGGAGCGCACGGTCCGCGGCGCGGCCCGGGTCGGTTGCCAGGAGCTCCGCCGCGCGATCGTAGACCTCGGCGTTGAGCCAGGCCAGCGCGAGCATCCGCCGCACGGCCGCATCGTCGGGCGTTTCAGCCAGCGCCTTCGACAGCGGCAAGGTCGCCCGGTCGAAGTGACCCGCGTTGAAGCGGGCCACGCCCAGCGAGTACTGGACCCTCGGAAAGTCCGGATCGACCGAGGCAGCCTGCTCGAAGTGGTCGGCCGCCCGGGCGAAGCGCCGGGCCTGCGTCGCCATGACGCCGAGATTGAACGAGGCACGGGCCAGAATCGTTTGCGCTGTCCGAGCGAGCTGCTCGCGAACCTCCGCGGAGAGGCCGGAGACCGGCGTCTCGCTGAAGACGGACAGGCCGACGACCCCAGCCGAGGGTTCCTTGCCGTGCCCGTCCAGGTAGTTCGACATTCGATCGCGCGAACTCCGGGCCAGGGCCACCGAGAAGCGTTCGGCGGCCTCGAAGTGAGGCATCGCCCGCGCCTCGTCGCCCGAGCGACGGAGGGCCAGAGCGAGCTGGTAGTGAAGGCTCTCCATCTGGTTAGCGTTGAACGAGCCGCCGTACCCGCCTTCCGCAAGATCGATGGCGCTCTCGAGCGCGGCCGCCGCTTCCCTCGGCCGGTCGAGGCCGAGCAGGGCCCGGCCCAGATGATGCAGGGCGTTGGGTCGGGTGGACTCCGATTCCACCGCGATCTCAAGGGAGGTCAGGGCCTCCTCGAAGCGCCGCGCATCGACCAGCACCATTCCGAGATAGAGCGAGTTCACCGGATCCTCGGGCGAGATGCGGCGCTCCTCCTTGAAGTGGTCGATGGCCTCTTCGACGGCGCCGCGGCCCCGGTCCAGGAGCTCCACGGTTCCCAGGTAAAAGCGGGCCCGCGGTACTCGCGGGTCCTGCACGATGGCCCGTTCGAGCGCCCCGCGGGCCCGCTCGTACTCGCCGTAGTCGCGATAGGTCCTGCCGATCAGAATCCAGGTCTGCGGAATCGGACGCTCCCCGGCCACCTCGCGGAAGAGCTTCTCGGCGGACTCCGGACGCTCCAGCCGCAGGTAGCCGCTGGCGAGCGCGAACCGGGTCTCGACGTCTTCAGGCATGGACTGGGCGGCGCCTTCCAACTGCTGCACCGCCAGCTCCGGCTGGCCGGTGGCGTTGAAGGCCCGGGCGAGCAGCCGCACGGCACGACCGTCTCCCGAGCTTCGCGCGAGCAGACGCAGGAGAACCTCCACCGCGCCTTCCGGATCGCCGCGCTCAAGCGCGAGTTCGGCGAGGGCGAGCAACGGTCGCCGGGCTTCGAGGGCCGAAACCAGTGCCCGCTCGTAGGCCGCCTGCGCTTCGGCCGGGGCGCCGCCGGCACGGTGCAGGTCGCCGAGCAGCAGCCAGCCTTCCAGCAGCGCCTCCCGGTACCAGCTCTCGGCCGCCTGCGGTTCGTCCCGGCGCAGCATGCTCTCGGCCTCCACCAGGGCGCGCTGCATGGCAGCGTCCGGCGGTTGCTCATCCTGCGACTGCGTGGCCGCCGGTAGCCCAGCGGCGAGGATCAGACCGAGAGCGCTTGCGCGGATCAGCGGCCGCCCTCGCCCACGGCCAGGGTGGTCGAGACGAACGCGGTCTCGCGGGTGGCGTCGTCCCGGACGCCGACCGCGACCAGGTTGAGGCCATCGGGAATGTCGATGTTGAAGACCAGGTCGAGAAGACGCGTGTCGCGATCCGGGGGTGCTTCCACCTGGAAGGTCTTCTCGTCCCTGACGACCTTCGAGGTTTCCGCATGGCGGCTGGCGACCTCCACCCTGATCTGCGCCATCTCCTTGTCCTCGAAGGGCAGGAAGGCGACCCGCGCGGCCGGCACCATGACGTGGAGCGGCAGTCGCCGCTTGCCGCCGCCGGCCGCACGCACGCGGCCCGCGCCCAGCCGGACGCCGAGAGGATTCTCGACCAGGCCGAGATAGAGCGCGCCGTCGAGCTGCTCGCTCATTCGTTGATCGGCACTCTTGTCGCGGTAGCCGCGGCGGTGACGCACCTCCAGATTTCGGCCCCGCACCCGTACGCGGATCTGGTGCTCGCCGCGGTCGCCGCCGTGGGGCGGGCGGTACGCGAGAGAGTAGTAGCTTGCCATCTCGTTGGCGATCTGTTCGAGTTCGCCGTCGAACTGGTTGCGGTTGAAGATGGCGCGACCGCCGGTCTCGTCGGCGAGCACGGCCATCCCTCCACGCTCCGCCTCGCGGATCGAGCTGTTGAACGGGTTCGCCCCCAGGAAGTCGATCGAGGACTGCTCCGCCGCACTCAGGAACGTCGAACGGAGCCCGTTCGTCTGGAGCGAGTAGATCGTCACGCGGTTCGCGTTGGCGTGACGCGTCAGTTCGTGGAAGCCGGTGGACATCTCCTCGACGGGTGTGAGCGAGCGGAACCGGTCGCCGGCCGGACAGAGGCCGGTGATGAAGTCCCGCAGGTCCGAGCCCGGAGTCCGTTCGAGGGAGTCGCTGAGGTAGAGCAGCGTCTTGACGCCGGGCAGCGCGGCCAGGAAGCGGACGGTCGTCGTCAGGTGATCGAGCGTGGCGCCGATCCGGTCGCGGCCGATGCGGGCAGAGTTCTCGACCTCCGGCAGCGCGCGCCGCACGAACGACTCGCAGGGCGCCGGCGCCGTCGTCCGGCGACTGCTGCCCGAGGAAGCGAGCACCTTCGCGTCCTGCCAGAGCTGGTTCAACCTCTGCACCGCGAGCCGCTTCGCCTGCTGCGACTGGCCGCCCATTCCCGGCGAGGCCGCGATGCGCTCGAGCGCCAGGTCGAGGTCCTCGCGGCTGGAACCGAAGTAGGCCTCAGTGATCAGGTCGCGGTCCTGCCGGAAGATGAGGACGCGCTCCGCGGGGAACTTCTCCTCGTCGAGGAAAGCTCGCAGGTCCTCGATCACCCGCTTGCGGCTGGACGGGCCGAGGTGGAGGTCGTCGAAGTAGAGGACGAGATGCGCCGGTTCGGCCGGGACCGCGCCCGCGGCGGCCTGCTGGACAGTGTCGGCTGTCTGATCGCCCGGCTCGGCGGCCGTCCGGGCGGCAACGGCATCCGTCACCTCGCTGAAGAACTCCACGGTGACCGGCCTTCCATCCTCCCGGACCTCGAAGTCCTCCAGGCTCAGACCGGTAACGGGCCGACCCCGGTTGTCGCTCACCCAGACCTCGACGTTGACGAGCTGGACATCGACGACCTCGCTGAAAGCGGGGCGATCGGCGTCCTGCGTCTGAGCCGGAGCGGCAGCCGGCGCCAGAGCCACGAGTGCCGCGGCCAGAACGGGAACGAGAACGTGCCGGTTCTTCGAGATCATCGGGTCAGTCTACTTTCGCCGTCAGGCAGTTTGTGTTTGGACCGGGGTCGAAAAGCGGCGCAGCAAGCCGAAGAGCAGAGCGAGCAGAACCAGTCCCCCGATCGGAGCGACGAAACCGGCCGCCAGCCCGTCGGCGCCGCCGGCAATCCGTCCGGTGAGCCACGGCAGCACCGCTCCCCCCGCGCCGGCCAGGGCGAACACCCAGCCGGTGTTCCGGGAACGAGTGGTCGCCGTGAGATCGGCCAGGAACGAGATCGTCAGCGGGAAGAGGGGCGCCAGGCCCGCGCCCGTGGCGACCGCGGCAACCGCGAGGCCGGCTTGCGATCCGCTCAGCAGCAGGCCGAAGAGACCGCCACCGGCCAGCAGGACGCCGGCGCCGTAGAGGACCGGCTCGGACATCCGGCGCAGCAACAGGGGCGCCACCGCACGGCTGACCAGGAGCGCGGCCCAGAAGCCCGATCCGATCCAGAGGGAAGTCGCCGAGCGCTCGGCCCGGAACTGGTCGGCCAGGCTGACCAGCCAGCCCCCCACCGAGTTCTCGATCCCGACATAGAGGAACATGATCGCCGCGATCACGACGAGACCCGGCAACACGCCTCCCTGCCTGCCCCTCGCCGCGGACGCCGCCTGCGCCGTGACTGCGCCGCCGGCCGGCGCGGCACGGAGCGAAAGGAGGATGAGCCCCGAAGCGGCGGCGAGGACAAGGAGCACCGCATCGCTCGACATTCCCGGGGGCCGAACGGCAAACAGGAGAGGGCAGGCAACCGCGCCGGCGCCCCAGACCATGTTGAGCGACGAGAGCGCCGCGCCCCGGCGCTGCGGCTGCGAGTGGGCGACCCGGAGATTCGTGGCCGGAATAGCCAGCCCGAGCCCGAGACCGACGGCGGCCATCGGCACGAGCGCCAGGGGCCAGCCCGCGAGGGACAGAGCCACAAGGCCCGCGGCGATCAGCAGGTATCCGAGCCGCAAGCTGAGGCCGAGCCGGTAGCTCGACACTAGCGAGCCGGTAGCGCTGGCGAGGAACTGAACGACGAAAAGAGCCCTCAGCTCCTCAACCGGAAGGCGCCACTCAAGGGCCAGGTCCGGCAGCAGCGGGCCGAGGAGCACGGTGACCACACCGGTGATCAGGAACCCTCCGTAGAGCGGCAGCCAACCCGGCGTGCCACCGATCACGCCGGGCGCGATTCGAGGCGACTCAGGCACGGTCGGGCGCGGGACCGGTCGAGTCGCGGACGACCAGGGTCGGCTCGATCGTGATCGCGGGCGGCGAGTCTTTGTCGGGCGCAGCCAGCTTGCGCAGCAACTCGGCGGCCGCTCTCCGCCCCATCTCGTGCAGCGGTTGCCGCACGGTGGTCAGGCTGGGGTTCTGGAAGGCCGCACTCAGAATGTCGTCGAAGCCGACGACCGCGACTTCGTCCGGGATTCGCAGGCCGGCCTCGCTGAGCGCGCGCATCGCACCGATCGCCGAGATGTCGTTGAACGCGAAGAGCGCCGTGAACCTCGCACCCGTCTCGATCAGTTTCCGGCCGAAGACGTGCCCCTCGCGGTAGCCCTCCTCCGGTGAGAATTGTTCGCCGGCCGGCCCTCCCGAAAGCTGGAGAGTCAACCGCGAATCGATCTCGAGGCCGAGTTCCCGCGAGGCCGCGACGATCGCCTGCCACCGTGCCTCGGTGTCCGCGGAGTGCGCATGACCCTTGAAGAAAGCGATCCGCCGATGCCCGAGTTCGGCCAGATGGGCCAGCGCCAGACGCGCGGCGACCTGATGGTCGATGGCGACGTTCGTCACGCCCGTCAGCTCGCGGTGCCCCGCCACGACGACGGCGGGCAAGGGCAGCGGCTCGTCGATCGGCGTGTTCACCAGGATCAGCCCCTCGACCGAGCGCTCCGTGAGGAGCTGCAGGTAGTCGTCGAAGAGGTCGGGCTTCGAATGGTGTCCAGCGACCAGGTAGAAGTAGCCCTCCTGGAGGAGCTCGTCCTCGATCCCCGCGAGCACGCCGGCCGCGTAACCCTCACTGATCTCCGGCAGCAGGACGCCGACCGCAAAGGTGCGCTGACGCCGAAGCGACCGCGCGATGAAGTTGGGGCGGTAGCCCAGCTCCTCCGCCGCGGCGCAGACACGGTCCTGGGTCTCCGGGGGGATCCCCCTGGCCGCCGGCGAACGGTTCATCACCAGAGACACGGTCGTCGGCGACAGGCCCAGATGGGCCGCCACGTCCTTGAGCCTCACGGGCCTGCCAGGTTTTTTCTCGGGGCTGTTCACGCGCTCTTGACAAATCCGACGCGGTGTGTACAGTGCAGACTAGCATGCTAAAACGATTTAGCCAGCCCCTTCCGTCTGCAGCCCGAACGACGCCGGCTTTAAGCACGGCTTCCGGCTAAATCGGTTTACCCCAAGGAGGCACGACGTCCATGGCACGAAGACTGGCTCTCATTCTCATTCTCACGCTGCTTGCGGCACCGCTCGCGGCCCAACGGTTCACCGCCAGCATCCGAGGCACCGTCACCGACCCGAACGGAAGCGCCCTGCCCGGCGTCACCGTGAACCTGGAGGGGACCGAAACCGGTCTCAACCGAACGACGTTCACGAACGAGGCCGGCATCTACACCTTCGGCGACCTGCCGGTCGGCGCGTACGAGATCACGGTCACGCTGGACGGCTTCAAGTCCTCGGTGATCAGCGACATCGCCCTGCACGTCGCCGACGTGCGCGAGGTGAACGCCCAACTCGAACTCGGCGACGTCTCGGAGACGATCACGGTCGAATCCGAGGCCATCCCGGTGGACACGCTGAGCGGCGAAGTCGCCGGCCTGATGACCGGCGAGCAGATCCGCGAGTTGCCGCTCAACGGACGGAACTTCGTCCAGCTCACCCTGCTGCAGCCTGGCGTCAGCGCGCCCGAAGGCTTCGACACGAAGAACAAGGGCCTGCTCGCGGGCGTCGATCTTTCAATCAGCGGCAGCGGCACGACCGGCAACATGTGGACGATCGACGGCGCGAACAACAACGACGTCGGCTCGAACCGCACCATCCTGATCTACCCCTCGGTCGACGCGATCGAGGAGTTCAAGATCCACAGCAACAGCTACAGCCCCGAGTTCGGCGGCGCCGCCGGCGGCCAGATCAACATCGTGACGCGCGGCGGCACGAACGAGTTCCGCGGCAGCGCCTACGCGTTCATGCGCGACGACTCCTGGAACGAGACGAACTACTTCCTGGAGCAGTCCGGCCTGGACACCGAGCCGCTCGACCGCCAGGACTACGGCTTCACCCTCGGCGGCCCGATCCAGCAGGACAAGCTGCACTTCTTCCTCTCCGGTGAGTGGAACATCGAAGAGCGCGGCATCGCCCGCACCGGTTTCGTTCCTACGGCGGCCGAGCGCGCGGGTGATTTCAGCGGTCCCTCGATCCCCGGGTGCACCCCGGCGATCCCGACCGATCCCACCACCGGCCAGCCCTTCCCCGGCAACGTGATTCCCGCGGATCGGATCAACGCAGGTGGCCAGGGCATGCTGAACCTCTACCCCCTTCCCAACGTGACGCCGGTGGCCGGCAGTTGCAACAACTGGGTCGAGGCCGTGGTGACGCCCATCGACTGGGATCAGGCGAACCTGCGGCTCGACTACGACGCCACGGACCGCAGCCGGTTGATGCTTCGCTACACGCGGGACAACTGGGTGAACGGCGCTCCGAACGCCGGCGAGGCGAACGGCCTGTGGGGCGACGACCCCTACCCCGCTGTCGATACGAACTGGGACCAGCCCGGCCACTCCCTGGTGGCCCAGCTCAGCCAGACGATCGGCGACGACAGCGTCAACACGGTCACCTTCTCCTACTCGGGCAACGAGATCAGCCTCAACCGGGGCGGCACGAATCCCGGGCTCAACAGCCAGATCAACGCGGCGATTCCCGCGATCTGGGACGGCAAGACGGGCGGCGCGGACCGTAGCCACCCGGTGTTCTGGGGCGCCGCCGGCTACGGGGCGCTGTGGAACATCGCGCCCTGGGAGAACAAGCAGGACCTGATGGTGCTCAAGGACGACTACTCCCAGGTCTTCGGCAAGCACTGGCTCAAGGTGGGCGCCCTCTACAGCGAGAACAAGAAGGAGGAGTACATCGGCGGCAGTTCGGCCTCCGAGACGCCGCAGTTCTGGGGCCCGAGCACCGGCCACAACGGCTGGGGCGCCAACACCGGCAACATCCTGGCCGACTTCCTGCTTCAGGACATGACCTTCGGCTACGCGGAGGCATCGCACCAGCCGGCGCCGGAGTTGAATTGGGAGGACATCGAGTTCTACGTCGCCGACTCCTGGCAGGTGAACCCCCGCCTCAACCTCGACTACGGCGTCCGTTACTCGAACTACAAGTGGCCCTACGCCAGCGACGACCTGATCACGGCGTTCGATCCGAATCTGTTCGATCCTGCCCTGGGAGGCGACCCGTGCAACGGTCTGATCCAGGTACCTGGAACGGACCCCTGCGGTGATGCGGGCTTCCTGGGCGGCTCGACCGGTCCGGGCCGCGGGCTGGTGGACAGCGACACGGACAACTTCGCGCCGCGGCTCGGCCTGGCCTACGACATCTTCGGCAACGGCAGGAGCGTCGTGCGGGCCGGCTTCGGCCAGTTCTTCCAGCGCGACCGCGTCAACATTCAGCTCGAGTTCGCGGGCAACCCGCCCTTCGTCTCCCGCCTGAACGGCATCCGCAAGCTCGACGAGACGCCGGAACCATGCGTCGGCTGCGGCGTTGGAGGACCGACCAAGGCGATCGACCCCGGTTTCGTGACGCCGTACAACCTGCAGTTCAACGTGGCCTGGGAGCAGCGGGTCGGCCGAAGCAGCACGATCGAGATCGGCTACGTCGGCACCCGAGGGCGCCACATCATGCGGCGTGCCGACATCAACCAGGTGCGCTCGGGCGACAACAACGGCAACGGCATTCCCGACCGGCTCGAGTACGTGACCGCCCCGGAAGGTGACGGCGGCGCCGCCTTTCGCGGGACCCTGCGACCCTTCTCCGTCTTCGGCGACAGCAGGATCCTGTTCTGGGCAACGAACGGCATCTCGGAGTACGACGGTCTCCAGATGCAGTACGTGCAGAGGTACGGCGCCGGATCGCAGTTCCAGGCCTCGTACACCCTCGCGAGCTTCAAGGCCAACGACCCGATGAACGACGCGGGCGCCGGCGAGTTCCCCGGTCTGGTCACGGACCTCGAGAACCCCGATCTCGACTGGGGCTACGCGGGCCTTCACCGGGATCACGTGTTCAACGCGAACGTGATCCACAACCTGCCGACGCTCGAGAATCAGGGCGGCGTCGTCCAGGCGTTGTTCGGGGCCTGGCAGTTCAGCGGCATCGTCCAGTACTCCTCCGGGCAGGCCTTGACGGTGAGGACCGGAAACCTGACCGGAGTCAACGGCGCCGGCGGGACCGGTTTCGTCGAGAACATGCGGCCGCTCCTCACGGGCGCCTCCTGCGGCGGAAGCGGACTGCAAGTGATCAATCCCGACGCCTTCACGCTGGTCGGCTGGCAGCTCGGCACGCTCAGCGACACCCGGCCCGGCGTGTGCGAGGGAGCGGACTTCTTCCAGGTCGACTTCTCGCTGAACAAGAACATCCGCATCACCGACCGCGTGACCGGCCAGTTCCGGTTCGAGGTCTTCAACGTGACGAACCGCGACAACTTCGTGGGCATCAACTCGGTGATGAACCCGAGCAGCGTCACCTACGACAGCGTGAACGCCACGGAGAGGCGGATGATCACCGGCTATACCCTGCCGAACAACTTCGGGCAGGCGCAGGCGGCCCGCGACCCGAGGCAGATTCAGGTCGGCTTCAAGCTGTTGTTCTAAAAGCGACAACGAGATGCAGGCCAGCCGGCCGGCTTTGGCCGCGCCGTCTGGCCTGCCCTTCGCCCGGGAAACTGAGGTTCACAACCGTGGGGGGTCGGATGAGAGCGGCACGAACTGGACGACTCCGCTCCGCGGCAGCACCGCTGGCGCTGCTAGCTGGACTCTGGGCCTCCGAGCCGGCGGCCGCGCAGGAAGGGGCCGAGAGGGGCACTCCCGTACGCGCCGAAGCCTGGCCTGAACTGACTCCGCCGGTTCCGGCCGATCCGGAGCTCGAGGCGCGGGTCGACGCTCTGCTCGAGCGGATGACCGTCCGCGAGAAGGTCGGGCAGGTCATCCAGGCGGAAATCGGCTCGGTCACGCCGCGGGACGTGCGGCGGTACGACCTGGGCTCGGTGCTGAACGGCGGCGGCTCGTTTCCCGACGAGAACAAGCACGCCTCGCCGGAGAGCTGGCTGGCCCTGGCCGACGCGTTCCACGAAGCCTCGACCGACACCTCCGACGGTGGAGTCGGCATTCCCGTGATCTGGGGCGTGGACGCGGTGCACGGCCACAACAACGTGATCGGCGCCACGATCTTCCCCCACAACATCGGGCTCGGCGCGGCGCGCAATCCGGACCTGATCCGCCGCATCGGCGAGATCACGGCGCGCGAGGTGCTCGCCACCGGACTGGACTGGAACTTCGGGCCGACCGTCGCCGTGGCCCGGGACGATCGCTGGGGCCGCACCTACGAGAGCTACTCGGAAGACCCCAAAATCGTCGTCGAGTACGCACGCGCCCTGGTCGAGGGGCTCCAGGGCGCGGTCGGCAGTCCTGACTTCCTGGGCGAGGAGCGGGTGATCGCCACGGCGAAGCACTTCCTGGGCGACGGCGGCACCTTCGAAGGCCACGATCAGGGAGACACGCGGGCCAGCGAAGAGGACCTCCGCGACATCCACGGCGCTCCATACGTCGCCGCGCTCGATGCCGGTGCGCAGGCGGTGATGGCCTCGTTCAGCAGTTGGCACGGCCGCAAGCTGCACGGCCACGCCGGGCTCCTGACGGACGTGCTCAAGGGCCGCATGGCGTTCGACGGGCTCGTCGTCGGCGACTGGAACGGCCACGGCCAGTTGCCGAACTGCACGAACGAGAGCTGCGCCGACACGCTTCGAGCCGGCCTCGATCTGTTCATGGTCCCTGAAGACTGGCGGGCGCTCCACAGGAACACGCTCCGCCAGGTGCGTTCCGGCGAGATTCCCGAGGAGAGGCTCGACGACGCGGTCCGGCGCATCCTGAGGGTGAAGGCCCGAGCCGGCCTGCTCGACAGCAGCCGGCCCTCGGAACGGGCACTCGGCGGACGCTTCGAGCTGCTGGGCGCTCCCGAGCATCGCGAGGTGGCCCGCCAGGCGGTGCGCGAGTCGCTCGTCCTGCTGAAGAACAACGACAACCTGTTGCCGCTCGCTCCAAGCTCGCTCGTCCTGGTCGCGGGGCCGGCGGCCGACGACATCGGCCGGCAGAGCGGCGGCTGGACGCTGACCTGGCAGGGAACGGAGAACACGAACGACGACTTCCCGGGCGCCACCTCCATCTGGACCGGCATCCAACAGACCGTCGAGGCGGCGGGCGGCGAGGCCGTCCTCTGCCAGGGATGCGCGTACAGCGGCGGGCTGCCGGACGCCGCCATCTACGTGACCGGCGAGACGCCCTACGCCGAGGGCCAGGGCGACGTGACCAGTCTCGAGTACAGCCCGGGCGACAAGTCCGACGTCGAGCTGATGGGGAGGCTCCGGGCCGCCAACATTCCGGTCGTCACGATCTTCCTGTCCGGGCGACCGCTGTGGACGAACCCGGAGATCAACGCCTCCGACGCGTTCGTCGCCGCCTGGTTGCCGGGCTCCGAGGGCGGCGGCGTGGCCGACGTCATCTTCAGCGCGGCCGACGGCGAGGTTGCTCACGACTTCCAGGGCAAGCTCTCCTTCTCCTGGCCGCGCTCGCTGGACCAAACGGTCCTCAACGTCGGCGACCCGGACTACGACCCGCTCTTCCCCTACGGCTACGGCCTGACCTACGCCGACGACGGCGATCTCCCCGAACTGGACGAGACGCGGCCGGCCGGAACGTCGCCCGTTCGCACGACCGACGCCGGCGCGTCGTCCGGGCGCGTTCTGTTCGAAGGACGGACGGCGGAAGGGTGGCAATTCTACGTGGGCGACGAGGCGGACTGGCGGGTTTCCGCACCCGACGGCCGCGGCCAGACCCGCCGCCGCGTGTCCGGCGTCGTGCTCTCGGCCGTCGACCGCCGCGTCCAGGAGGATGCGAGGAAGGCGCAGTGGCGAGGCCGCAACGAGGCCCAGATCTACCTCCAGTCCAGTCCCATCGACCTGCGCACCGAGACGGCTGAAGGCATGACTCTCGAGATCGACTTCCTGGTGGAGCAAGCGCCCGCTCGGCGAGTCCAGATGCGGATGGACTGCGGCTACCCGTGTACGGGCGGTCTCCTCGTCTCGCCCATCTTCGCGGGCGTGCCCGAAGGAGCATGGGACACTCTGCAGATTCCTCTCCGCTGCTTCGAGGCTTCTGGAGCCGAGATGGACCGCATCGACACACCCTTCCTGATCACGACGGACGGGCCGTTCACGCTTCGTTTCTCACGCATCGCGATCGCACCCGCTGATCCCACCGCGCTGACGGCCGGTTGCTGAGCGAGGAGAACCCGCCATGCTGACGGCGAAGATCACCACCCTCGACTGGACGGTCGTCGCCCTCTACTTCGCCGGCGTCTTCGCCATCGCGCTCTGGGCCATCAGGCGCGTCCAGCACGGCGAACGGACCTCGTCGAGCTACTTCCTGGCCGGCCGCAACGTCGGCTGGTTCGTCGTCGGCGCGTCGCTGTTCGCCTCGAACATCGGCTCCGAACATCTCGTCGGCCTGGCAGGCACCGGCGCCGAGAGCGGCCTCGTCCTCGGGCAGTTCGAGCTCCAGGCCTCGCTCATCCTGCTCATCCTCGGGTGGCTGTTCGTGCCGTTCTACGTGAAGAGCGGCATCTTCACGATGCCCGAGTTCCTCGAGCGGCGCTACTCGCCCGCGGCGCGCTGGTACCTGTCGGTGATCTCGGTCATCGGCTACGTCCTGACCAAGATCTCGGTGACGATCTACGCGGGCGGCGTCGTCTTCGAGACCCTGATGGGGATCAACTTCTGGACCGGCGCCCTGGTGGTCGTCGTCATCACCGGGGTCTACACCGTGCTCGGCGGCCTCCGAGCCGTCGTCTACACCGACCTGCTGCAGGCCATCGTCCTGATCGTCGGCGCCTCCACGGTGACGATCCTCGGACTCGCCGAACTCGGCGGCTGGCGGGTCATGGTCGAGACCGCCGGTGACGGCTTCTTCGACATGTGGAAGCCGATGTCCGACCCGGACTTCCCCTGGACCGGGATCGCCTTCGGCGCGCCGATCATCGCCGTCTGGTACTGGTGCACCGACCAGTTCATCGTTCAGCGCGCACTCTCGGCGCGCGGCATCGACGACGCGCGGCGCGGGACGATCTTCGCCGGCTTCCTCAAGCAGTTGCCGCTGTTCCTGTTCGTCGTGCCGGGCGTGATCGCCTACTGCCTGTCGCAGTCCGGCAAGCTCGAACTCGCCTCCTCCGACCAGGCGCTGCCGGCGCTGGTCGTCGCGCTCCTGCCGGCCGGCTTCCGGGGACTCGTGGTCGCGGGCCTGCTGGCGGCCCTGATGAGCAGCCTCTCCTCCGTCTTCAACTCGTGCTCGACGCTGATCACGATCGACATCTACAAGAAGCTCCACCCGGGCGTCTCGGAGCGGCGCCTGGTCCTGGTCGGGCAGACGGCGACCGTGGGCCTGGTCGGCCTGGGCCTGCTCTGGATCCCCTTGATGCAGAACATCTCCGGCACGCTCTACCAGTACCTCCAGAGCGTCCAGGGCTACATCTCGCCGCCGATCACCGCGGTCTTCCTGCTCGGTCTGTTCTGGAAGCGCCTCAACGCCCAGGGCGCGATCGCGTCACTGGCCGTCGGCTTCGTTCTTGGCATGGGCCGGCTGGTGGCGGAGCTCAACAAGGACAGCCTGAGCGGCTTCCTCTACACCTTCGCAGACATCAACTTCATGCACGTCGCGATCTTCCTGTTCCTGATCTGCGCGGCCGTGCTGGTCGCGGTCAGCCTCTGGTTCCCGCCGCCGTCCGAGCAGCGCGTCGCCGGCCTGACCTGGAGCCGGGCGGGCAATGCCGAGCTTCTCGCCGAGTCCGACCCGGCGAAGCGACGGCTGGACCGGACGCTGTCCGTAGTGCTGGTCCTGATCGTCGCCGCGGTGATGGTCTACTTCTCGGGGTAGGCCGGCCGCGACCCCAGCAGAACCTCCATCATGCGATGCGCCGTTTCGGCGCCGCTGTTCTGGTTCTGGCCCGTCACCAGGCGTCCGTCGACGACGACGCGGCTCGCGAGCATGTCGCGAAACCTGGTCTCGCTCTCGAACAGCGCTCCGGCGGCGCGCAGGTCACGCTCCGGGTGCATCGGCGTGAAGGTGATGCCGAGTTCCTCGATCTGCTTGTCCGAAACGGCCGAGACGCGGCGGCCGCGCACCAGAGGGTCTCCGGCCGGAGTCACCGCCTGAAGCAGTCCCAGCGGACCATGGCACACGCCGCCGACCACGGATTCGCGGGCGTACGCCTCGCTGACCTTCCTGCCCAGTTCTTCCGACTGGCCGAGGTCGTACGCGGCGCCCCAGCCGCCGGCGAGAAACACGATGTCGTAGGCGCTTCCGTCCACGTCGGCGATCGCCAACGAGTTCTCGACCCTGGATTGAAACTCCGCATCCCGGAGATAGCGCTTGTCCTCCGGCGTGGCCACCGGCCACCGCACGGACTGGCGCTCGACCGGGATGGCGCCGCCCTGGATGCTCGCCACGTCGACCGTCATTCCGGCGTCCGCGAATGCGTAGTAAGGCACCGTCATCTCCGACGCCCAGACGCCGGTCGCCTTGCCCGAGTCGCCCAGCGTGTCGTGGCTGGTGGTCACGATGAGGGCGCGGTGGCCGGCGAGATCGATCGCGGGAATCTCGTAGTGGGCGTGAAGGCCCAGGCCGACGAGCACCCTCGGCAACCCCAGCCAGACGGCGGCCGCCAGCACGACGACGGCCAGCCCTGCTCCGGTCCATACTCTGGTCTTCATGAAGGTCTCCTTTGCACGGTCGTAGAAGTAGTTGATCGCTAGCTGTCGAGTCGGCGAGTAGAAGGCAGGCACCTCGAGCACCCCCACGCGCTCGGCGTAGGCCTCGTAGTCCGCCAGCATCTCGGAGAAGCGTTCGGGCTGTGCGGCGGCCAGATCGCGAGTCTCGCCCGGGTCCTCCGCCAGATCGAACAGGCGCCAGCGGCCGTCGCCGACAGGAGCACCGACCCGGACGAGCTTGTGGTCGCCCTTGAAGACGCCCCGGTGACCCGCCGTCTCGAATCCGACCGCCGCCCGCGGCGGATGGATCAGGGCCGAAGGATCGCGCAGCGCCGCGGCCAGGCTGCGGCCGTCGATGGGATGCTTGCCGGACGGAGTGGCGTCGCCCGCGCCGGTGAGCTCGAGAATCGTGGGAACCAGGTCCGTCACGAAGGTGAAGGCCGGAGCGATCCCTCGCGCCTCCACCCCCGGCCCGGCGATGATCAGGGGAACGCGAATTCCCCCCTCGCCGCCGTGGAACTTGTAGTACGCGAGCGGAGCGGCCGCCGCCCGCGCGAAGTGCGGGCCGATGATGCCGTAGCTCCCCTTCTCGCCGAGCGTCTCGAGGTCGCGGCGGTAGCCGACGCGCTCCGCCCACCGGTCGAACTGACCGCTCTGGCCCGGGTCGCCCGCCTCCGGGCCGTTGTCGGACAGCACGACGAAGACGGTGTTCTCCAGGAGCCCCTCGTGCCCGAGGTACTCGACCAGCCGCCCGAAGTGATGGTCCATCGCTTCGAGCATCGCCGCGTTGACCGCCATGTTCTTGGCGGCGAACGCCTTCTCGCCGGGCGAGAGAGCCTCCCAGTCCGCCTGCTCGGGCGTGGTCGACGGCACGGCGCCGGGCGGAAACACGCCCGCTTCGACGGCGCGGCGATGACGCTCCCGCCGCAGCGCGTCCCATCCTTCGTCGTACACGCC
The DNA here is from genome assembly GCA_026707545.1 of Acidobacteriota bacterium. Classification (NCBI taxonomy): domain Bacteria; kingdom Pseudomonadati; phylum Acidobacteriota; species Acidobacteriota bacterium. Next base: position 83,248 of record JAPOWR010000004.1, on the reverse strand, counting down.
CTCGTAGCCTTCGATGAACTCGCGCGGCGCCTGAACCGGCAGGTGGACCGCCTGGAAGGCGAGGTAGGCGAAGAAGGGCTGTCGCTCACCATCCGTAACCCGATCCGTGTCGATGAACTCGACGAGCCTGTCCACGAGGTGCTCCGATGAGTAGAAGTCGGCCGGCAGGTCGGTCGGCTCGCCGTCGGCAAACCAGGGGGGCTCCCCGTAGATGGGCAGGTAGGGCTTCTTCTCGAAGTTGTCGGCGCCGGTGGCGTCGAGCGCGAACGTCCGATCGAAGCCGCGCGCGCTGGGCAGCGAGGTCGGAGCGTGACCGAGGTTCCACTTGCCGCTCAGGTAGGTGCGGTAGCCGGCGGCGCGCAGCCGGCTGGCGATCGTGATCACGTCCGTGCTCAACTCGCCCCGGTAGCCGGGTCGGCCGCGATGACGAAGCGGCGTGGCCACATGCAGGCTGGCGACGTCGGTCAGGTGCGAGTCGACCCCGGTGAGCAGCATGGCCCGCGACGGCGAGCACATCGGCGAGGCGTGGAAGTTCGTGAAGAGGACGCCGCGCGACGCGATCGCGTCGATGTGGGGAGTGCGAATCTCGCTTCCGTAGGCGCCCAGGTCCGTGAAGCCGACGTCGTCCGCGACCACGACGACGACGTTCGGCCGGGGTGAGGCCGGGGCCTCGGATTCCGCTGCCGTCGACGCCGACGCCTGAAGGGCCGCGACCGCCGCGAGCGTCGCCGCCAGGACTCGCCGGCCTGCACAGCGCCTCTTTCGTCGGCTGAAGATGAACCCGGGTCTCATCGCTCTGAACCTCGTCTGCTAATGTCTATCATTAGTCCTGATGGAAGTCATTAGCACGCGAGAGAAGCTCCTACGCGCCGCCGAGAAGCTGTTCGCCGAGCGGGGCGTCGGGCCGACCTCCACTCGCGCCATCCTGCGCGAAGCGGGCCAACGCAACGAATCGGCCCTCCAGTACCACTTCGGCGGCCGCGAAGGGCTCATCGACGCCATGTACGTCAAGCGCGGCGCGCAGATCGGGGAAGAGCGGGAGCGCATGCTGCACGAGCTGGATGAAGCCGGCGGGGCTCAGGACGTGCGCCGCCTGTGCGAGGTGGCGGTCATGCCTCCGGTGCGGATCGCCCGACGCGATCCGGAGTTCGCGCTCTTCCTGAAGGTCGTCGGGCAACTCGTCTTCCTGCCCGGCGAGGAGCTCCGCGAGGGCGCGATCCGCTACACGGGCGCGGGGGTGGGCGAAGTAGCGAAGCGAATCCGCGCGCAGCTTCGAATCCCCAGGGCGCTGGCGGACCGGCGCTTCGACCTGATGCACCGGATGGCGGCGCTGGCGCTCGCTCAGCGCGCGCTTTCCGGCGGCAGCTTCGACGGACCCGATGCCGAGCTGTTCTTCGAAACGCTGTTGGACGCGATGGCGGCCGTTCTTGAGGGACCGGTTTCCCCTTCGACCGAACGCGAGCTCTCGAGGCAGTCTCGATGAACCGGCGCGCCCGCATCTAGCCCGGAGGAGCGAAGAGCCAGGCAGCCGGCACGGCCAGGACTCCCGGCGCCAGATAGCGGACCTCCAGGTCGAGCGACACGACGAGGGCGCCCAGCAGCGGCTTGTCGAGAAGCGGTTCAAGGTCGCGCAGCGTCCTCGCGTCCGCCGACGACACCTTGCGCGACGTCTTGATCTCGAAAGCGACGAAGCCACTCTCGAGTTCGACCAGCAGGTCCACTTCCCGCCGGTCGTACGTCCTCAGGTGGAAGAAACCTGCGACTACGCCCGCGTTTCGCACCTGCTTGACGATCTCCGAGACCAGCGCCGACTCGAACTCTTCGCCTGTCCAGTCGCCGGTGCGATTGAGGATGGTGCGGAGGATCCCCGGATCGACGAAATGCACCTTCGGCATCTTCGCCAGACGCTTCTCGGGGTTGCGGAAGAACGGAGGGAGCTGAATCACCTGGTAGCTCAGCTCCAGATAGCGCAGGAATCGGCGCGCCGTTGCCGGCGCGATGCCCGCCGACCGCGCCAGGTCGCTGAAGTTGACGCCCCTACCGGAGCGGGTGGCGAGGACCCTCTGCGCCACGACGAACGGCTCCAGGTCTCGCAGTGCCGCAAGGTCGGCCACGTCCCGTTCCAGGTAGGTGCGCTGGAAGTCCCGCAACCAACTCCTCCGCTCGTCATCGGTCAGGTCGTCGTGGTGAACGACCGGCATGCCGCCGAAGCGGAGATAGCGCTCCAGGATCTCCGAGTAGCGTGCGCAGGTGCGATCGGTCGCCGGTTGGCCGAGCAGAACCTCATCCGTCCGGCAGCCCTCCTCAAGCCAAAGGACCAGACGCGAGGTCGGCAGCGGATCGTCCCAGGAAGACGTCGCCATCTCTGGCAGAGTGAGGGGCCAGAGTTCCTCGATCGCTGCCCGACCGGCCAGACTCTCCTTCACTCGGGAGAGCAGCAGGATCTGGCTGCTTCCGAGCAGGAAGTAGCGCACCTCCGGCGACTGGTCGTACGCCGCCTTGACGGTCTCGACCAGGGACGGCGCCTTTTGGACCTCGTCGAGGATGGCGTGTGGATACCGCTCGATCCACTCGGCCGCGGTCATCCGGGAGAACCCGGGGCGCACCGCCGGGTCCTCCAGGGAGATATAGGGTACGTCGGGGAAGCACCTCCGGATCAGCGTGGTCTTGCCCGTCTGTCGCGAACCGGTCAGGACGAGAAGCCGAGCAAGCCTGCTGGCGGCGCGCCGTCTCACACGGGACTCCATAGCGCGATTCTTCATGTCAAGCAACGATATTAGCGTAAAATCGGAACAATCGTGGCCGATCTGATCGCTCGGCGAGACGAGCTCCTCGGCGCCGGCGCCCCTCTCTTCTACGAGGAGCCGCTGACGATCGTGCGCGGCGAGGGCGTCTACCTCTTCGACGAAGGCGGGCGGCGCTACGTCGATATGTACAACAACGTTCCCTGCGTTGGGCACGCGCATCAGCGGGTCGTCGAAGCGATGGCCCGGCAGGCGGCGACCCTCAACGTCCATAGCCGCTATCTGCATCCCGGTGTCCTGAACTACGCCGAGAAGCTGCTCGACCGCCACGACGAGTCGCTGACTAGCGCGGTCTTCGCCTGCACCGGCACGGAGGCGAACGAAGTCGCGCTCCTGATGGCGCGCGCCGCGACCGGAAACCGGGGAATCCTCTGCACCGACTCGGCGTACCACGGCAACAGCACGGAAGTTGGTCGGCTGACCTTCGCGCGAAACCTCCCGCCTGAGAGCGAGTTCCGGAGCATCCCGTTTCCACAGACCTACCGCCCGCTGCGCCCGGGCGTTGCCGGGAAGGAACTGACGGACCTGTACCTCGACGAGATGCGCCGGGCGATCGACGACTTCGCCAGCAACGACATCTCCCTCGCCGGCATGCTCGTCTGCCCGATCCTCGCCAACGAAGGCCTGCCGAACATCCCGGAGGGCTTCATGGCGCGTGCCGTCGAACTCGTGCACGAGGCCGGTGGGCTCTTCATCGCGGACGAAGTCCAAGCCGGCTTCTGCCGGACGGGCCGCTGGTGGGGCTACGAGAAGATGGGCTTCGTACCCGACATCGTGACGATGGGAAAGCCCATCGGCAACGGAATGCCGATCTCGGCCGTGGTCGCGTCAAAGGACCTTGTCGACACGTTCCGGCGACGCTCGCGGTACTTCAATACGTTCGCCTCCAGCCCCCTCCAGGCCGCCGTGGGATCGGCGGTGCTCGACGTCATCGAGTCGGAGGGCCTGCGCCGGAACGTCGTCGAGACGGGCGCCCATCTTCGCCGCGGCCTGGAGGCCTTCCAGGAGACCTGCGAACCGATGGCGGAGGTGCGCGGCCACGGGCTGTTCCTCGGCGTCGAGTGGGTGAGCGACCGGGAGGCGAAGACGGCCGACGTCGACGGCGTCGTAGCCGTGGTGAACCGGCTGAAGGACAGGGGTTTCTTGACCAGCAACGCCGGAGCGCTGCGCAACGTGCTGAAGATCCGGCCACCGCTCTGCTTCAGGCGCGAGCACGCGGACGCCTTCCTGGACGCGTTCGGGGAGTCGCTTCGTGAGCTCGGCCACCTCGGCTGAGTCCCGCGAAGCGGAGTTCCACCGGGCAGCCGCGGCTGCCTGGCGGGAGTGGGACGAATCCCCCGCGCGCCTGGAGCTGGTCGCGCACCAGGAGAACGTCGTCTTCCGCGCGGAATCGGAGCGCGGCGCGAGCTTCGTCCTGCGCCTCCATCGACCCGGCTACCATGACCTGCCCGAGCTGATCTCCGAGCAGCACTGGACCGCGGCCCTGAACGTCGCCGGCGTCGGCGCACCGGTGCCGGTTCGGGCGCTGGACGGCCGGCGCTACGTCGAGGTGCCGGTAGGAGCGAACGAGTCGCGCCTCGCCGGCGTCTCGGAGTGGGTCGACGGCGAGGTCCTCTCGGACCTCGTCGACGAAGCGAGCGGCGAGCTCCTGGCCGAGTCCTTCGACGCCCTGGGCCGCATCGCGGCACGCATCCACAACCAGGCCGCCTCCTGGGAGCTGCCGCCGCACTTCACGAGACACTCCTTCGACGTCGACGGCTTCCTTGGCGAAGCACCGTTCTGGGGCCGCTTCTGGGAGGCCTCCGGACTCGACGAATCGGACCGTCGGCTCACTTCACGAGCTCGCGAGCACCTGCGGAAGCTCTTTGTGGACTTCGGCCAGGACGCGGAGAACTACAGCCTGATCCACGGCGACCTCCATCCCGGGAACATCCTGAAGACCAAGAACGGCCTGCGGGTCATCGACTTCGACGACGCCGGGTTTGGATGGCACCTGTACGAGCTGGCCGTCGCGCTCTTCCACTACCAGTCGAACCCGCACTTCGAGATGGTCCGGGACGCACTCGTCGCCGGCTACCGCTCTGAACGGCCCCTGAGCGACGAAGCGCTCGCTCTACTACCGGCCTTCCTGCTCATGCGCGCGCTGGCGATCCTCGGCTGGATCGACGCGCGTCCGGAACTCGGCCGCCGCGACGCCTTCGACCACGTACGCGGCCTGGTTCGGCGGCAGGCGGCGGCTCTGCTGGCCTAGAGCCGCCAAACCCGTCGCTGACTCCGTGTTTGGCCCCAGCCCCCACCTCGCCAGGAGGCCGCGTCGCAAAACTCGCTTCGCAGCGTTCTGCGGCGCAGCCTCCTAGCCGTCCCCCAGCGCCCGCTGCCAGATCGAAACGTCCCAGAAACGGCCGAACTTTCGACCCGCTTCCGACAACACGCCGACCTGGCTGTAGCCGAAGCGACGGTGCAGCCGCTCCGAGGCTTCGTTCGGCAGCGTGATCACCGCGAAGGCGCGACGAAGAGACTCGGCCTCGAGCACCGCCAGGAGCGCCGTGTAGAGGGCCGTGCCGACGCCGCGCCCCGTCTCGCCGTCCAGGCAGTAGACACTGGTTTCGACGCTCGTGGCGTAGGCGGGCCTGGATCGCCACTGCCCGCTCCAGGCGAAACCAACGACTCGGCCGGCCTCTTCGGCCACCAGCACACGGTGCGGACCCGTCGCATCGAAGCGGTCAAACCACTCCAGGCGCCGCTCGACGGACCAGGGTTCCACATCGAAGGTGAAGGCAGTGTGCTCCACATAGTGGTTGTAGAGCGCCGTCATCTGCGGCACGTCGGCGGCTTCAGCCGGCCTGATTCTCGTCATGGCCGGCCCGCTCCGGAACACTGTGCAACAAGCGCCCGGAACAGCCGGCCGCCGTCCTCCGCGGTGGTGACCTCGGGATGCCACTGCACGCCGATGCAGAACGGATGCTCGGGGTCCTCGAGCCCTTCGACGACGCCGTCCGGCGCGGTGGCGACAACTCGAAGACCGTCCCCGATGCGGCCGGCTCCCTGGTGATGGTGGGAGGCGACCTCGTGCTCGCTCCCCTGCATCGCGGCCGCCAGCTTCGTCCCGGGCTCCAGCGCCACCCGGTGGCGCGTGAACACGCCCAGAGTGTCCCGGTGCGGCTTCATGTCGACCCGGTCCGCCAGGTGCTGCTCCAGGTCGCCGCCGTAGAGGATGTTCAGGAGCTGGCAGCCCCGGCAGATCCCCAGGATCGGCATGCGCCGCTCGAGTGCCGCGCGGCCGATCGCGAGTTCGACGCGGTCGCGGATCTCGGTCGCCCGGTCGCTCTCCGGATGCGGCTCCGCACCGTAGATCTCCGGATCGAAGTCGCGGCCGCCCATGAAGACGATGCCGTCGAGATCGGCCAGCGCAGCCTCCGGATCCTCGTCGTAGGGCTCGACGCTGGGGATGAGAACCGGAGCCCCGCCGGCATCGGCGATGGCCGACACGTAGTTGTGCGGAGCCATCGAGACGACTTCGTCCCAAGGTCCCGCAACCGCGCGACTCACGTCGGCGACGATGCCGATTCTCGGTCTGCGGCGCGGGCACATCGTCACGGGCCATCCGGTTCCAGGTTCGGAAAGGCGGACTCTAGTTCGAAGGTCACGCCGCGCGGCGGCTCAGCTCCGAGCAGGTGCTCGACGAAGTAGTCCCAGGTGCGGAGCAGGGTGTACACGTCCCAACCGGCACCGTGGTCACGGTTCGGCAGAGCGAGGAGATCGTACGGCTTGTTCTCCTGGATCAGGGCGTCGACCAGCCGAAAGGTCTGTGCCTGGGGGACGCTCAGGTCCATATCTCCGTACATGAGCAAGAGCCGCCCCTCCAGGTTTCCCGCCATTCTGGTGATGTCGAGGGCCTCCCAGTTCTCGGGAGCCTCGTCCGGTCGGGTCCGGATCCTGCTGCCATCAACGTAGACCGGTGCCCCGATGAAGTTCATGTTGCCGGGGGACATCGCGGCGTAGTCGTAGACGCCGGCTCCGGAAACGGCGACATCGTAGAACTCGGGTCGGCTGAGGATGGCCTGAGCCGCGAAGGTCCCACCCCAGGACCAGCCGTAGATCCCCACCCGTTCGAGGTCCATCCCGGGCTTGAGTTCCGCCCACTGCCGGATCGCGGCCACGTGGTCCTCGATGCCGACGCGCGTGAACTCCGGGTAGCCCGCGTCGCGAAAGGCGCTGGAGCGCCCCGGCGTGCCGCGCCCGTCCGAGACCACGACCGCGAAACCCAGCCGCGCGAGCGCCGCCTCGGTCGCCGGGTTGAATGCGGCCACGGCTTCCACAAAGTTCCGCGGCGCCACGGCCACCTGGGGGCCTCCGTAGACGGCGTCGATCACCGGATGACGGCCGCCCTCGACCCTCCTCTGCGGCGCGTAGTAGACCGAGTAAACGTCCGTCTCTCCGTCCGCGGCGGTGAAGGCCCTGCGCTCAGGCGGTGTGTAGCCCGCCCTGAAGAGCGCCGAGGTGTCGGCCTTTTCGACCTCCGCCAGCACCTCCCCGTCCTCGGTGGACCGCAGCACGGTGACCGGCGCGCGATCGACCGTCGAGTAGGTGTCGAGGAAGACGCCGAGTTCGGTCCGAATCGACGAGTCCGGCCAGGTGAACCCGAACCGGCTCCGCCTGAACCAGAAAAAGTCGGGATCGAAGTGGTGGTCGGCCTCGTTCGGGGTGAGCAAGATCACTTCGCCGGCCCCGGACGAGGCAGGATCGAACGACACACGGTAGAGGTGGCGGAAGTATGGATCCCGGTCCGGCTCGCGGCCGCCGCCCGTGAAGTAGACCTGCCGATCCGTCTCGTCGACCTCGATGATGTCGAGCACCGCCCAGTCGCCCGTGGTGAGCGCACCCAGCAGATCGGCGGAACCGTCCTCGGTGAGTTCGTAGAGATAAAGGTGTCCCCAGCCGGTGCGGTCCGAGTACCACAACACCCATCGTTCGTCCTTCGGCCCCCGCACGAATCGCACGTTCGCGTGGCTGGACGTGCGGGTGTTCCTTTCGACCCGCGTCTCGCTCGTCTCCCACACCAACGGCGTGGCCCTGCCCGACTCGATGTCGACCGCGACCAGGGCGCCACTCTTGCCGGCGTAGCCCGCCGCCAGCAGGTACAGCCGTTCACGCTCCAGGTCCCACTCGACGTCGTGGCCCACGAACTCCAACGTGCGGAGAGCTTCCGGGAGCGATTCACGGTCGAAGTCGACCCGCAACCGCCCGCCTTTCTCGGTATCGAAAAGGAACCAGTCGACACCCGTGGTTTCGGCATCGCCGGCCAGCGGCAGACGTAGCGTGTGCGCGACGGGTCGGCGACTGCCATCGGTGGGCACCCACTCCACGAAGGGGACGGTCTTCACCGATCGCTCGTCGATTCGCGGCACCAGCAGGTAGCGGCCGCCCGGAGACCACTCGGTCAGGTAGGGAGGTAGCGACAGCCCCTTGTTCCTGGCCGCGATCGTCATCGGCGATGAATCCGGCCACTTGCCGTAGGAGTAGTAGGGCTCGCCGTCGAACGTGAGCCGGGTCTCGTCGCCGGTCATGAAGCTGTACAGGAACAGATCGTTGTCACGGGTCAGGACCGCCAACCTTGCGCCCGGGGCCGGCCACTTGCCAGGCTGTCCGTCCGGCTCTCTCGGCGGGATCTCCTCCGCCTCGCAGCGGTAGTCGAACACGGAGCACTCGATGCGGTGGGCGTCAGCGCGGCCTGTCAGCTTCGTCAGGCTGCCCGAGAGCCGGAGGTCGACCAGACCCTCCAGGGTCGGCGGTTCCGCGTCGGCGACCTCCGCGCCGGCCTCGGTCAGAGCCTCGGCGATCGACGCGGCCATCCGCGCATGGTCGAACGCGGGACGGCGTGACCGCGTCTGGAGGTCGAACACCGCGAGTTCGGGGCCCATGTCGCCATGGCGCTGGTACCAGAAACCTGCTCCGCTGCCCGGGTCGAGCCAGTGCGGGGCGACCTCCGCGTTGTGGAGCAGGCGGAGCAGGTTGCCTTCGACGAGCGCCGCCGCGGCCAAGTAATCGTCCGCGTCCGGTCCGGCTTGTCGACCGCTCTCACAGCCCATGACAGCGAGAATCGATGCCAGCACGATGGCTGCCGGAGCGTGGCGGCTGCGGTAAGCTCGCACGGATCCAGACCTGTTCTGCAAGGGAGTAGCGATGACGAGTCGACGCCTGGTTGGTCTTGCTCTCTGCCTGTTCTTCGCCGCGGCCGCGCATGGAGCCGCGGAGGCAGATGGACCGACATTCTACGAGGACGTCCTGCCCATCCTGCAGGAGAACTGCCAGGAGTGTCACCGGCCGTCGGGCGGCAAGATCTACCGTGGCGGCGTGCCGATGTCGCTGACGACCTTCGAAGACGCCCGCCCCTGGGCGCGCGCGATCGTCCGCCAGACGGCCTCGAAGGAGATGCCGCCGTGGGACGCCTCCGAGCACTTCGACGGCGTGTTCAGGAACGAGCGCGGCCTGACCGACGAGGAGATTGCGACGATCAAGCGCTGGGTCGAGGCGGGCGCCCAGCCCGGCCGGCCGGAGGACGGGCCGGAGCCGATCGACTGGTCCGACGATGAGGGCTGGCTCTTTCCCGATCCCGACCTGGTGATCAAGATGCCCGAGCCCTACTACGTCGAGGACGACATCAAGGACATCTACACCAAGCACCGCCTGGTGCTGACCCCGGAAATCCTGCCCGAGGACAAGTGGGTACAGGAGATCGAGTTCCGCCGCGGCAGCGAGCTGGTCCACCACTTCAACATCTTCGTCAAGGGGCCCAACGACGAGGAGACCCGCGGGGACGGCCACTTCCTCGGCGGCGCCACCTCCGGCTCGCCGCCTCACGTGTGGCCCGAGGGCTACGGCTCACTGCTCGAGGTCGGCGCGACGCTGACCTTCGACCTGCACTACCACAAGGAGCCGGGCCCCGGCAGCGGCGGCTGGGACCAGTCGTCGATCGCGCTGAAGTTCGCGACCAGGCCGGTCACGCACCCGGTCCACTTCTTCCCGATCAGCAACTACGAGTTCGAGATTCCGGCCCGCCACGCCTACTGGCACGACACCGCCGAGCGCACCTTCGACCGCGAGGTCACGGTCCTCGGCATGCTCCCCCACATGCACATGCGTGGGCGCGAGTCGAAGTACACCGCCTTCTACCCGGACGGCAGCGAGGAGCTGATCCTCCACGTGCCCGACTGGGACTTCGACTGGCAGGAGATCTACTGGTACGACGAGCCGAAGGTGCTGCCGAAGGGCACCCGCCTGCGGATCGACATGTGGTTCGACAACTCGCCCGAGGAGGCGGAACGCTGGGGCTTCAACCCGGACCGCGACGTCGTCTTCGGCCCCATGTCGACCGACGAGATGCTGATGGGCTTCATCTCCTGCGTCTACAGCGACGGGGAGCCGCCTAGACCGCGAGGACGCGGTCGAGCGACCGAGACCGCCGGCGGCGAGTAGAGGTCGTCCTCCTGAACAGCGCCAAGACATGTGCGCGTAGCGGTGTCTGGCTGACGGCTCTTCTTCTCCTGCCTCTCGGTTGCGCGGATGATCCTGCCGGGGTCCCGGCTCGAGCCAGCGATGAGGCCGCTCCGATGGAGCAGAGATCATCGACTCGAAACGCGTACTTCGGCGACCTTCACGTCCACACCAAGTACTCCTTCGACGCCTACATCTACGGCACCCGCAACGATCCCGACGACGCCTACAGGTTCGCCAGGGGAGAAGCGCTGACCCACCCAGCCGGAATCGAGATGCGCCTCGAGGCCCCGCTCGACTTCCTCGCGGTCGCCGACCATGCCACCTACCTGGGCATGTTCGAGCAGATGGACAACCCCGATTCCGAGGTTGGCCGACATCCGCTGTCGATCGCACTTCGAAGCGCCGAAACGCCCGACGATCGCACCGCCGTTTTCCGGGAAGTGCTGCCGCGCCAGAGAGGATATGTCGACCCGGACGACCTGCTCGATCTCGGCATCGTGGAGAGCGCATGGCGGGAGATCGTCGCTGCCGCTGAGCGCCACAACGATCCAGGCACGTTCACCACCCTCATCGCCTACGAGTTCACTGCCAGCGGTCCCAGCGGGGAGAACCTGCATCGAAACGTGATCTTCCGTGGCTCGAACGTGCCGAGAATCCCTTTCAGTCGCATCGACGCCAGGAACAACCCGGAAAAGCTGTGGGACTGGATGGACCGGCAGCGCGAGCAGGGCATCGAGTCCCTGGCGATCCCGCACAACTCCAACGGTTCAGACGGCTGGATGTTCCGGTTGACCGATCGAGAAGGCAATGCTCTCGACCAGGCCGGCGCCGAGCAGCGGATGCGAAACGAGCCGCTGGTCGAGGTAACCCAGGTCAAGGGCACCTCCGACACGCATCCGCTCCTGTCTCCGAACGACGAGTGGGCTGACTTCGGGATCATCGAGGGGACCATCGGCAATGACTCTCCGAGCAAGCCCCAGGGCAGCTACGTACGCGATGCCTACCTGAACGGCCTGGCCATGGAAGAGGAGCAGGGCTTCAATCCCTTTCGCTTCGGCCTCATCGGCTCCTCGGATACCCACAATGCGGCCGGATCGTTTCGGGAAGAGGACTACTGGAGCAAGGCCGGCCTGTTGGACATCACGCCGGAGCAGCGAGGGTCGGTTCCCCGGGCCGAAACCGGCGAGTACAGCGACGGGTCCAGCCAGTACTGGGGCGCCTCGGGCCTGGCCGCCGTGTGGGCCGAATCCAACACCAGGGAGGACATCTTTCGCGCCTTGCAGCGTAAGGAGACCTTTGCCACTACCGGCCCTCGCATGCGGGTCCGCTTCTTCGCCGGCTACGACCTCGACGAGACGACGCTGGCTGGATCCGACAGGCTCACCAGGGCCTACGCCGACGGCGTCCCCATGGGAGGAGACCTGGTGGCCGATGGCGAGCAACGAGCTCCACGCTTTCTGCTGTGGGCGACCAGGGATCCCGCCGCCGCTCCCCTCGCTCGAGTGCAAGTGATCAAGGGATGGACAGGGAACGGTGAGAAGAAGGAGCGGGTCTACGACGCAGCCTGCTCCGATGGCTCGACCCCGGGCGACACCCACCGCTGCCCCGACAACGGGGCCACCGTGGATCTGAGCACCTGCGCGACGACGGAAGGCCAAGGTGCTTCGGAACTCGAGGCGTTATGGCAGGACCCCGACTTCGATCCTGGCCAACGCGCCTTCTACTACGTTCGCGTGCTGCAGAATCCGACCTGCCGCTGGTCGACGTGGGATGCGATCCGGGCGGGAACGCCGCCGAAGCCCGGCCTGCCAGCCACCATCCAGGAGCGTGCCTGGTCGTCGCCCATCTGGTACGTCCCTTGACCTATTCGAGTCCGAACGCCAGCAGCACGTTGCCCGTCCCTGACGCGTAGCCCGACCCCGTGAACAGCATGCCGTCGACGACGGTTGGCCCCGGACCGTTCAGCATGCCGCCCCTGGCCGGCACATCGTTGACGGTCTCGAACTCCTGGGCCGTGTCGTATTCCCAGATGACGCGGCCGTCGGTGGTCGAGTACGCGCGAAGCATGCCGTCCATGGCGCCGGCGAAGACCACGCCCGGGATCGCCGTCGCCGCCGCGTCCTGCCCGGAGCCGCACCGTAGCGGGGAGGGGTCGGGACAGTTGGCCGCCGGCGTCGGCGTGTACCACACCGGCTCGCCCGTCTCCACGCGAATCGCGGCCAGGCCGCCCTTCGACCGCGACGGCGTAGCAATCCCGCGGTGCTCCGACGGTTGGTACAGGAGGGGGAAGTAGGCGAGCCGCCCGTCGCTGGCACCACCGAACGTGATGTTCGCGCGATTCTCCGTGTCCGCGCCCGCGTAGAGTTCCCACAGCACCGCCCCCTCGCGGTCAGGGTCGAGCGCATAGACCCGGCCATTCTGCTGGCCGACGACGAGAATCGTCCGCCCGTCCGGCAGCGTGTGAAGCATGACCGCCACCACATCGACATCGACGTTTTCGGCAAGCTTCTCGGGATCGGGGCAGTTGAGGTTCGCGATGCGCTCGGGATCCGCTCGCTTGGGATCCCTCGGTTGGCCTTGCACATCGATCCGGCCGGGACACCTGCTGAGGTAGGCATCCATGGCCGTCAACTGGTTCAACCACAGCCGCTTCCCGGTCTCGATATCGAAGGCGATGACGGCGTCGGTGTCATTGGCCGCGGGCGCGGTGTAGCCGTTGCCACTACCGATGTACAAGGCCCCTCGAGCAGCATCGATGACCGGCGCGCCCCAGACCGCGCCCCCGGCCGGGGCCCACTGTTGGGTGCCCTGCGCGTTCTTCGTCGTGGGTCTGGGTTCTTCGGCAATCGCGTAGCTCTTCCAGATCTGCTCGCCCGTGTTCGCGTCATACGCCACCACGCTGCCCCGGAATGTGCAGCACTCGTACCAGAGGTGGCGGCCTGCCAGTTCTTCCAGTGAGGAAACGGGGACGTAGAGCCGGCCGGCGTGCAGCTTGGGGGCGGCGGTGATGCGCGCGATCGGATGAGTGTCGGCGCGTTGCGTCCACAGCAGTTCACCGGTTTCGGCATTGACGGCATAGACGTTCGCCCTGGCGTCCCCGAAGTACGCGGCGTAGCGCGCCGTCCCCGCGCCCGTGACGGGTCCGATGGTGACGGAGGAGCGGACGACCCATTGCGACTCGAAGGACCAGTAGACACAACCGCTCGCTGCGTCCAACGAGTAGACATAACCCGTGTCGGATCCCGCGTAGAGCCTTCCCCCCACGACCGTCGGCGAACCAGCGGCGGCTCTGACCCCGCCCGGGTATCCGAACGCCCACTTCAGCGTCAGGCGCGGCACCTGGTCCGCGGTCAACCCGGCGGCCGCGGCCGGCTGGAAGCGCGAGTTGCCGCCATCCGGGCTCCAGCCGTTCCACCCCGCGCCGGCGAACGGGTCGTCGAACGGTTTGCTCGGACACGGATTGGGCATCGATGCGGCATCCCCGCCAGCCGTCCCCAGCGCACGGCCCGCGGTCCACTGAGCCACCTCCCGCCTCTCCTCGTCGGTCAGCCCGGGCACCTCCACCGACATCGCGCCGGTCGTCAGCGACTCGAGCACGAACTCGGGTGTGAACTGCCGCAGCGCCTCCCGATCCGGGGCTCGGGAACCGGGCTCCGGGCTTCCATGACAGGGCGCGCAGTGCTCCTCGAACAATGAGCCGCCCGGCTGGGCCCATCCAGCCACGGGCGTCAGGATCGCAGCCGTCATCACCGAAACACGAAGGAGTCTCGGCATGGCGGTGTCCTCCCCCCGGACCTCAGGGCAACGCGAACACGAAGACGCCGCTACCGCCCCGCGGGTTGTGTTCGTCGGGTATGAGGTCGGCCGGGAGAAGCGTCGCCCAGCTCGATCGGCTGATCGACCGGCCGGCCACGAACGCGACGAACTGCTTGCCGTCCACGGCATAGGTGATCGGGAACCCGTTCGCCATCGTCGGGAGCCGGCTCTGCCAGAGCGGCTCGCCGTTTCGCACGTCGTAGGCGTAGACGTGGCGGCCCCAGTCGCCGATGAACACGAGGTCCCCGCCGGTCGTCAGCGCCGCCGTGTTGAAGGGCACCCGGAGGCGCTGGCGCCAGAGGGTCTCGCCGGTCCGCAGGTCCAGTGCTCGAAACTCGCCCAGTTCGTTCGGCGCCTGCGGATGAAAGTGATTCGTCCGTCCGGGCCTGCTGCCTCCGCCGCCGCCCCCGGCGCGTTTCTCGACCGGGCCGAATGTGACGGTCTGACAACTGAGATTGAGCGGCACGTAGAACGCCTCGGTCCCGGGGTGATACGCCATCGCCCGCAGGCTTTTGAAGCCAGCAGTACTGGGGCAGAAGGAGAGCTCCTCGCCGACGTCAGCTAGCATCCCGTCCCGGTAAGTCACCTCACCGGTCCGCGAGTCGACATCCAGGATGTTCTGATAGCCGAGGTCGGTCGCGCGCCCGAACTCGCCCGTGACCCGGTCGATCTCCCACAAAATCCCGAGCTTGCCCATCGTGAACAGCGAACGCTTGCCGTCGTAGTCGATCAGGATGCGCTCGAACGACTCGTCCATGTCGTGCGCATCGCCCGGGATGTGCTGGTAGTACCACCTCATCTCACCGGTCGCAGGGTCGAGCGCGAGCGTCGAGTTGCTGTAGAGGGCGGCGCCGTCGGTGCCGCGTGCGTCGCGGTTGTGCGGCTTCGGCTGCGACGTACCCCAGTAGACGAGCCCGGTGACCGGGTCATAGCTCCCGGTCATCCAGGCGTCGCTCCCCGCGCGAAACATGAGCGGCAAGTCGCCCCAGGTGTCGCCGCCGCGCTCGCCGGGCCGGGCGATCGTCGAGGTTCGCCAGAGCAACCGGCCGGTGCGGCCGTCGACGCCGACGACGTAGCAGGTGTCGTCACGGTAGCGCCCGCAGCCTGTCAGGCCGGCGACGATCGTCCCATCGGCGACGATCGGTCCGTTCGAAAAGGTAAAGCCTTCCTGATCGCCCCCGACCGGCGTATCCCAGCGCGCCTCGCCCGTCCGGGCATCCAGCCCGACGATGTGCGCATCGACCGTGTTCAGGATCACCAGATCCTGGTAGAGGGCCATGCTGCGCGTCTGCGCCGCGCTTCGGCGTCGCACGTCCAGCTCACGGCGGTACTCCCACATGAAGTCGCCGGTGCGCGCGTCGAGCGCCTGGACCACATTGCCTGGGTTCGCGACATACATGACGCCGTCGTGCACGATCGGCGTCGTCTGCGACACTCCGGGTTCGAGGCCCCAGGACCAGGCGAGCCGGAGCTGTTCGACATTGCTCAGGTCGATCTGTTCAAGCGGGCTGTACCCCCATCCATTCAGTGTGCGCCGCCAGTTCAACCAGTCCGCCGGGTCGGGATCCTGCAGCATCGCATCCGTCACCGGGGTGAAGTCCCGGCCCTGGGCCTGGGCGAGATTCGCCGTCGCCATGGCGAAGGCGGCGCATATGTAGGCTGTGACCAATGCGCGACCCTTCATGTCAACCTCCAGCGATGACTCTACACTTCACTCAATCCAGGAGAAGGGCATGGCGCTAGAGAACTACGCCGATCTCGTTCAAACAACCTGGTACCCGCCACGAGAGTCAGATGCAGGCGTGCGCTTCAGAGTCCTCGACGAGAAGCCTCGAAGCACGAACGCCCATGGGAACGATAATGTGGGTTTCGCGGCCGACTATCGGGAATACAGTGCTCAGTGCGGAGTCATCCGCCCGGTGAGCCTCTACCGCCGGAACCTAGGTCCTGTCTTTGAAAGGGTTCTGACGGCACCGCCCGGTGCCGTCATTATCGAAACAGGGTGTGGTGTAGGTATCGGAGCGCTTGGCATCAAGAGACAGCATATGGCGCGCGGCCCCGGCGTCGTTCACTACCTGGCCCTGGATGCTCAGGGCCATATGGATCAGGTGTTTCGTGATCTATCACGCCAGGGAGTGGCCGTCGACGGACTGGTTCGAAGGGCCTTGTGCCAGACCCTGGAGTTGCAACCCGATGCAACGGACCGAGCGGTACTCGCGGAGATCATGGCCTGCCTGATGAGCGGACTTGCCTTTCTGCCACATGGCATGGCCGAAGATGTGTTGAGGAATGCACTCATCCCCGAACGAATCGCCCAGCCGGTTCTCTGGTTCGAGCAGCAGGGGGCGCGTCAATACAGTCCTGACAAGCTGCCGCTTTACCTTGGTGTCCTGCGGCAACTGTTTCAGGGGAACGCGGACTCGATGGGGATGTGCCATCTGATCGGGATGGATACCGGGTACAGTCTCGCCTTTGTGGAAGTACCCGGTGGATTCATTCCTCTCGAGTACTACCTCGAGCATCATTTCGGGGATATGTTCCACGTCGAGATGGTGCCGGATGCACAGGGAGTCAAGGTGGAAACATGTGCCGCGATGACGCTGCACCTGTACCGGCCGGGTCGACCGCCTGATGAGATCGACCTGGGGCTTGAGCTGGCTTGTTACATGATCATCGAGATCGACTTCGGTCCAAGCCCGACGACAGGACAGGATCGGAAGGTGCTGGCGCCGGCGAGCTTGTATCGTCGGCCGTAGGCTGACCCCCGAGGGGTGTAGGCTAGGCACTCTCGTATAGAGCACGATCGTGAACCTCTGCCGCAGCGGCGAAGGGAGGACCCATGCGAGGCGTTTTCCTGCAGCTACTTGTTCTGGCTCTCGCGGCCGGGGCGGCCGCCGAGAGCGGCTGGAAAGCGCCGCGCAACGCCTTCGGTCAGCCTGATCTCCAGGGGGTCTGGGCCAACAACATCGCGACTCCGCTCGAGCGGCCCGAGGCCCTGGCCGGTCGGGAGACCCTTACCGACGCCGAGCTGGCCGCGATCCGGGAGCGGGCCGAGTCGCTCTTCGGTCTCGATAGTGGTGATGCCGCGTTTGGCGACAGCGTCTTCAACCTCGCTCTGAACGAGGCAGAGTCGTTCACGTCGACGGACGCCGCCACCGGCAACTACAACCAGTTCTGGGTCGCCGAGCGCGACTGGGACAATCGCACCTCGCTGATCGTCGACCCTCCGAACGGCCGTCTGCCCCCCCTGACGGACGAAGGCGAGAAGCGTGCCGCCGCGCTTCGTGCGGCCAGAAACGCACGGGCAGCGGGTCCGGAGGATCGCAGCCTCACCGAGCGCTGCATCTCCTTCGGCGTACCTCGCCTCCGCGCCGCCTACAACAGCTACACCCAAATCTTCCAGGGCGAGGACCATGTCGTCTTGCTCATGGAGATGATTCACGACGCGCGCGTCGTCCCGATCGACGGCAGGCCCCACCTGCCGGAGGACGTCCGGCTCTGGCACGGCGACTCGAGGGGCCACTGGGAAGGCGAGACTCTAGTCATCGAGACCCGCAACTTCTCGGACACCGGTGGCTATCGGGGAGCGACCGGCAACTTACAGCTCGTGGAACGGCTGACTCGGGTGGGGCCCGAGACCCTGGAGTACGTGGTCACGCTCGACGATCCGCAGACCTGGACGGAGCCGTGGACCGTGATGATCCCGCTCAGGAAGTCGCCCGACGATCTCTTCGAGTTCGCCTGTCACGAGGGTAACTACGGCCTGGAGGGGATCCTCGCCGGGGCGCGGGCAGAAGAGGCGGCGCTGGCGGCATCAAGATAAACGACTGTGGGCTCAGGACGTCGCGGCGCCGGCCGCCAAGTTTCTGACGGTATCGATCATGTCGGTCATCGCGCTACCAGAGCCGAACACTGCCGCGACACCCTTGTCGAGCATCTTCCCGGCGTCCTCCTCGGTAATGACCGAACCACCGAGAACCACGGGCACGTCGAGGTCGTTCTGTTTCAGCAGCTCGAGTAGTTCGGGTGTGTAGTACAGATACTCCCAGGAATGAGAGCTGATGCCGATGACATCCGCGTCTTCTTGCATGGCAGCCTGCACGATGGTCTCCGGGGTGTTGAAGCAACCGGTATAGATGACCTCCATACCCTGGTCGCGAAGCATCCTGGCGATGCCAACTGCGCCCAGTTCGTGCTGGTCCATACCCAGCACGCCGACCAGCACACGAATCGGACTCACTGCGCACTTCCGATGGGCGACTCGAGATAGCCGTAGGGGTCATAGGGCGTGCCCCAGGCTTGACGGAGAATGCCGGCGATCTCACCCATGGTCGCCCCGGCCAGCGTGCACTCGAGCACCGCCTCCAGCATGTTCTCGTCGGTCTGTACGACGTCGTGCAAGCGCTGAAGCGAGTCCAGCAACGGTTTCTGATCGCGCTTGTCGCGGTAAGCCGATACCTCCTCAACTCGATCGAAGAGGGGTTCGATCTTCTCCTCGCTGATATCCCGCAGCAGCGTGTCCTGCTCGGCGGGCATCTGGTGCACGTTCATTCCGACTTTCAGCACTTCCCTGTCGTGCACCTGCCGGTGGTAGCGGCCCATCGTGCCGTGGAAGAACTGTTTGAAGTAACCACTGCTGACCAGCTCGGCCGGATCGCCGAGCGACTCGATCTCGTTGACCATGTCCAGAATCCTGGCCTCGACCTCATCGGTGAGCGACTCCATGAACCACGATCCACCGAACGGATCCTGCACGCTGTTGATGTTGGTCTCGAGATCGATCACCTGCTGGGTGCGCAGCCCGACCAGATGCGCCTCCTTGCTGGGGGTTCGGTAGCCCTCGTCAAAGGTCGAGATCTCGAGCGCGGTGACCCCGGCCAGTCCGAGAGCGACCGTCTGGACCGCGCCGCGCACGATGTTGTTGGCTGGCTGCTCGGTCGTCAGCGAGAGTCCCGAGGTGTGCACCGCGATGTTGACCGCCTGTGAGCGCGGGTCCTTCGCGCCGAACTCCTCCTTCATCATGCGCGCGAAGATGCGACGCATGGCGCGAATCTTCGCGATCTCCTCGTAGAAGTCCATCGAGCAATTGGTGAGGATGGCGATGCGCGGGGCGAAGCTGTCGATGTCGAGACCGCGTGCGAGAAGCGCGCGCACGATGTGCCGTATCTCGACGAAGCCGAGGGCCGCCTCCTCGACCGCGTTCAGGCCCGCTTCACTGAAGAAATAGGTGTCTTCGAGAAAACCGTGGAATTTCGGCATCTCCCTGCTGCAGAACTCGATGACGTCGCAGGACATCCGCAGGTGAAGATCGAAGGGCATCTTGTACGCATAGGAGCAGTGTTCGGAGTAGAACGGCCACTCGATCACGGAACCGCGGAGCACGCCTGGCGAGACACCGCGTTCCTTCGCGAGCAGATAGAGGCTTGCCACCGTGAACATCGACGGACCGGAACTCGAAATCGACATCTGGTCGAGCGGGATGCCGTCGAGCAGTTGGCGGTAATCATCATGACGACAGAGTGAGACGCCCTGCGTGCCAACGGTGTATCGCGCGAGTGGGTGATCGGGATCCATCAACGACATCGTTGGACTGTCACCGATCACATCGAGACCGGTCTGGCCGAGAGTCATCAGGTACTTGAACTGCTCATTCGAGCGTTTGGGATCGCCTTCACCGGACAACTCGCGCTGAATCCAGCCCCGCCCGGAATAGGCACGGGTGCCGCGGGTAAACGGGTACTCCCCCGGATTGCCGAAGCGCCTGCTGTAGTCGCCATTGGCATCGGAGGGCCCGTAAACGGGTGACAGGTTGATACCCGAGCGGGTCACGTTTTCTTTCATGGCGATCTCTCCCGTGCCGAACTGGCCAGTGAAACACAGGGTTTTCTGGAACCGTACGACTATACTCGAGACGTCGGGCCCGGTGTTAGGCTTGCGGGTTGATGTCACGATTGATCAGGATGCAAGAGAGGAAGGGCGTATGAACGGAGTCGTCCGATCCCTGTCGACCGTCGCGCTCGTGCTCGGCCTGAATCCTGGAATCGCCGCAGCCGGCGACGGGGTGCCGCGCACGGCCAGTGGCCGTCCCGATCTCACGGGGAGTTACAACGCCGCGACGGTGACCCCGCTCCAGCGCCCGGAACGCTACGGCGACAACCTCTATCTCAGCAAGGAGGAGGTGGCGCGGATCGAGGGCAACATGGCTGCGCGAATCGAGGAGGAATCGGAGGCGAGCGACCCGGATCGCGAGGCGCCACCCGAGGGTGGCGACGGATCGGACGGCGGTGCTGGCAACGTCGGCGGCTACAACTCCTTCTGGCTCGACCGTGGCACCGAGGCCTTCGCGGTGGACGGCAGGTTTCGTACCTCGATTCTGATCGATCCACCGAATGGTCGTCTTCCACCGATGACCGAGAGCGCGGCCAGGCGTGCGGCCGCGACCAATGCCAAGATCGTGCGCGGCGACAACGACGGCACCGCATTCTGGCTCGACAGCGACGAGCCCGGACCGTTCGACGGCCCGGAGTCGCTGCTGGCCCAGGAGCGTTGCATCGTGGGGTTCACCGGCGCCGCGCCGACGCTCCCCAGCGGCTACAACAACTACAAGACCATCGTCCAGACCGAGGACCACGTCATGATCCTGATCGAGATGGTCCACGACGCGCGTGTGGTGCGGATGAAGTCCGAGGGACGCGCCGTGGCGCATCTGCCGTCGGAGATCAAGAAGTGGGCCGGCGATTCGATCGGGTGGTGGGAGGGCGACACGTTGGTCGTCGACACGACGAACTTCCATCCCGACGCGTTTCTCCTTGGTGGCTCCACCGAGATGCACGTAGTCGAGCGCTTTACCAAGCTCGAGGACGGCGACGTGCTCTACCGCTTCACGGTGGACGATCCCTCATCGTGGACGGCGCCCTGGACCGGCGAGTATGTGTTGCGTTCGACGACCGGCAGAGTCTTCGAGTACGCCTGCCACGAGGGGAACTACTCCATGGGGAACATCCTGCGCGGCGCTCGCGTGCTCGAGGCGGACGCGTTGGGGAACTCCGGAAACTAGGCCACGGAGCCTCAGAAGAAGAGCTGAACCGTCTGACCGTGAAGCGAGTGAAGAGTTCCGCGATGGTTGATCCAGAGTGGTTCGGCGAGCTCGGCCTCCCAGGCGGCGAGCTCGCTCTCCAGGCGCTCGACGATCTCGGGGTGCTGATCTGCGATGTTGTTGGTCTCCCCGATGTCGGCCTCCAGATCGTAGAGAACGGTGGTCTGACCCATGGGTGAGTGGTCGGGTGGGTATTCCATCGACGGCAGGACCTGGCCCGGTGGCCCGGCAGGGATCTCAATGTCCGTGTTGTTCACTTTCCACATCTTCCACTTGCCCCAGCGGATGGCGAGATTCGGCGCCGCCCGCCAATAGAGGAACTCGTGCGGTGGCTCGCTGGTCTCGCCGCGTAGCTGAGGAAGCAGATCGACGCTGTCCGGGCTATCCGCTTCGAAGCCACTGGCGGCGGTGAAGGTGGCGTAGAGATCGAGAGCGCTAACAGGCTCGCGGTAGACCTCGCCCTGAGGGAGACCCGCAGGCCACTTGAGGATGAAGGGGACTCGATGGCCGCCTTCGAGGTGGTAGCGCTTGTAGCCCGCTAGCGGTGCATTGGTGCAGATCGGCTCGGCCATGTAGTCGATGCACCCATTGTCGGAGAGAAAGACGACCAGGGTGTCGCGCTCGAGGTCGTGCTCGCGGAGGGCCGCGACGACGTCGCCGACGTAGTCGTCGAGCGAGACCACCATCGCGGCGTAGACGCGCGCTCCATCGCCTTCGATGTGCTGCACGCGCTCCATGTACTCGTCCGTCGCCTGCAGCGGGGTGTGCGGAGTGTTGGGGGTCAGCATCAAGAGGAAGCGCTCGTCGGCGTGGCGATCGATGAAGTCGACCGCCCTCTCGGCAAAGACGTCCGTCAGATATTCCTCGACCTCGACCACCTCGAAGCCATCGCGGATGACCTGCGACTCGCGGGTGCGGGTGGTGGGGGCTCTCTCGGCGGGCCACTCGTGGGTGCCTGGAAGTCGGGAGTCGATATAGCTGGTGACGCCTCCCAGGATGCCGTAGAACTCGTCGAAACCGCGGTGGAGTGGATGATAGGGCTCGGGCACCCCTAGGTGCCACTTACCGATCAGGCCGGTGACGTAGCCGGCGTCCTGAAAGTGGTTGGCGACCGTTTTCTGATCCAACGGAAGTCCGAGGTCGTGGTCGGTCGGGTTGTACTCCCAGCCGAAACGATTCTGATACTGCCCGGTGTGGAAACCCGCGCGCATCGGACTGCAAACGGCCGCGGACACATGACCGTCGGTCAGGCGCACGCCGTCGCGCGCCAACTGGTCGATGTGAGGCGTGGGGATCCGCGAGCCGTACACGCCGACGTCGCCGTAGCCGAGGTCGTCGGCGACGATGACGACGATGTTCGGCGGTGGGGGAATCGAGGCCTCCGGCAGCGGTTCAGAAGATTGACAACCGAACGCGGTGATCAGTCCCACGGCGAGTACACAGTCCCGGAATCGAAGTGCCATCATCACCCTGCCTTCTCCTTGGAGCGTGGGGTCGTCGACGCTACACCAGCTATGCTGTGAACGTGGTCAGGACCCTGCTCCTCTCCTGTTGCGCGGCGCCGCTGCTCCTTGCCGCTGTCGCGACCGCCGCGGACACCGACTGGCCCAACTACGGCAACGACGCCGGCAATTCGAAGTACTCGCCACTGGCCCAGATAGACGCCGACAACTTCGATCGTGTACGGGTGGTCTGGACCTGGGAATCGGTCGACACGCAGATTCCGAATCTGCCCGACTCGATCAGACTGAGATCTTTCAAGGCCATTCCCGTTGTCATCGACGGTCGAATGTACGTGAGCACCGCCCTCGGTCAGGTGGCGGCGATCGACGCCGCCTCGGGCAAGCCGCTGTGGAACTACGACCCCCAAAGTTGGGAGGCGGGGCGACCGGCGAACATGGGGTTTCACCATCGCGGAGTGGCGATCTGGCACAAGGGAAAGAAGCGACGAGTGATGATGGCTACCCACGACCGGCGGCTGCTTTCGCTCGACGCGTCGACCGGAAGACCCGATGCCGCTTTCGGCAACTACGGCGCGGTGGCGATGACCAGGGATCTGGGGCGCAAGGTCCTCGAGTCGCGAACCACACACAGCTCGCCGCCGGCGATCTGTCGCGACACCGTGATCGTGGGCTCGATCGTGGCCGATATCGCCACCCATCAAGAGGCGCCGCCGGGCTTCGTGCGCGCCTATGACGCCGAGAGCGGCGCCCTGGCGTGGGTCTTTCACACCATCCCCCAGCAGGGAGAGGAGGGCACGGAGACCTGGGAGAACGAGTCGTGGCGCTACAGCGGCAATACCAATGTGTGGTCGATGATCACCGTCGACGAGGAGCTCGGCCTCGCCTATCTGCCGATCGGCACACCGACGAGTGACCTCTACGGTGGTCACCGCCTTGGCGACAACCTCTACGCCGAGAGCCTGGTGGCGGTCGACTGCGAGACCGGCGAAAAGCGCTGGCACTTCCAGATCGTGCACCACGGCCTCTGGGACTACGACCTGCCACCGCCGCCGAACAGGATCGATCTGATGGTGGACGGCAAGCTCCGGAAGGTGGTGGCGCAAGCCAGCAAGCAGGCCTTCCTCTTCGTCTTCGACGCGGTGACGGGAGAGGCGCTCTGGCCGATCGAAGAGCGTCCCGTCCCTCCGAGCGAGGTGCCTGGAGAGCGCGCCTCACCGACCCAGCCTTTCCCCACCAGGCCCTCCGCCTACGATCGCCAGGGCATCACCGTAGACGACCTGACCGACTTCACCCCCGAGCTTCGGGAAGAAGCCCTCGAGATCGCGAGTGCGTACGAGCTGGCGCCCCTCTACACGCCGCCTCGGGTCGCGGGCGAGGGCAAGCCGGTGATCCAGCAGCCCGGTCCGGGTGGAGGCACCAACTGGACCGGCACCGCGGTGGACCCCGAAAGCGGCATGATCTACGTGCCCTCCTACGCCACCCCGAGATCCGTTTCGCTCACCCCGCCCGACCCCAATCGATCGGATCTGCGCTACGTACCCGACGGCTGGTACGAGCACGTCGAGGGTCCTCGAGGTCTGCCGCTGGTCAAGCCGCCATACGGGCGCGTCACCGCGATCGATCTCGCTACCGGCGAGCACGTCTGGGTCGCGGCCCACGGTGAGGGGCCGCGCAACCACCCGGAGATCAAGCACCTGGGCCTGGATCGGCTGGGCTCCCCGAACCGGTTTGCAGCGCCGCTGGTGACCAGGACTCTGTTGTTCGTCACGCATCATGCCGAGGACACCACCGGCGCCGATCCCCCCGCCACTGATCGACCGGCCGAGATCAGCGTTTACGACAAGAAGACCGGGGCCTACCTGGGCGGCATCGAGCTCCCCGACCGGCCCAACTCCAACCTCATCACCTACGAAGTTGGCGGGCGTCAGTATCTCGCGGTGAGCGTCGGCGGCGGAAGGGAGGCTGCCGAGGACAGCATTCCGGGCGTGGTCGCGCTCGCCCTCGACCCCAGTTCCTGACGAAACCTGGAGCAGTACCGGGAAACTGTCGAACCCAGGCCTCGCTGCAGGCAACAAAGGAGAGACGATGATGCGCACTTTCGAGCGATTCCCGTTAGTTCTGGCGGTGGCGATCGGCGCGATGGGGGTCGAGGCCGGCAGCTTGCGCGCCGCTGAGGAGTGCGAGGCCTTGCCGGCGATGGACTTCACAAGCATTCCTGATGCGCCGACGCAGGCGACGGCGACCCGAATGGTGGAGGCCACCGGCGAGGTTCCCGCCCATTGCCGGATGGATGGGTATGTCACGCCCAATGTCCGGATCGTGCTGGACCTGCCCGACAGCACCTCGTGGAACGGCAAGTATCTGCAGGCGAGCCCTGGTGGCCAGGGCGGCTCGACGGAACAGGAGGCCGGCTGGTGCGATGAGGCCTTGCGGAGAGGCTATGCCTGTCTCACACACGATACGGGGCATTTCGGCATGACAAGAAGGTCCTCGTGGGCCTACAACAATCTCCAGGCGGAGCTCGATTACGGCATCCGCGGTCACCATGTCGCCGCTCTGGCGGGCAAGGCCATCACCGAGCACTACTACGGCCGGGCGCCGGCGTTCTCCTATCATGTGGGCTGTTCCGCCGGCGGGAAGCAGGGAATGGTCCAGGCGAGTCGCTTTCCCTGGAACTTCGACGGCATTCTCGCCCAGGAGCCCGCGAACGTAACGGCCGTGGGCGTGATGATCCTGTGGAACGCCCTGGCATCGTACGACGCGGACGGCCAGCCGCTGTTCACACCCGCCGATCTGGACGTGCTGCACGCGGGGGCCATTGCCGCCTGCGATGCGGACGATGGCCTCGAGGACGGGATCATCGGTGGCGATCCGCGCACTTGCCAGTTCGATCCGGCCGACCTCGCCTGCGCGTCGGGGCAGACATCGGGCTGTCTATCGCCGGTCCAGGTGGAGGCGGCCAGAAAAAAGTACACCGGGCCGGTGACATCGACCGGAGAGAAGCTCAGCAAATACTTCCCGTTCTATCCTGCCTTGCCCGGTTCGGAGAAGGGCAACTACTTCTCCATGGATCTCGAGTCAAGGACCTCGTGGGGGCGGTTCAAGGCGTTCCACCCGGATCCGGGACCGAGCTGGAAGGCGTCCGACTTCGATTGGGACCACGATTACAAGCGCATGGGGATTTCAGATGCGCTGGTGAATGGTTTCAGCAATCCCGATCTACGCAATTTCAGGACGGCGGGTGGCAAGCTGCTGATCATCCAGGGTTGGGAAGACTCTGGTTTGCCCTCGCCGCAAGTCAGCATCGACTACTACGAGATGGCGGAACGCATCATGGGGGGACGAGCCAGCGCCCAGGAGGCGGTTCGCCTGTTCATGATTCCGGGCCGTACCCATTGCTATGGTGGCGTTGGCGCGACCAGCGGCGATTATCTCAGCGCTCTCGAAGCCTGGGTCGAAGAGGGGAAGGCACCCGACATGATCGTCGGCTACCGTCCAGAAGAAGACCCCTCCGGCAGACGGACTGCGAGAGCTTATGTCGAAGCGAACACCGCGGTCCCTGAGAGCTTCAGATTCACGCGGCCCCATTATCCCTACCCGCTGCAGGCGCGATACAAGGGCAGCGGCGATCCCAACGACTATCGGAACTTCGAGCCCGTCGAACCGGAGCGTCCCTGAGATCAGTAAGGGCCCACGTCAGTAGGACAGGTTCTCCGTGACGCGCACCCAGCGTCCGTCCTGTACCTCGGCGAGGAACGACTCGTCCGAGCCGACACGCTTCTCCGGCCCGAAGCTCAGGACCGGGCCGCCGAAGATGTCCTGGTAGTCGTCGATCGACTCGATCGCGGCGACCAGCGAATCGACCGTGAGGTCCGGCCCGGCGTCGCGCAGAGCCCTGACCGTGAAGTCGGCGACCAACCAGCCCAGGAGCGAGCCGGTGTTGGGCTCCTGGCCGTAGCGTTCCTCGTAGTCGGCGAGGAAGTCGCGGACCTCCTGGCTGGGATGATCGGCGTAGGGAAACTCGAACGACGTCATCGCGTAGAAACCGTTGGTCACGCCGCCCTCCGCCTCGGCGACCTCGGACTCGAACGCCGCGATCGGGCCGACGAACTCGACGTCCCAGTCGATCCCCCGTGCCGCCGAGATCGCCAGGATCGTGTCGCCGATGATCGTTCCGAGCACGATCAGATCGCAGTCGGCCTGCCGGAGCTTGAGGATCGCCGCGCTGAAGTCGGTGTCGAGAGGCCTGTGGGCGGTCGAGTCGATGACCTCCCGGCCCATTTCGCCGAGCTGATCGTTCGCGGCGTCGGTCATCTCCGTTCCGTAGTCGGTGTCCTGGGTCATCGTGCAGATGCGCTCCTTGCCCCTCTCCTCGACGAAGTACCTGATGGCGGCGCGCATCTGGTCGTAGTACGTGGAGATGCCGGCGAACTTCAGCCGATGCAGCGGTTCCGCCATCGAACGCGCGCCCGAGAGCGGGAAGATGTTCGGAACGCCCGCCTCGAACTGGCTGGTCATGACGGCGTTGTTCATCGGCGTCCCGAGGGCGCCCACCATGGCGAAGATCCTGTCGCGGTGGATCAGCTTGTTGGCAGCCTGGACCGCGCGAGGCACCTGATATTGATTGTCCTCGACGACGAAGCGGATCTGGCGGCCGTGGATGCCGCCTTCCTCGTTCACGGCATCGAAGATCATTCGCGCCGCGTTGATGCTGCCGACACCGATGGCCGCGGCCGGACCGGACAGGTCGGTGTAGGTGCCGAGCACGATCTCCCCGGCCGTTTCCGAGGTCTCGGGATCGGAGCTTCCGCATCCTGCCAGGACGGCGCCAAGCAACATGCAAGCGACGGTGAGGTAACGGTGTCTATGGGTCATGCCTGCTGTCCTCCGTACATCGAATCGATCAGGGGTCGGTACTTCTCATTCACGAACTTGCGCTTGAGCTTCATCGTCGGCGTGAGCTCGTCGTCCTCGGGGGTCAGCTCCTGGTCGATGAGGCGGAACTTCTTCACCTGTTCAACACGCGCGAACTTCGCGTTGACGGCCTCCACCTCAGCCTGGATCAGCTCGACGATCTCCTCCGCCGCACACAGGCTCTGGTAGTTGGTGAAGGGCACGTGATGATCCTGAGCGTATTTGACGACGTTGTCGTGGTCGATCATCACGAGACACGTCAGGAACTTGCGCTTGTCGCCGATCACCACCGCGTCGGCAATGTAGGGCGAGAACTTGAGCTGGTTCTCGATCTCGCTCGGCGTGATGTTCTTGCCGCCGGCCGTGATGATGATGTCCTTCATGCGGTCGGTGATCTTGAGGAAGCCGTCGTCGTCGATCTCGCCGACGTCGCCGGTGTGGAGCCACCCGTCACGAATCGTCTCGGCCGTCTTCTCCGGCTGGTTGAGGTAACCCATGAAGACGAACTCTCCGCGGATCAGGATCTCGCCCTCCCCGGAGATCCTGATTTCGCCGTAGGGAACGGAGCGGCCGACGGTGCCGGGCCTGATCTCGCCCGGCTGCAGGATGGAGGCGATGCCTGTGTTCTCGGTCTGGCCGTAGCCCTCCACCATGTCGATGCCGAGTGCGAGATACCAGCGGATCAGATCCGGTGAGATCGGCGCGGCCCCGGTGCCGATCCAGCGGCAGCGGTCGAGGCCCAGGAACTTGCGAATGTTGCGCAGCACGAGCGCATCGCCGACGCGGTAGGCGAGTTCCAGGACCGCCCCCGGCTTCTCGCCCGCGAGGTGTTTGTCCGCTCGCTTGAATCCGATCCCTATCGCCCTTTCGTACGCCCACTTCTGCAGGGAGGTGGCGTCGGAGAGGGCGATGCTGATGGCCGAGTAGAACTTCTCCCACACGCGCGGCACCGAGAAGAACAGCGTCGGCTGGATCTCCTGAGCGTTCTCGGGCACCGTTTCCGGATTCTCGACGAAGTTCAGCTTCGTGCCGGTGTAGAGGGAGCCGTAGACGAAGATCCGCTCGGCGATGTGGCACAGCGGCAGGAAGGCCATGCGCTCGTCGTCCTCGTTCTGCGAGAGGACGTGCGGGGCGTTGACGCACTGGAACACGAGGTTGTGGTGGCTGATCATCGCCCCCTTCGGAGGCCCGGTGGTGCCGGAGGTGTAGACGAGGATCGCGAGGTCCTCGGGCTTCGCCAGCTCAAGGCATTCGGCCCAGGCCTCGGGGTGGAGCTCGTCCTGTTCGCGTCCGAGCGCGAGCAGGTCGTCGTAGCTCATGGCCCGCGGATCCTCGAAGTCCCGCAAGCCCTCCATGTCGAAGATGACGATCTGCTCGAGCGTCGGGCACTTTTCGCGCACCCCGAGCACCTTGTCGAGCTGCTCCTCGTCTTCGACGAACATCACCTTGCAGCCCGAGTCGTTGACCAGGTAGTCCACCTGCTCGGCCGCATCCGTCGGGTAGATCCCCGCGCACACACCGCCGGCGCCGAGCACCCCCATGTCGGCGAACATCCACTCCGTGATCGTGTTCGAGAGGATGCAGGCGACGTCGCCCTTGCCGAAGCCGAGCGACCGCAGCGCCAGCCCCGTATGGCGCGCCTTCTCGCCGAAGGTGCGCCAGGAGACGTCCTGCCAGATTCCGAAGTCCTTCTCCCGCATGGCGATGCGGTCGCCGTACTTCTCGACGCGGCTCCAGAACATCGTCGGTACGGTGCCGGCGAAGCTCGTGTCGCGCCAGAACACGAGCTCGCGGCCGTCGTCGGCCGTGCGCGTCTCACGCACGAGATCGGGGTTCGATTCGAGGCCGCCCATGCTCACCTCCAGGTCTTGCGCTTCTTCCACCGGCGGACCCCCCTCGGCATCTGGTCCTTCATGCCGAGGTAGAACTCCTGGATGTCCGGCGAACTCTCGAGCTTCTCGCACGTGTCGTCCATGACCACCCTTCCGTTCTCGAGCACGTAGCCGTAGTGCGAGTGTCGCAGCGCGACGTGGGCGTTCTGCTCGACGACGAGGATCGTCATGCCCTGCTCCTCGTTGATCCGGTTGATGATCTCGAAGATCTGGTGGACCAGGATCGGAGACAGCCCAAGCGACGGCTCGTCGAGCAGCAGCATCCTCGGATGCGCCATCAGGGCACGGCCGATGGCGAGCATCTGCTGTTCGCCGCCGGAGAGCTGGCTCGCCTGTTGCGAGGTCCGATCGGCGAGCGCCGGGAAATAGTCGTAGACGCGCTCGAGATCGTCGGCGATGCGGGTGCGGTCGCGGCGGCTGTAGGCGCCCATCCGCAGGTTCTCGCTCACCGAGAGGAAGGGAAAGACCTCCCGGCCCTCCGGCACGTGGCTCAGGCCGAGGCGCATGACGGCGTCGGGATCGCGACGCGCTATGTCCTCGCCAGCGAAGAGGATCTCGCCCGTCTGGGGATCCATCACGCCCGAGATCGTGCGGAGGATGGTCGTCTTGCCGGCACCGTTGGCGCCCAGAACGGCGACGATCCGGCCTTCGGGCACCGCGAGGCTGACGCCGCGGATCGCCATGATCGGACCGTAGTAGGTCTCGACGTTCTTCAGTTCGAGCAGCACCTCCGCGGCGGGCTCCTTTTGAGTCTGCGGTTCCACCATGCCGGTCTCAGTCCGCTCCCAGGTAGGCGTCGACGACGGCGGGGTTCTTCTGCACCTCCGCGGGGCTGCCCTCCGCGATCACGCGACCTTCGTTGAGGGCGAGCACCCGCCCCGCCACCCGGCTCACGAGACCCATGTCGTGCGCCACCATGACGACCGTGACGCCGAGGTCGCGGTTGATGTCCTCGATCCAGAATCCCATGTCCTCGCTCTCCTCGGGGTTCAGCCCGGAGGTCGGCTCGTCGAGCAGCAGCAGCTTCGGCTCCAGGCAGAGCGCGCGGCCCACCTCCACGACCTTGCGCACCCCGTAGGGCAGGTTCGCGATCCTCTGCTCGCGGTAGTGGGCGAGCTCGAGGAGGTCGATGACGTCTTCCACGCGGCGCCGGTGCTCGAGCTCCTCCCGCCTCACCGCGGGGAGGAACAGGAGATGGGACAGCGCCGTCGAGCGCCGGTGGACATGACGGCCGATGAGAAGGTTCTGCAGAACGGTGGCGTGCTCGAAGAGCTCGATGTTCTGGAAGGTGCGCGCGAGGCCGAGCGGCGCGATGCGATGCGCTGGCAGCGAGGTGATGTCGCGGCCCGCGAACCGAACGCTCCCGCCGTCGGGGGAGTAGATGCCGCTCACCAGGTTGAAGAGCGTCGTCTTGCCGGCTCCGTTCGGTCCGATGATGGCGAACACCTCGCCCTCCTCGACCTCGAAGCTCACGTCGTCGACGGCACGGATGCCCCCGAAGCTGATCGACAGGTCTAGGGCGGCGAGGTAGCTCACCTCAGTCGCTCCGTGCGCAGGTAGGTCTTCTGGCGCCGGTGGGTCGCCCGGCGATAGAGCGGGAACAACTGGAAGTAGCTCTTGATCTTGAGCCAGCGGCCGAAGATGCCCTGGGGCTCGAAGAGGATCACCAGCACGAGGATGAGGCCGAAGATGCCCGGCTCGAGGCCGGGAGCCTGCGCGATCTGCGGCGGCAGCGTGTCGCGGGCGATGGCGAGGAGCTGGGGCAGGAAGCCGATGAAGAGAGCGCCATAGATGACGCCCCGCATCGAGCCGACCCCGCCGACCACCACCATCAGGAGGAGCTGCAGCGAGATGAGGAACGTGAAGGCGTCGGGCGAGAGATAGCCGAGGCGATGCGCGAAGAGAGCGCCGGCAAGGCCGGTGATGCCGGCGCTGAGAGCGAAAGCGAAGGTCTTGTAGACAGCCAGGTTGATGCCGACGCTCTCCGCCGAGATCTCCGAGTCACGGATGGCGACCATGGCCCTTCCCGTCGAGGACCGCAGGATGTTGAGCGCCGCGAGGAGCGTCACGACGAGCAGCGTGAGCGTCACGTAGTAGTGCTGCCAGCCCTGCGTGAGCGGCATCCCGAAGAGGCTCGCCTGCGGAACGGCGAGGCCGCGAAAGCCCCCGGTGAGCCACTCCGCGCGCGAGATCGTCTGCTCGGTGAGCATGGCGAAGGCCAGGGTGGCGATGGCGAGATAGATACCCGTCATCCGGAGCGCGATCCACCCCCCGCCGGCGCCGACGAGCGCCGAGACCAGGACCGCCGCGACGATCGAGAGCAGGAACGGCAGACCCGCGCCCAGAAGGAGCGAGTGGGTATAGGCGCCGATCGCCAGAAACGCCGCGTGGCCCAGGCTCACCTGGCCTGTGTAGCCCACGAGCAGCATCAGGCCAACGCCGGCGATGGCGTAGATCATCACCAGGTTGAGCTCGCCCAGATAGAAGGTGCCGAGCGCCGCCGGCGCCGCGGCGGCCAACACCAGGAGCAGGCCGTACCAGAACCGGTCGCCACCGTGCTTGAGGTGGTCGATGTCCTGGTTGTAGTGGGTTTTGAAGAGGAACCGCATTCGATGCTCGCCGGCCGTCAGACCTTCTTTCGCTGAATCTGTGCGAACAGGCCCTGGGGCCGCAGGATCAAGGCCAGAATGAGAATGCCGTAGGCGGACATCTCCTGGAAACCGGCGGGCAGGTAGACCCCCGCGAACTGCTCGGCGATGCCGATGATCCAGCCGCCGAGCAGCGCGCCGGGGATCGAGCCGAAGCCGCCGATCACCGCGGCCGCGAAGGCCTTGATCCCGATGAATCCCATCCCGGGCTGGACGAGCGAGACGGGCGCCAGGAGGATCCCGGCGACGGCGGCGACTCCGGCGGAGATCGCCCACACCAGGGAGAAGACGCGCTTGACCGGGATGCCGACGTAGTAGGCCGCGAGCTGGTTCTGCGACGTGGCCTGCATGGCGATGCCGAGCCGCGTGTGACGGAAAAAGAGGAACAGCGCGACGCAGAGGATCAGGGTGCCCAGCAGGATCGCGAAGTTCTCGTAGCTGACGACGACTTCGCCGACACGCAGCGACTTGCCGGTGTACGGAGTGGGAAAGCTCCGCGGGTCGTAGCCCCACACCAGTCCCGCCACGGCACGGAAGATGAAGCCCAGCCCGATCGTCAGCATGACGATGGCGAACTGGGGTTCGCCCAGAACGCGGCGCAGCACGAAGGCGTCGAGCAGATAGCCGAAGACGGCCAGCGCCAGGACCGACATGAACAGCCCCAGCACCCAGGGCAGACCGAAGTCGCCGATCAGGGTCACCGCCATGAAGGCGCCCAGCATCATCAGATCGCCCTGGGCGAAGTTCACCATCTCGGTCGCCTTGTAGACGAGGACGAAGCCGAGAGCGATCAGGCCGTAGATACAGCCGACGGCCAGACCATTGACGAGAACCTGCAGGAGCTGACTCAGGGTGACTCCCTCACGCGGTGACTCTAGCTAGATGTACGGCTCGATGCCGTCCCTCGGGCATGTCTGACGAGCGAACCATCGGTCTCCTTGCGACCCCGCCGGGGGGCTGATACATCTTAGGGCTGATCGACAAAGCCAATTGAGCCGGCTACGCCACCGACCAGCAGGGAGTGACGTCCATGACCATTGCCACCTCCGTAGCCACCCGAGCCCCGGCCGACCGCATCGACCTGGCCGACCCCGGCCTGCTCCGCGACCAGGCCTACATCGACGGCCAGTGGGTCGACGCGGACTCCGGCGAGACCTTCGCCGTCGAGAACCCCGCCACCGGCGAGACCCTGGTCGACGTCGCCTGCTGCGGCGGCGCCGAAACGAGCCGCGCCATCGAGGCAGCCGGAAGGGCCTTCGAGCAGTGGCGGCACACCACGGCCAAGGAGCGCGCCGCAATGCTGCGGCGCTGGTTCGACCTGATGATGGAGAGCCAGGAAGACCTGGCCCAGATCATGACGGCCGAACAGGGCAAGCCCCTCTTCGAGGCCCGCGGGGAGATCGCCTACGGCGCCAGCTACGTTGAGTGGTTCGCCGAAGAGGCCAAGCGGGTCTACGGCGACACGATCCCCCAGCCCGCCAACGACAAGCGCGTCGTCACCATCAAGCAGCCAGTCGGCGTGGTGGCCTGCATCACGCCCTGGAACTTCCCCAACGCCATGCTCGCGCGCAAGATCGCGCCGGCGCTCGCCGCCGGCTGCACGGTCGTCTGCAAGCCGGCCAACGAGACGCCCCTCTCAGCCAATGCACTGGCGGAGCTGGCGGAGCGGGCGGGCATCCCGGCCGGGGTGATCAACATCCTCTGCGGCCAGACCGAGGAGATCGGCAAGGAACTGACGTCCAACCCCACGGTCCGCAAGCTCACCTTCACCGGCTCCACCGCCGTGGGCAAGCTGCTCATGTCTCAATGCGCGGGCACGATGAAGCGGATGTCGATGGAACTCGGCGGCAACGCGCCCTTCATCGTGTTCGACGACGCCGACCTGGACGCGGCGGTCGCCGGCGCCATGATCTGCAAGTTCCGCAACGCCGGCCAGACCTGCGTCTGCGCCAACCGCATCCTGGTCCAGGAAGGCGTCTACGACGAGTTCGCCGAGAAGCTCGCCGCGGCGGTGGCCGGGATCAAGATGGGCGACGGCACCGAGGACGGCGTCACCGTCGGCCCGCTGATCAGCACCGAGGCCGTCGCGAACGTGACCAGCCGCGTCACCGACGCGGTGGACCGGGGCGCCACCGTGGAGATCGGCGGCGGGCAGTCCGATCTCGGCGAGTGCTTCGTCCAACCCACGATCCTCACCAACGTGACGGACGACATGCGGGTCTTCCGCGAAGAGATCTTCGGCCCCATCGCGCCGCTGATGAAGTTCAGCACCGAAGAGGAAGCGATCGCCATGGCCAACGACACCGAGTTCGGCCTCGCGAGCTACTTCTACGCCCGCGACGTCGGCCGCATCTGGCGCGTCAGCGAGGCGCTGGAGTACGGCATCGTCGGCATCAACGAAGGCATCATCTCCAACGAGATGGCCCCCTTCGGCGGCATGAAGGAGTCCGGCCACGGCCGCGAAGGGTCCAAGTACGGCTTGGACGACTACCTCGAGATCAAGTACATGTGTATTGGGGGGATTGAAGGGTAGGAGGAGGTCGGCAACCGGTCCGCTCGCACACTGGGTGCGCCGGCCTCAAGGCCGGCTCTGCTTAGGCGAGTCACTTCGGCCTCTTCTTCAGCGCCGCCAGGAACTCGTCGCGCTCGATTCCAGCTCCCCGGAGCAAGCTGGAAAGAGTTCCGGGCTTCACGTCCTTCCGGTGCATCGGCACGACGACCGGCGAACGCCCTGGAGTCCACATGAAGAGGTGCGACCCCTTCTGCCGTATCGTCTTGTACCCGAGTCGTTCGAGGGCGCGTACAACTTCTCGCGGCTTAAGCGACGGCAACCTGGCCATTCAGCGGCAACTCAAGAAGCGTCGGACGCCCATCGTCGGTCGCGCGGCGCGGAAGTGCCGATGTCGTGACTTCGAACCTGAAGTGGGGGGCCAGATCGCGCGTCAGGAGTCCCTTCTTGACCAGCTCTTCGGCCAGGATCCCCAGTTCGTCGCTCGTTTCAAAGAAGAGGACCGTCGCCTCTTGCAGCATCTCCAAGGCTTCGTCGAGCGAAGCTCCTTGGCTGGCCAAGCCGAGGTCGGGGCAGGTGGCGACCCACTCACCGTCCTCTTGATGCGCCTCTATCCCAACCGTGATTCGCCAGCCAGGCGGTCTACTCATGTTGGAGTACCTCCGTGGCGGTAGTTGCTCGTCTTGTCACAGCCGCGATGGCGGCAGTGTAGCGAACAGAGAACCCTACAGGACGGATTCCCGCTCGGGAAGCCACCGCGTGGCGGCGTAGTCCCTCAAGCCGCCTCGCGGCATCGCCCGGATGCCGGCCAGAAGGCCGGCGTACCGACACTCAGCAGAGATCGCGGAGGTCCTCGACCGCCTCCAGGTGGAGCGAAGCCTCCCGCAAGCGGTCACTAGCCTCCGCCCCCAGCAACGGCGCCGTCAGACCCATCATCTTCGCCGCCAGCTTCGCGCCCTGCGCCTCCAGGTCCGTCGCCGGAATGCCGGTGTCGTGGAACTCCTCCAACCTGTGCCCGTTCGCCCGCAGCTCGACCCGTGCCTGGGTGTGCCCCATCCCCCGATCCGTCCGCACCTCGACCCTGTCGATCATCCGCGCGACCTCCGGATCGTCGAGCGTCTCGTCCACGAACGTCCCGGTGTCCGTCGTGTCGATCCCCAGCATCGCCAGCGACGTCGTGCCCACCAGGCTGAACTTCGCCTCCAGTCCGGTCTTGGGCTCAGGAATGCCGCAGACGTCGAGCAACCCCGGATGCACCGTGACGATCGCCTTCTCGACATCCCCTGCCGAGACGCCCGCGGCCGCCAACTGCGGCCGCAACCGCCCAACAGACTCGATCGCCGCATGGGTCAGGTAGCAGGCGGCGTGGTACTTGAACAGCGTGTCCTCGATCAGGAAGCGGCCGTCCTGCTCCTCTAGCCGCTCCCACTTGACCTCTTCGTGGCCGGCAGCCGCGGCGTCGGCGTAGCCCTGCCGGCCGTCGACGGCCTCGGGGTTCGAGGTGAAGCCGCGCATCGCCAGTCGCGCCGAGAGCAGGCCGCGCTCGGCGGCGTGCCCGGCGTGGAACGGCTTGGTCATCGTCCCGAAGTTCGCCTTCAGGCCGCTGGCCTGCGACGCCGCAAGACCAAGCGCGTAAGCGAATTGCTCATTGCTCGCGCCCATTAGGTGGCAGGCGGCCGCCGCCGCGCCGTGGACGCCAATCGTCGAGGTCGAGTGCCAGCCCTTCGTGTATGCAGCGCCCCCGATCAGCGCACCGACGCGCGACTCGACCTCGATGCCGACAACGAAGGCGAGCAACAGCCGCTCGCCGCTCGCGCCCATCTCCTGGGCCTGCGCCAGGGCGGCCGGGAAGACCGGGACGGTCGGATGTCCGCCCATCATGCTGTGCGTGTCGTCGAAGTCGAGCGCGTGACCAGCCGCGCCGTTGACGAGCGCGGCGACGCCGGGCGCGCAGTGCAAGTCCGTGCCGACGATGGAGCACGGGCCGGCCTGGCCGCCCAGCTCATCGCGCAGGATCCCGGACAGCGGCTCGCGGCTGCCGGCGAGCGCGCAGCCGAACCAGTCGAGCACGCACTGGCCGGCCACGGTGCGGGCTTCTGCCGGTATGTCGTCTAAACCGAGGCCGCCGAAGCGGTCCCAAAGATGGTTCGCGAGTCTCATCACTAACTCCTCGACGGCTTCCCAAGCAGCTCGTCCGACACGATCTTCAGCATGATCTCCGACGTCCCCTCGAAGATCTTCGTCAGCCGCGCGTCGCGCCAGTAGCGCTCGACCGGGTAGTCCGTCGTGTAGCCGGCGCCGGCCAGCACCTGCAGCGCGTCGGAGCACACGCGCTCCGACATCTCGGCGGCGTAGTACTTCACCATCGCCGCCTCCTTCGCGCAGGACACGCCCGTGTCGATCTTGGCGCAGACCGAGTAGTTCAACTGGCGGGCCGCCTCGACCTCGGCGGCCATGTTCGCGATCTTGAAGCGAATCGCCTGGAAGTCGGCGATCGGGCGCCGGAACTGGATGCGCTCCTTCGAGTACGCGATCGCCTGCTCCAGCGCTCCCTGGGCGAGGCCGATCGAGCGCGCCGCGGTGTGGGCCCGCGCCGTCTGCAGGCCGCGGGTCATGCCGTAGAACGCCTGGCCCTTGGACTCGCGCTGTTGCTTCGTGATCGGGACCCGGACGTTCTCGAAGTGGAGTTCCCAGGTCTTCCAGCCGTGGTAGCCGATCTTCGGGATCGGCGAGCCCGTGACGCCCTCCGGCAGCTCGCCGGGCGGCTTCTCGATCCCGATCCCGGTCAGGGCAGCGTGGCGCTTCGCCGGGTCGCCCTCCGTCCGCGCGATGACCTGGATGAAGTTCGCGCCGTCGGCGAACGTGCACCAGTACTTGTTGCCGGTGATCACCCAGTGGTCGTCCTCCATCCGAGCCCGGCAGGTGATCGACGAGATGTCCGAGCCCACCTCCGGCTCCGACATGGCGAGCGCGCCGAGGTACTTGCCCTCAGCCATCAGCCGGATGCGCTTCAGGCGCTCCTCGCCCTCGAACGGGATCGACCGGTAGAAGCCGTTTCCGCGGGCGATGATGCTCGCCACGCTCATCCAGCCCCGAGCCAGCTCCTCGGCGACCAGGCAGTACTCGAACGCGCCCAGCCCGGCGCCGCCGTACTCCTCCGGGATCACGATCCCGAAGAAACCCAGCTCGCCCATCTGGTCGATCAACGACTGCGGGATCGTCTCCTTCTTCGGGTCCAGCTCGTTGGCGACCGGCAAGACCTCCTTGTCCGTGAAGTCCCGGGCGATCCGGCGGAGCATCGCGCGCTCCGGGGTCATGTAGCCGACGGTCTTCTGCGCTTCGTTCAGGCCGATGTCCACTGCCGGTCGTCCTCCTTGGGCGAGACTGATGAGTGGCCGTTCAGCTTAGGGTGATGGGCAGAGGAGCGCAATCGTGGCACCCTTAGAACAGGCGCGCTAGCGCCTCTCGCGGGGTCACGGCCGGGATCGGGGACAGTCTGAAGTCCCGGACGTTCCTCGTAACGATGTGCTCCGCTCCGCACGCCCGCGCAGCCGCAACCTGCATCGCATCTTCAAAGTCCGTCATCGGGACGGAGATCGCGTAGCGGAGAGTCGCCGTATCAGCGGGCGCAACGGCGACAAAGCGGATCAACTCGGCGATGAAGTCCCGGGCGTCGCGGGCTCCACGTTCGGAAGTCACCAGGTAGTAGAAGTTCGACAGGCTGTGCCACGCCACGAACACGCGACGGGACGACCGCTCGATTCGTTC
The DNA here is from genome assembly GCA_026707545.1 of Acidobacteriota bacterium. Lineage (NCBI taxonomy): Bacteria > Pseudomonadati > Acidobacteriota > Acidobacteriota bacterium. The sequence continues at coordinate 44,841 of JAPOWR010000004.1, read as the reverse complement.
GAGGAGTTCGGTGGACGCTTCCGAGTGAGGGCGCCGGTCCAGGGCGACGTCGATCAGGACGTCCGTGTCCAGCAGCATCAGAGATACTTGCGGGCGAGCGCTGCGTAGCGGCCGTCCGCCCGCCGTGCCGGCTTGAATCGACCCCGCCACCGCGATGCAAACGAGGGTGTCTTCTCGCCCGCCATCTCTCTCAGCGATGCCTCGATCAGAGACGACAGCGAGACTCCCCGAGCCTCTGCGTACTGTTTGGCTCTGGGAACCAACTCACTGTCGACGGTGATTGTCAGCTTGCTCTTCATGATCTGCCTTCCTGACACGGCAATACGTATGCCACGCATCGTATACGTGTAAGCGCCTGGCGGCAACCGAACCAGGCGCTATCGCGTGGATCCACGTCGCTCGACCGCCAGCACTTCGGCAGTCCTGTTAGCGTCGTCAAGACCCGATCGATTCACGTCGGCCGAATACGGAGAGGAAGATCGTGACTGGCCCAGACGAGCAGTCCCACGAAGAGCGCGACAAGCGGCGGCGCCAACCGGACGCGATCGACAGACTCGCTGCAATCGAGCCGCTTCCGGTACCCGAGTCGCTCTCCGAATGGAACCGGGAGTACAGCCGGATGGCTCTACTCAAGATCCTTGAGCTAGGCGACCGCCAGATCGAGGCCGGCCAGGTTGAGCCGGCGTCCGATGTGTTCCAGCGACTCCGGAAGCGACACCGGACTGACTGAGCGCGCGCGGGATCTGGGTGTGAAGACCTTCCGCTCTCAGGCCCGATAGCTCCTGATCTCCTCCGGAACGATCGTCAGCACCCGCAACTGCGCCGCCGCCCGGCGCCACATGTCGACCGTCTCCGCGTGCGCCCTCGCCACAGCCGGATCTTCGTCGACCCAGTAGCGCGCGGCGAGCCGTTCCATGAGCGGCACGACGCCCTCCTCCGAGATCGACACGACACCGTCGACGGCGACCCACGCTTCCGGTTCGCCAGCTTCACGAGCTACCAGGAGCGACGCCCTTGGATCGTTCTCCAGCCGGGCGATCTTCTTGTGCGAGGCACTGCTGAACATCAGGATCCGCTCGCCGTCCCACTCGAACCAGACAGGCACACCGTTCGGCGATCCGTCGAGGTCGTTGGTGCAGAGGACGCCGATCCGCGTTTCGCTCAGGAACGCGTCGATCTCGGACGCGGACATGGCCGGCATAGCTACTAGCTGCCGGCGGCCGCGGCCGGCGAAAAGTCCGGCGACCCCAGCCGCGTCTGATCGCCCACGATCTCCTCCAGCACCGACTCGATGTACCCGTAGAACCGCTCCGGGTCCTCGGACATCGGGAAGTGGCCCAGGCCCTTCATCGTCCGGTACGTCGCGCCCTTGATCTGCGCCGCGACCTCTTCGGACGCCGCCGGCGGCGTGGCCGCGTCGTACTCGCCGGTCAGCAGGAACACCCGGGTCTGCGACGTGTCGATCTCCGACGCACGGTCGCCCAGGTCGTGGTCGGTGCCCCAGTAGAAGAGGTCGCCCCGGAACACCCGCGGCGCGCCCTGGCTGTAGCACCAGCCGACCTCGCGGCGGAACGCCTCCGGCGCCTCGGGCGAGGTGATGCCGATCATCAGCTCGCCCTTGTAGCCGTTGTTGATCTCGGGGTGGTCGAGCAGGTCGATGTTGCCGGGGTCCGACTTGATCGCCGCCTCGAGCCCGATGACGGCCTGGAACAGTCCCGGCCGGTGCAGGGCGAGATCGAGGGCCAGGTGGCCGCCGATCGAACTGCCCATGTAGACCGGGTCTTCGAGCTGGAGCTCGCCCACGAAGGCGCCGACGAAGTCGAGCAGGAAGCTCTTGGTCAGCCTGTACTCCTGCTTCCACCACTCGACGCCCGCCGGCGGCACGGACTTGGCGTGGTACGGCAGGTCGTAGGCCAGCAGGTGGAAGTGCCGGCCGATCCTCTCGTCCTCGAGCTGGTGCCGCCACTGGCGGCCGTCGGAGCCGGCGGTGTGCTGGAGCACCAGCGGAATGCCGTCCGGGTTCCCTGCCGACTCGAAGTAGACCTCGTAGGAGACGCCCTGGACTTCGAGGTCCAGGTAGCGGCCGACGCGCCGCGCGAAGGTGGGCATCAGGCCGCGGCCCGCTGGTCGCCAAGGAGCATCCGCGCGATGTCGCCGTTCGTCTGCTGGCTCAGGATGAAGAGGTAGAGCGTCAGGAACGGCACGCCGAAGAAGAAGGCGACGACGGCGAGCAGCAGGCCACCCGGGGAAAAGCCGCTCCGCCACGCGACCCACAGCGCCGACAGCGTGAGGAACCCCAGGAAGTCGAGGTTGAACTGGCCGTTCCAGGTCATCTCGCCGATGTCACCAAAGAAGATCGGTAGCAGCCCCAGACCGTGTTCCATCGCGACGGCGACCGTGTACACCGTGATCACCCCAAAGACCACGCCAAGAAACAGGCGGAACAAGCTCATGCGGAAGCTCCCTCGGTTGGGTTGGACATCTCGCGCATCACCCCGACCAGCCGGCGCAGCGCCGGGTAGTAGGCGGCGTAGTCGAGCTGATCGCGGTTCAGCTCGATGCCGTGATGCACGCTGGCGAAGAACGGGTCCTGGTAGAAGGGCCGCGGCACCTCGCGCAGCAGCTCGCGCCACTCCTCCTCCGGGCCGGCGATGAAGACGTCGGCCGGCGCGTCGGCCTCGCAAGGCTCGACCGCCGCCACGGCGCCGTCCTCGAAGCGGATCGCATGGTGCCGGTCGCCCACGCTCAACCGCAGGCTCGCCGACCAGTGCCGGATCGTGTACCGGAACTCGGCGTCCTGCTCCAGGGTCGATTTCAGGTTGTTCCAGGGAATCATGAGTGGATGGTACAGCGCCCCACACTGGGTGCGCCGGCGTCCCCGCCGGCTGCCGCCGCAGGCGGCCAACGACTCGCCCCGCGAAGCGGCGACGACTCACGGCGACACGAGTGAAATCAAAGCTGCCCGTCGAGCGTTCATAGAGCGAAAGGAGCCCCTCGATGAACTGGAGAGCCTTGCTACTCGCGACCTCGGTGGCAGTACCTGGAGCGATCGCCCAGGAGAACGACGCATCCCAGCCGGCCCCGGTGGACGTCGTCGAGGAAGAGATCCAGGTCATGGGAGATCTCCCTGGGCCGCCCCTCTGGAAGGTCACGAAGGACGACCACGTCCTGTGGATCCTCGGCATTCCCAGACTCGTGCCGAACGATCTCCTCTGGCATCCGGACTCCATCGAACATGCGTTGGCCCACTCCAGCGAGTGCCTACCGCTTCCATCCACGCGCGTCGGGGTGACAAACCCGGTGAGAGCACGGCGGCTGTGGAAGGCACGGCGGCTGTGGAAGCTCATACGACGGATCCCGGACCGCGGAACCCTGGAGGACGTGCTGCCGGAGAACCTGTACCGGCTCTTCTCGGAGACCAGACTCAGATACGCACCGAAGCGGGACGGCCTCGAAGAACTGCGGCCTATCGTCGCGGCCGAGGAGCTCTTCGACTCGGCGGCGCAATCCGCCGGCCTGGAGTCGGGCCTAACGATTGGTCGGGCGATCGAGAAGCGAGCGAGGAAGCGCAACGTCAAGAAGGTGCCAACGCGCCTGTCCGAGCGCCACAAGGACTTGCCTCTCTTCGATTCGACTCAGGAGATGTCGCCCGAGGCGGAGCAAGCCTGTCTGCAGGCGCTTCTTCAGGGGCTCGATGCCCAGCTCGAGGCGCACGCACGTCTTGCGACCGCCTGGGCCGTAGGCGATCTGGCCTCGATCAGGGCCCGTTCAGGCGACTCGGCCACCGGGGTCTGCGGTTCCTTCACGCTCGCCGACCCGGAGGTGGTGAGCCAGATCGAATCGCGCGTTTGGAAGCTCTGGCTCGAGAACGTCGATCGTGCCGTGACCGACAACGACTCCACCTTCGCCATCCTGCCGCTCGAGCACCTGCTCCGGCCCGACGGACCCCTGTCATGGCTCCGACAGAGAGGCTATGAAGTCCGGGAGCCAGACGAAGCTCCTCCGGAAGGGCAGCAAGGCTAAGGCCTTCTATGGCAGCGCCCCACACTGGGGTGCGCCGGCCTTCTGGCCGGCTGCCGCCGCAGACGGCCAACGACTCGCGCCGCGAAGCGGCGACCACACTCCGCGACTCAACCGGCACGAGCGCCGTTCGGCACGGGCCGCTCCGGGAGCAGCAGCGCCGGCTGAATCCCGTCCTCGTAACCGACGTCGAAGACAATGCCCTCCGAGGTCTCCCCCATCATCTTCCTCGGCTCCAGGTTGACGATGAACAGCGCCTGCCGACCTTCGATCTCGGTCGGGTCTTCGCGCTCCTGCTTCATCCCCGCGAGGATCGTCCGCTTGTGATCGCCGAAATCGACCCTGAGTCGGACGAGCTTGCTGGACCCCTCGACATCCGTGACGCTCTCGATCGTGCCGACCCGAGCGTCGAGCTGGTTGACGACATCGATGCTGATTGCGGGCTTGATCTCCGCGGGCTTCATTTCGTTCAATCGATCCTCCCGGGGGCTTCCATTCAACCGCGGCTCATCGTAGCGAGTGGAGTGCCGCGAAGCGGCACCACTCACGGCAACACCGGTGGAATCAAAGGCCGCGATCCACCGTTCTCAGGGCGAAAGGAGTCCTTCGATGATCTGGAGAGCCTTGCTACTCGCGGCCTCACCGGCCGTTCCGGGAGCGATCGCCCAGGAGAACGGCGGCCCCGAGCCGCGCCCGGTGGATCTCGTCGAGGAGGAGATCCAGGTCCTGGGAAAGCTCCCCGGGCCGCCCCTCTGGAAGGTCACCAGGGGTGACCATGTCTTGTGGATCCTCGGTACTCCGGAACTGGTGCCGGACGGCCTCCGCTGGCAATCGGACTCCATCGAAAAGGTGCTGGCTCAATCCAGGGAGTACCTGACGTCAAGGGCCGTGACCGTCAGGGCGTCGAACCCGGTGAGAGTGGTGCGGGGACTCAGGCAGTTCAGGCGCACCCGACGAATCCCGGACCGCGGAACCCTGGAGGACCTGCTGCCAGAGGACCTGTACCAGCTCTTCTCTGAAACCAGACTCAGATACGCGCCGAAGCAAGACGATCTCGAGAGACTGCGACCCAACGTCGCGGCCAAGCAACTCTTCGATTCCGCGGCGCAATCCGCAGGCCTGGAGCGCTGGCACACCATCCATCGGGCGATAGAGAAGAGTGCCCGGAAGCACCGCGTCAAGGAGGTGCGAACGGTCCTCTCCAAGCGCTTCAAAGACTCGACCGATCTTCTCGATGAGATGGAAGAAATGTCGGGCGGCGCGGAGCAAACCTGCCTGCAGGCACGTCTTCAGGAGCTCGATGCCCAGCTCGAGGCGCACGCCCGTCTTGCGGCTGCCTGGGCCGTAGGCGATCTGGCCTCGCTTAGGGCCCACCCAGGCGATCCGGCCACCGAGGCCTGCGATCCCAGGCGACTCGCCGCCGACCCGGAGGAGCTGAGCCAGATGGAGTCGCGGAGTTGGGAACTCTGGCTCGAGAACGCCGAGCTCGCCTTGAGCAACAACGACTCCACCATTGCCATCCTGCCGCTTGAAGACCTGCTCCGGCCCGACGGGCCGCTCTCGCAGTTCCGAGAGAGAGGCTATGAAGTCGTGGAGCCCGACGAAACGCCTCCGGAGAGGCAGCAGGGCTAGGCGCGGCAGAAGTCCGGAAGCAGGTGCGCCCAGTTTCTGCCGCGCAGCCTTGCATGGAACTGACCGCCAAGGCGGAGCCGGCCTGACGGCCGGCACGTGTCCCTGGCCGCCTGCGGCGGCAGCGGGTCAGAAGACCCGCGCACCCAGCGGGCGGCAATCGCCTCTGCGTGGTAGAAACTTCGCCGCAATGCCCGACCCCGACTTCTCCACCTTCCCCCTCAACAAGAAGGGCAACCGCTACCAGGACTTCGAGGAAGGCCGGACCTTCCAGCACCACTGGGGTCGCACGCTCACCGAAGCGGACAACGCGCTCTTCGCCACCGCGACGATGCGGTTCACCCCGCTCTACTTCAACGCCGAGTACGCGCGCGCCCACGGGCACGACTCGGTCGTCATCGACCCGCTGCTCATGCTCTGCACCGTCGTCGGCATGTCGGTCGAGGACCTCTCCGAGGGCGGCGGACCGTTCCTCGGCGTGAACGACGTGAAGTTCCACCGGCCGGTCTACCCCGGCGACACGATCACCGGCAGGAGCCGCGTCGTCGGCCGCCGCGAGTCCGGCTCCAGACCCCACTTCGGCATCGTCACCTGGGAGACGGAGGCCTTCAACCAGCACGGCGAGAAAGTCGTCAGCTACCAGCGCACCAACCTGGTCGCCAAGCGCCGCGAGGCGTCCCCATGACCACCGCCCTCACCTCGCCCTCCACCTACTTCGAGGACTTCGCCGCCGGCCAGAAGATGCAGCACGCCCGCGGCACCACAATCGAGGAGGTCGAGAGCCAACTCCTGACCAAGCTCGTCATGAACACCGCCGACGGCCACTTCAACGAGGACCGCATGCAGAAGTCGCCCTTCGGGCAACGGCTCGTGTTCGGGCTGGTGACGGGCTCGACGGTGATCGGCCTGGCGACCCAGGACACGGCCGAGAACGCGCTCGCCGAACTCGGCCTCGACAAGCTGCGCTTCCGCGCGCCCGTCTTCCTCGGCGACACGCTGACCGCCTACACCGAGGTGCTCGCCACCCGCGACGCCGACCGCGACGACGCCGGCGTCGTCCGCTTCAAGCACTGGGGCACGAAGCAGGACGGCACGATCGTCTTCGAGGGCGAGCGCGAGGTGCTGATCAAGCGCCGCTCGCACTGGGGGTCGTAGTGAGCCCGGATCCCCGGGCTCGCGGGCCGCTCGGCGACCTCGTCATCATCGACTGCACGATGGCGCTCGCCGGGCCGTTCGGCTCCGCCATCCTCGCCGACCTCGGCGCCGACGTGATCAAGGTCGAGCCGCCGACCGGCGACATGTCCCGCCCCTCGCCGCCCATCCCCGAGGACTTCATCCACCCGGCCCAGGGCAAGGCGGGGGTCGACGGCGGCTGCGACTTCGGCGGCTACTTCGGCAGCATCAATCGGAACAAGCGCAGCATCTCGCTCGACCTGAAGGACGACGCCGACCGCGAGACCTTCCTCCGCCTGTGCGAGCAGGCCGACGCGGTGCTCGAGAACATGCGCGCCGGCGTGATGGACCGGCTCGGGCTGAGCTACGAGACGATCCGCGAGCGCAACCCGAAGATCGTCTACGCGGCGCTGCGCGGCTTCGGCGACCCGCGGACCGGCGAGAGTCCCCACGCCGACTGGCCCGCCTTCGACATCGTCGCCCAGGCGATGGGCGGCTTCGCCCACGTCAACGGCCCACCGGGCGACGACGACCGTCCCGGAGGGGGCTACCCCGGCGGCGCCTCCGTCGGCGACCTGTTCCCCGGCACGCTGATGGCGCTCGGCGTCGTCGCCGGGGTCCACCACGCGCGGCGGACCGGGAGGGGTCAGTTCATGGACGTCGCGATGGTCGACGGCGTCAACCTGCTGTGCGAGTCCGTGTTCGCGAACTACGGCTCCAGCCTGCGCCACCAGCTCCCGCCCCGCGGCAAGCACCACCACAGCCTCTCCCCGTTCGGCATCTACGACGCGAAGGACGGCGGCGTGGCGGTCGCCGCGCCGACGCCGGCGCAGTGGGAGATCCTCTGCCAGGAGATGGGCCGGCCCGACCTGGTGGAGGACGAACGCACGAAGAACTTCTGGTCGCGCCGCGAGAACCGGGAGTTCGTGGAGGCGGTCGTCTCCGGATGGACCGGCGCGCACACCCGCGACGAGATCGTCGAGGCGCTCGCCGGCCGGGTCCCCTGCGGCCCGGTGCAGACCGCGGCCGACATCTTCGAAAGCCCCCACACCGCGGTCCGCGAGATGGTCGCCGAAGTGGAGCTGCCTGGCGAGAACGCGCCGGTCAAGATCGTCGGCTGCCCGATCAAGTACACCGAGACGAAGACCGGCGTCCGGCGCCGCGCGCCCCTGCTCGACGAGCACCGCGACGAGATCCTCGCCCAGTTCGGGCTCAACGCCGGGCCGGACGCCACGCCGGACGGGGAAGGCAAGGAGTAAACACGCATGCGACTGAGACGTTCCGAGCTGGCGGTGCCCGCCAGCAACCCCAGGATGGTCGAGAAGTCGGCCGGAAGCGACGCCGACCTCGTCTTCCTCGACCTGGAAGACGCCGTCGCGCCGGACAGGAAGGAAGGCGCCCGCCAGATCGCCATCGACGGCCTGAACGAGCTCGACTGGACAGGCAAGGTGCGCTCCGTCCGCGTCAACGACCACACCACCCGCTGGGCCGTCGACGACGTGATCAGCGTGGTCGAAGGCGCCGGCGAGAACCTCGACATCATCATCCTGCCCAAGGTCAAGAAACCGCGCGACATCTGGTTCTTCGAGACGATGCTCGACGGCCTGGAACAGAAGCTCGGGCTCGAGCGCAGGATCGGCCTCGAGGCGCTGATCGAGGAGGCCGAGGGCCTCGCCAACGTCGAAGCGATCGCCACCTGCTCAGACCGCCTCGAAGCGCTCATCCTCGGCTTCGGCGACCTCTCCGCCAGCATGGGCATGCGCTTCGGCCACGAACTCGACAAGGACTACCGCTACCCCGGCGACATGTGGTCCGCCCACCGCGTCCGCATGATCGCCGCCTGCCGCGCCGCTGGCATCGACGCCATCGACGGCCCCTTCGGCGACTTCCGCAACGACAAGGCCTACCTCAAGCAGGCCACCTACGCCGCCACCCTCGGCGCCGTCGGCAAGTGGTGCATCCACCCCAACCAGATTCCGCTGGCCAACGACGTCTTCGCGCCATCGCCCAGGGAGATCAAGCAGGCGCAGAAGATGGTCGATCTCTACAACGAGTCCGTGGCGAAGGGCGCCGGAGCCGGCGGCAAGGGCGGGCAGTTGGTGGATGCGGCGACGTTGCGGATCTACCAGCCGGTGCTGGATCGGGCGAGGGCCACTGGGAGGTTGTAGGCGGAAGACTGCGCGGTCGCGGGACGACGCGCCGGATGCGCACGGCGGCGATGCACTTCCGTCCCGTCAGCGTGGCGGGCGATAGGTCTCGACCGGCGGGAGCTGCGCGCCGGACAGGTCCGCCGGAACGCTCTCCTCGGCTACCACGGTGTGGGTCAGCGTGCCGATCCCCTCGATGCTGGCGCTGATCGTCTCGCCCGCCTGGAGGTACCCGGAGCCTGTCGCGCGCTGGACGCGACCGGCGCCGGTTCCGCCGGACGTCCCGCTTTGCAGAACGTCACCAGGGAACACGGTAATGAGCGACGACGCGTACTCGATCAACTCCGGGATGTTGTGGATCATGTCTCCCGCCCTGGCCTCCTGGACGGTCACGCCGTCGATGACCAGGGTCTGGTGCAAACGCTCCATCGGGTCCCCGTAGAACTCCTTCGGAACGATCCAGGGCCCATGGGGCGCGAACGTGTCATGGCCCTTACCGACGAACCAGTCCAGGACTGCGCCGAAGCCACCCGGAGGACGGCCGCCACGATCGGATATGTCCACGGCGACCATGTAGCCGAACACGTGGTCGTATGCGCGGCTCGCGGAGATGTACTTGCCCGTGCGGCCGAAGACGATGGCCATTTCGACTTCCCATTCGATCCGGTCACGGCCGTAGGGCATCACGATGTCCTCGCCGCTGCCGATGATCGCGCCGCGGGTGGGCTTCAAGAAGAGGTAGGGCACGCCCCGGTTCTCCTGCCGCTCCCTGGTCTGCGCCTGCAGCTCCTCCTCGGTGCAGCCCTCGCACGCGTGCGAGTAGAAGTTGACCGCCGCGTTCATGAGCTTGCTCGGGTACAGGATCGGCGCGAGGATCCTGACGTCGGCGACGTCGTGGACGTAGGCAGGACGCGCGCCCCCCGACAGCCGGTTCCCGGCGACGAGGTCGTTGACGATCTCGTAGAGCCGGTACTTCAGGCCGTACTCGTACCGGCCGATCAGCTCGAGCATGTCGGCCGGCATGACGAGCCGGGGGTAGCTCGAATCCAGCTCCAGCTCGGTGTTCGCCGCGCCGATGTCGACGATCAGCGAATCCCGCAGCACGAGCCCCACGACGGCCTCCCCGTCGATCTGGAAGGTGCCGACTTTGAAGGGTTCGGCCGATTCCATGGCCTGGGCCTGTAGCCCGGCCGGAGTCGCGAGCACCACGAGCAGGGCAGCGAGAATAGTCGAGCGCATTCAGCCCTCCGTGTGAGTCGAGGTCAGCGTTCTCAGCATGACCGCACGGTGGGCTGTCGTCAAGACCAGCGCCTTCGGCGCGGGCATCACGGCGTCGTCAGACGTACGCGTTCCCCGTCCAGTTCGATCGTGGTCTTGGAGTAGGTCAGCTTCTCGACGATCTTGCCGTCCCGGAAGTGCAGCACATCGAGGCCGCGCCTGGCTTCGTGCTTGTCCCCCTGGCCCTTCTCGAACGAGGGCGAATCGAGCTGCCAGCGGAAGAGCATCTTCTGGTCGACTTCGTCGATGAAGGTCTCTTCGGTCGTGAACTTGAAGTCTCCATGATTGGCGAACCATGGCGCCCATGCCTGACGCAGATTCTCCTTACCCCTGACCGAGCCTCCGTTCCAGTTCTCGAAGTAGATCTCGTCGTGAAACAGGTCCATCACGCCGTCGAGGTCGTGCTCGTTCCAGGCGGCGCCCCATTTGGCGAACGCGATGGACATTTCGTCTCTTGTCAGCATGGTCTTCCTCCTTGGTGACGGCGCAGGCGATTCGCCGCGCGGGCAGTCTAGTCCGGTCCGGGAAAAGTACGCTGCGGCGAACCCGTGAGACCCGCCGCGCGCCCGGACGGTCGAGCAGTTCGCTAGCGTGACGGAGGGAAGTTGATCGTCACGATCCGGTACACGGCAACAGGCTCCCCGTGGAGCGTCGCCGGCTTGAACTTGTACCGCTTCACTGCCCTCGCCGCTTCCAGACCGAGTCCGTAACCCGGGTCCTGGAGAATGACCGGATGCTCCACCCTTCCGCGTTCATCGGTGACGAATCCGATCACCGCAGCACCGTAGGCACCAGCCTCACGCGCCCACGCAGTCTTCCTTGGCGCATAGGAGTGGGGATTCGTCCGCACAGGCGGCTTCATGCCTTCCACTGCGACGCCGCCAACGTTCAGCGTGTGGATCTCTCGGTCTGGATCCGCCAGGCGTACTGCCTTGAGGTCGGCCTGGACGACGAGCCGAATGGCGAAAACGTAACGCTCGGCGGCATTGCTGCCTCTCCGGTCGACGTAGCGACGCGCGGATGACACGGCCACGTCGTGCAGCCCCTCCTCCTCTGCCGCTGCAGCGTGGATAGCCCAGAAGAGCGGCGGCAGTTCCAGGCCAGGGTGTAGCGCCTTGAGCTCGACCATGTCGTCCAGGGCGCTGAGCGCTTCGGGCAACTGGTCCAGCTCGACAAACTGCGTCGCTTCCGCCCACAGGCGATCCGCCTCAGCCTCCGGGGTCGGCTCTACCTGCGCCAGCACGGGCGCCGCGGCAATCAGCAGAAGAAGAAGAACGGGAACGCTAATCGTCACGGCCGGATCCGGATTGGCAGCCCCTGCAGGTCGAACGTGGACGGCTTGTCACCCCGGGCCTTCCGCGTCTCCTCCCGTACTCGCTTCGCTAGCTCGATCCGTTCCTGCCAATCGGGGTCGATGCTGGCCGGTGGGGGTCCAAGCGCGGGTGACTGTACGACGGCATCCCGACTGCGATCCGGCGGTGTAGCTTTGGGCTGGGTCACGACTGGTCCTTGCTGGCCCGCATGATCTGCCGTTCCAAGTACGCGCTCTCTCTCACGGCCGAGGCGTACGAGGTTGATTCTAGGCCGCGACGGAAGTCAGCCTCCAACAAGAACCGGGACCACCAAGGTGTCTTCTCGAGTCCCGCTCTTCCGCACCAACGCTCCGCCCTTGATGCCCTTCGCGTAGACGGCACCTATGGCCTCGTCGCAGCTCGGGTAGGCACCGATGACCTGCTGGCCGTGAATCACCAGGTGCTGGTCCGGGTATTGGCGCCTGAGCTGGTCGAAGTTCTCGTCGTAGTAGCCCCTTTCCTCCTTGAGCACAGTCCTCACGACGTAGCCCCCCGAAGCACGCTTTGGGTCCATTGCCAACAGCCGTTGCTCTCGCGCCGCACGCTAGCAGCGCGCTCCGGACGATCTTGTCGTCCCCGAAGCTCAGCCTCCTCGTGCATCCAGGCGCGCATTCGGGTAACGTATCCGTTACCATGCGTCGATGATCGCAGTCGAGGAGTTCGTCGATGTCCGAGGAGGCAGCCCGTTCGGTCGCTGGATCGGTCGACTTGATCGGCACGCCGCCGCGCGGGTGGCGACGGCGCTGTACCGGATGGAGATGGGCAACCTCTCGAATGCGAAGGGTGTCGGCGGCGGGGTGTTTGAGTACCGAATCGACTTCGGCCCCGGCTACCGGATCTACTTCGGACGGGATGGTGATGCGTTGATCATCCTCCTGGGCGGTGGAACGAAGGCGCGTCAGCAGCGCGACATCGAGGCTGCGCGGGCGTTGTGGCGCGAGTACGGGCGGAGAAAGCGGAAGGAGGGTTGAGACCATGCCACTGACTCGTGACTTCAGAGTGACGGTCCAGGAGAGGATCGAGAGCGACCCGGGCTTCCGGGAGGCGCTGCTCGAGGAAGCGGTGCAGTGCCTTCTTGCCGGCGAGGTAGACGTCGGCAAGTCGATCCTGCGCGACTACGTCAACGCGACCATCGGGTTTCGCGAACTCGCTGGTCTGACCGCGAAGTCGCCCAAGAGCCTGATGCGCATGCTCGGTCCGAACGGCAATCCGCAGGCGCGCAACATCTTCGAGATCATCAGTTGCCTTCAGGAACGCGAGGGCCTGCAGCTCAAGGTACAGGCGGTTCGATAACTGACGCCGCGCGTCTAGCGGAGCTAGCGGGCCGACCGCGCCCGCAACCTCCGCGTCCCGAACCACACCCCCACAGCCCCGATCACCGGATTGAGCCAGTTGAACCAAGCCGGCTGAAGAGCCCCCGCGGTCGCCTCCATCATCGACACGTCGTCGGGGCGCGGTCCTGCCGCCACCTCCGGCGGGATCAGGGCATTCACCACTCCCATCACGATCACCAGGCCGATCAGCATCGTGGTGCCTTTGGCATCGTGCGCCACTCGGGCACAGACCTGCCCGCCGACGTACGCGCCCACGAGCCCGAGCACGAGCTGGACGACGGCCCAGCCGACGGGCACTTCCCAGGAACCCGGCTCGAAGGCGCGCGAGGGCCCCACCGTCAGCCACAGAATCGAGAAGAGTACGAAGAGCAAGGCGGCCATGGCGACGTAGCCGACGATGGCGGCGAGGATGTTCCGTGCGATCGTCACGGTTGACCCTTCTCCTCCTGGATCTGGATCAAGTTGCCGCAAGTATCGTCAAAGACTGCGGTAACAACAGTCCCGAGGTCCGTTGGCGGCTGAACGAACCGCACACCTCTCGCCACGAGACGCTCGTACTCGGCTTCGACATCATCGACCGCGAAGCTGGCGCCGGGGATCCCGTCCTCCACCAACGCTGCCCTGTATGGACCGACGGCGGGGTGTGCAGCGGGCTCAAGCAGCAACTCCGTCCCCTCCGGAGCTTCCGGGGACACGACGGTGATCCAGGCGTGCTCTCCCAGAGGGATGTCGTGCTTCACCTGGAAGCCGAGCGTTTCGGTGTAGAAGCGAAGTGCCTTCCGCTGGTCGTCCACGAAGACGCCGGTCAGGTGGATTCTCATTCCTCGATGCCCTCATCCGTTGAGTGTGAAGTGTCCTCGTCTGTCGAGGCCGGCCACCGCTCCTTGATCGCCTCCAGCGGGGCGCCCTCGAACCAGTGGAGCTTCGACCTCCCCTCGCGCCTCGTGCGGATCAACCCGACGGCTTCCAGGACGCCCAGGTGTTGCGAGATCGCCTGCCGCGAGGAGTTGATGCCGTGCTTCATGATCAGGCGCCCGCAGAGTTCGAAGAGCGATTGACCCGACCGATCGACGAGCTCATCCAGGATGGCTCGCCTGGTTGGGTCAGCGATGGCGCGGTAGATGTCCACATGTCTGGGGTCGGTCTTGCGGGCCGAGGCTTGACGTTATGCAAGCACGGGCTTGCACGTCAACCGTGAGCTTCGCACAGGGCTGCACGGCTTGTTGCGGCGGATCGGCTGAACCCAGCGGCGCTCCGCGACGCTCAGGACTGGCGGGCAGCGCTGGCTCGCCCGCGGCGTGTACCGGGAAGTCGTGCCGCTCCGTCGTCTGGTGTCCACTTGGCGCAGGAAAGGCTAGCCGGCCGAACGACTCGACGACGCAGAAGCGGAAACGCGATCCCTTGCCGCCCAAGACCACCGTCACAGCCACCGACTTCCCTCATGCTCGTCACTGAATCTCGACTCGAAGTGCGTTGATCTGTTTCATCAGCTCCGTGACCATGTCAGCCGAGATACGCAACTCCCCTTCGGGAATCTCACCCCAGAGCAGGGGGAGAATCTTGAGGTTGCTCCTGTACCTCTCTGGCAGTTTCCATGCCGTGTGAAGGATGGCGTGCCGGACGTAGCGAATGTCACCCATGAGCACACAGTTAACCGCGTTGTCTTCGACGTCGAACAGGCGCGCAAGCTTGCGGCGACAACGGTGCTCCCGCAGTGAGTAGACGAAGACGACGAACGCATTGGCATCACGGCAGCCGAAGTCTCCACCCTTCGACACGGCATCTAGGAACTTCCCCTGCCTCATTGCCGCGAAAGTGCGTCCACCAGGCACATACTCACTGGCTGGGGGCCCAGTGCCTACCGACAGGAGCACGTCTGCACGCTCCGAGTCCCAGAGGAACTGCCACCTTCTTGACGTTGGGATATGGCCTCGCAACTCTACGTTGAGCGCGAAGACCATGTACTGCTCCTGGCACTCTGCTCGGAACGTCTCCAGTTCTGCACGAGCCGTTGCTACAGCCTGCGGGTCCGCGTCCGCGGGAGGGCGCAGATCTATCTCGGCCGCCCTGCCAGTCGAGTCGGCCCCCTCTTCCATAGCTGCTACAGCTCCCGGGTCAAGCGAGGGCTGTTAGGTGGCGCTGGGAGCTAGGCCGTCTAGCTGCTCGCGTGACGCCACACGCCATCATCAAGGGCGGTAAGGAGCTCGACTTGGTGGTCAACGCCCCTCAACCGCGTTGGGATCTGTGCGGTAGACCTTCCGGTCACTAATGCGGAAGAACACGCCAACCGCGGATCCCTCCCCGTGCCTGCCTGGGTCCTTCGGATAGAACCAAGCGAAGACGTCCTCCTCCGGCCAGAAGCGGACGTGGCGGGGAAGGACCTTGCCCAAACGAGCCTCGGCCTCGGCCTCCGTCATCCCAGGCTTCACGTCTGCAAGCTGTGCAGGGGTGACGTAACGTGCTTCTCGGGCTTCAACCGGTACAGCTTCCCTCCTGGTCGGATCCCAGTTACAGGCTTCCGCGATTCGCCAGAGTGTGTGACGCTTACTCTCACTGGTCAAGTCAAAGACGAGGGTGGCAGGCGCATCGTTGTAGGGAGTGGTTCGGACAACGAGCCTGTTGTGCTCCATGAGGGAACGCACGAAAGCAATAGGCTGCGGGGAGAAAGTAGATCTGTGGCTGGTGCTGCCGCTCCAGCGTTGTGTCGTGGGTGCCCCATCGTTCCAGCGGACCACGACCCTGCCGCCGTGGCCACTGCCGAGGTACTCGCTCCAGTCGATGAACGCTTCTGTCTTGTCTTTCGCACATCGGACAGCCAGCATGGGGCCGGTTCCGAATGACGGTTGGCCGTTGGCCAAGACCACCGCTGTGATGGTCACCGAGTCGTCGATGGGGTCCACCGATTCGGTGAGATGCCAGTAACCCGGCTCGTCTTCTTGTCGGGTGGCGGGTTCGGCGCTGCGTGTGCTGGCGAGCGCATCCGCCGGTGGTGGAAGTGGAAGTCGGAGGCCAGTTACGCGCCACGAGAGCCCCTTCCTCTTGAGGACGAATCCGACCCGCTGGTCGTCCATCCCGGTCGCCCAAGTCTCGAAGACGAATCTGTTTGGCGATTCAAACGCCTTCCGCGTCTCGATGCCGGACGTGGAGATGTCGTCAATCACGTCGTCTGGAGGCTCCTCCGCGTTCAAGCCGCGTTCTGGGTTCCGCATCAATGCCGCGAATCCGTGAGGCGTTACGAACCGGTCGATGAGCGAATCGACGAGCATGACCCCGAGTGTGGAGCCGAGGGCGGCGAATCCGTCCTGGTCGTCTCCGACGGAGTCGAGCCATTGCGAGTACAGGAACTCTTTGAGGCTGCTGCGAACGCTCTCAAAGTCGACCAGCGCGGAGAGGGCGTCGGCGTTCTGGCTACCTGCCGCGGATTGAAGACGCCACACCACAAAGTACGGTGAGAGCGCCAGCCAGCCGACCAACACCGCCGCAACGACGGAACTCCACAAAACGACCAACTTCCCGTTGAAGCGGATGGTGATGGTCGTGGACATGGTCTCTCCCAGAGCGGAAGGCCGGCACTCTACCGCGGTCGCCAAGATTGTTGCCGGCCACGCTTCTGGTGGAAGCGCACGCGGCCTTGAGGTCGCCGTAGCGGAGGCGCTTGCCCTCCATTTCGGCCCACCACCATTCCATCTGGTCAATCGTGTCGTAGGGCCGGTCGTCGTTACTACCCCTGGCTTGACGTTCTCGCGGATGAAGCCCTCGGTGCCGCTGGAGCCGCTAGTCTCGCCCATCCGCTCATACGCTCCCGGCCACCAGCCCCCATGACCCTCGACCTCACCTTCGGAGGCCGCCTCCGCATTCCGCTGATCGCGGCGCCGATGTTCCTCGTATCGTCGCCCGAGATGGCGCTCGCCGCCTGCTCCCGGGGCGTCATGGGCAGCTTCCCCGCCCACTCCACCCGGACGCGCGAGGTCTTCGCCGACTGGCTCGACCAGATGACCCGCGGCATGCAGGAACTGCGCGACCAGGGGATCGAACCGGCGCCCTACGCCGTCAACCTCGTCGTCCACCGCACGAACGAGCGCTACCCCGGCGACCTCGAGCTGTGCATCCAGCACGAGGTCTC
This sequence comes from Acidobacteriota bacterium, assembly GCA_026707545.1. NCBI lineage: Bacteria > Pseudomonadati > Acidobacteriota > Acidobacteriota bacterium. Next base: position 27,785 of record JAPOWR010000004.1, on the reverse strand, counting down.
CGTCATCCTCACCTCCAAGGGCGCCCCCGAGGACGTGTTCCGGCAGATCCACGACTACGGAGGGGTCGCCTTCCACGACATCGCCTCCCGCCGCCACGCCGAGAAGGCGCTCGAAGCCGGCGCCGACGGCCTGATCGCCGTCTGCGGCGGCGCCGGCGGCCACTGCGGCACCCTCAACCCCTTCGCCCTCCTCAACGAAGTCCGCGAGATCACGGACAAGCCCATCGTCCTCGCCGGCTCGCTCAGCACCGGCCGCGACATCGTCGCCGCCCTCGCCATGGGCGCCGACCTCGCCTACATGGGCACCCGCTTCATCCCCGTCCGCGAGTCGCTGGCCAGCGAGGACTACCGCAGCGCCCTGTTCGGAGCGACCGCGAAGGACGTCCTCTTCACGACCGCCCTCGACGGCTTCCCCGCCAACTTCCTGGCGCCCAGCATCGAGGCTGCCGGCCTGGATCTCGACGAGGTCAAGGCGACTCCGCCCGGGCAGATCGTCGACCCCGGCAAGGCGCGGACGCGCTACAAGAAGATCTTCTCCGCCGGCCAGGGTGTGGGGATGGTCAATGAGGTGCGGACGACGGCGGAGCTGTGCGATGAGTTGATTGCCCAGTATGAGGAGGCGCGGGTGGCGGTGCGGGAGCGGTTGAGTGGATCGGAGGTGGCGGAACTGCGGCGAGTCGGAATCCGTCGGGGAAGGAATCGAATGGGGAGCGTGGGGCGACCGGTCTTCGGCGTGGACGAGGGTCGGTTCGCGGTGCCGGAGGACTTCGACGCTCCGCTCGATGAGGATCTGCTGCGGACGTAGGAGCTTCGTCGCCCTCTACAGTACCTTCCTTGGGCGGGCGCATACTCAGGTTGTGTAGATTCCCGACAACCAGCGACCGACCATCGGACACGCTGCGCCCCTTCGGAGCCGCCAGTGCCCTACGAGAACCTCGACATCAACCTGCCCAAGGTCCAGGAGCCGCGCGGCACCTGGTTCTCTGAGCCCGCGTCGGTACGCACTCCAGCCACGAACTCGACAAGAACTCCCAACCAGATTCCGCTTGCCAACGACCTCTTCCCGCCCCCGACCAACAGATCAAGCAGGCGCAGACGATGGTGACCCTGTACAACGACTCGGTGGCGAAGAGGGCTGGGGCCGGCGGTCCGGGCGGACAGTTGGTGGATGCGGCTACGCTACGGATCTATCAGCCGGTGTTGGATCGGGCGAGGGATACTGGGAGGTTGTAGAGCTTACCAACCAAGCAGGACACGCCCGACTTGGAATGTCGTTGCGTTCATCCACTGGCACGCCGCTATGCAGTACGACCTCACCGTTCCTTTCCCACCTCGCTGGGTCAACTCGGACACGTTTGAGCGTGCATTGAGTACCGCGGAATCGCCCCATCAATCAAGGTCCAACCGAATCGCCTTCATCTTTCCGGCGGGATGCAAGCTCATGATCGACGCGGCCGTCCGACTACTCTCCTTAGTCAACCAACTCGACGCCACCACGAAGATGGTGCAGCTAGATTTCCAGGACGGTGACTCCGGACTTCATGGCTACCTAGACCGGATGGGCTTCTTTGACCATCTCGCACCCGATGTCGACGTCAAACCGTACAGACCAGAGGTGTCGAGAGCCACGCTCCATAGGGGCCGCAACGCGGGCCTAGTAGAGATCGCCAGGATCAACAAGGACTCACGTGACGACGACCTTCCGAAGCGGATGGCGAACGTCATCGCGAGAGCGTGTCAGGACCGGACCGACGTAGGTTCGTTGACAGAAGCCGCCTGGACGGTCTTTGCGGAGCTAGTTGACAATGTCTTCTCGCATAGTCAAACGCGGCTCGATGCTTTCGCGGCTCTGCAGGTCTACCGAGCCGGGAACAAGCTCAGCGTCGCCGTGTCTGACAGTGGCCTCGGCATTCTAGAGACCCTAAGGCCCGCCCTGGAACGCGAGCACCCTGTCCTCCACCGGCTGACGGATGTCGACCTCCTCGTGGAGATCTTCCGGCAAGGTGTCTCCCGATATGGGAAGGACCGCGGCTGCGGCCTCAAGGGTAGCGCTGCCAAGGCCATCAAGTACCGCGCCGATCTCGATATCCGTCTGCCCGAGATTCGAGTCCTCCTGAGCCCAGGCCATGGCGGCTACAGCGTCGCCCACTGCTTCAGCGAACTCCCGTTGCTGTGGGGGACTCACCTCAGCTTCGCCTTTCGCCTTGACCATTGAGATGGGATCTGCTTAAATTGACGAGATGAACGAGATCCGCACCCCCGTAGTCGTCCTCGCCGACCTCATGGAGGCTGACGAGGGCTGGGGACGCGAAAAGGGGCGCGCAGTCTTCCAGCGCCTTCTCGCCGCGGTGGAGGACCATCCAGGCGCGACAGTGCTCAGGATCTCCCTACGCGGTGTCTCGCGCGTCGACATCTCGTTCGCCTCCGAGACGGTCGTTGAGATCGCCCGGCGATACCGGGGCATCAAGGGCTTTTGTCTGGAGCACATTCGAGACGACGACATGCTCGAGAACTGGGACGCAGCGGCCCAAAGAAAGGACCAACCGTTCCTGGTCTGGAGCGGCGAAGAACATCGAGTGATCGGCGTCGAACCTACTCCGGGAAACGCAGCAGCGTTTCAGTTCGCACTCACGAGAGATCGTGCCAAGGCCTCGGAGTTCGCCGCTGCGACCGGGATTCCAATCGCCAACGCCAGCATCAAGTTCAAACAGCTCTGGGAACAGGGCTTCCTCATGAGGCAGGAGGATCATGCCCCAACCGGCGGGCGGGAGTTCTCGTACTCTCGGATCCGCTAGTTTTTTTGCACCCGCGTTAAGCGCGTTGACTTGACGAGATAAACAAGATACTCCTCTTGACGAAACGGTGAACCCTCCTCTTACGTATCCACTCTCTCGATCGCGCTCTCGGCAATCGTGCCGTGGGCTCGCACTCCATCCTCCTCCGCAACCTACTAACCACAGGAGACACTAAACGATGAACTCTGAGAAGACCATCTCGCTCGTAATCGAAACGACCCGAGGTACTGACACATTGGACTTTCCAACGACCGCTACAGTCGAAGAGGTAGTCCAAGCGGCCCGCAAGTACTTCGGACTGGACGGGGCGGGCCAGTTCGCGCTGGTCATAAAGGACTCTGGCGAGCAACTGAAGCCCGCCGATGAGAAGCTCGCGAACTTCAAGCTCAAGGACAAGGTCGTACTCGTACTCACCGGCGGCGGCGTCAACGTCTGATGGTACCGCCCGAGGTCAGTCTGCACCACATCCGGACGGAGCTGGAACAGGCGAAGCCGATCGTCGACTGCTTCCGCCTGCAAGTCGACACGTCGATGCTCTCTCAGGACGACTTGCGCGTTCGTGTGACCGGTGCATCCAGAGTCGACTCGGAAACTTACGTAGTGGAAATGAGGTTCGATGGGTACCGGATGATCCCACCTTTCGTCGAGTTCGTGGACCCTAGTACGGGCGAACCTGGCGCTCGATCTGCATACCCATCGTGCTTTCATGGCCACCCCTGTATCTGCTCGCGCTACAACAGGAAGACGTACCAAGGACACTCCGGCCTCCACTCGGATTGGCACTACGGCGATTGGTCGTCCGAGCCAAGCACGGAGTCGATCGGAGGCATGCTCAACCACATCTTTGCAAGCATCAACGGGCATCTCGACGACTACCAAGGGCACCAACCGTACAAGGGGCGCATGACGTGAGTGTCCACCCGGAGAGTGGCGGCTATCCGCCTGTACGTCTAACCAGAGAGCTAGCTACCCGCACTCACCTGCTGCTCAGGACCTTTCAAGGCACCGAAGGTCTTGTCTATTGGGCCGGTGTTCCGGATCGCCGAGGCGGAACGGTCACTACGCTCGTAGTCCCGAAGTGTAACGCCCACCATCGCCGGGTCGAGACCTCCAGCGAGGCGAATGCCGAGGCAATCAACACCCTTTCCGAGTATGGGATTGTGCTCTTAGGACAGGCTCACTCCCATCCACCCGGCGCCGCCGCGCGCCACTCTAAGGGGGATGACTTGTTCACGTTCAGCCCGTTCGAGGGGCATGTTTCTGTTGTGGTGGCCAACTTCGCACGCGGGGACTTCGATCCCCGAACCTGGGGCGTCCACCGGTTCATGAGCGGAGCTTACCGATTCGTACCGGCCCAAGACCACCAAGAACACCTTCATATTCTGCCAACCCAAGTGGACCACCGCAGTTGATCACGGAGGAGGAGTTCCTCGCACGAAGAGGGGATCGCGCCCTGCGCTTAGGCTACGGCGGTGCATGCCCCGCAGAGGGCGTCGGACTCGTCGTCCGCGCCGCGGCGCTCCGTTCGCCGGCTGCCTTTCCTGCGGTTGTAGCCGCTGCGAACTTGCTCGCCCGATGGGTACCCAGGCTGTCGGTAGCTCTACCGGACGGGCCGGACGGCACGATCGAGCCGCTTGTGACGGCCATTGAAGAGGCCGTTCGAACAGCCAACCCCTTTCTTGATCTTCGATGGCGTAGCCCCGATGACGCGCAGCCTTCTTTGGCCATCGGCCCGGGGCCAGCGTCAAGACACGAAATAGCAGCTTGGGCAGATGGCTGGGTCGCGGTCTCCACGAATGGTCCATCGTCGCCGTGCCGGTCGGAGCCGATCACATCCGTTCTCCTGTTCGCCATAACCCTGGGCGTCGGAAGGGTGTTCAGGCAGGCGTGGCGCCTTTCTTGTGACGGACCCGCCGAGGTGAGATGGAACACATGGCACCACACGCTCAATCGCGACGAATCGAGCTACGAGACCCACGGGCCACCTAGCGAGCCGCCGAGTCTCGGTCGCGTCCTTCAGGTGGGAGCGGGCGCGGTTGGCTCTAACATCATCTACTTCCTGTGCCTCATGGGCGCCTCGGCGGATGTGGTCCTAGTCGATCATGATGTCGTGAAGGTGGAGAATCTAGACAGGTCTCTACTGTTCGGGCTGCTCGACGCAGTCCCGGAAGAAGCGCCGAAAGTCGAGGCCGCGGTCCGCGCCACCGAGTGCTACGCTGACCTTGAGATCCAACCGATTCAGGCCAAATGGGCAGACTACGCCCAACGCAGCTACCGCGTTGGAGACTTTGACCTGGCCTTGGCGCTCGCGAACGAAGATCACGTCTGGCCGGCGATGAGCAGAGCGGTTCTTCCTTTGACTCTCCAAGCCACTACCGACGAGAGTTGGGGTGTGGCCCTCGGCGCCCACACCCCTGGCACAGGCTACTGCCTTCAGTGTCGGTTTCCCCTCGATGTCCCAGTGCTGCCTACCGTCTGTGCCCAAGGGGCTACGGAGATCGAATCCACACCGGGCACGAAAACGACAGTCCACGCCTCCCTGCCCTTTCAATCGGCCGCTGCGGCGGGGCTACTCGCAGTTGAGATCGACAAGCTCTCACTTGGCCCAGTCGAGGGAGCTCCGAACTACGTTGAGGGAAGAACCGGCGTAACGGAGCAAGTACTGTCACTGCGCCGACCACCCACAAAGACGTGCCCTGCGTGCCGTGACTTTCCGGAGGACTTCTGGGCCACGAAGTACAGCTTCTCGCGCTTCGCGGATCACCGATAGTGTGCCAACGAGGGCGATGAGACCTTGGTGGAGGACTGCGAAGTCCCAGGCCTGCCTTAAGGCCAGGGCAGGCATGTACCGTCTGTTCTTCCCTCATGATTCTCTGGTCTCAGACAGCCGCCGACGCCGCACCCACTGATTCCACAGCCCGAGCGCGACTCCAGGCTGTCATTCAACCCAAGGGTTGAATGACAGCCCAGCGCCCGCTACCCTCAACCACATGGTTGAACAACACCTGAACCGCGTCTTCCACGCCCTCTCCAACCCCACCCGCCGCGCCATCCTCGGCCGCCTCGCCTCCGGCCAAACAACCGTCGGCGACCTCTCCCGCCCTCTCCCCCTCTCCTTCGCCGGCGTCTCGAAACACCTCGGCGTACTCGAACGCGCCGGCCTCGTGACCCGCGAAGCACGGGGCCGGGAACGAGTATGCCGGCTCAACCCGGCCGCGCTCCGGGACGCCCAGGACTGGCTCGAGTTCCACACGCGCTTCTGGACGGAGCGCCTCGATGCGCTGGGCGACCTGGTCGAGACCGGCGGCGACGAGGAGGGCGAACGGCGATGACGGACCTGACGCTTCAACGCGTGATCGACGCACCGGTCGAGCGGGTCTACGCGGCCTGGACCGACCCGGAGTTGCTAAAGCAGTGGCTGGCGCCCGGCAGTGCCGTGGCCTCGCGCGCGGTCGCCGACGTCGCGGTCGGCGGGACCTTCCTCATCGAGATGCGCGGGACCGACGAGCAGCGCTGGCTCGCCCGCGGCGTGTACCGGGAAGTCGCGCCGCTACGTCGTCTGGTGCACACCTGGCGCTGGGAAGGCAGCGACACCGAGACGCTGGTCACCATCGAGTTCGAACCCGAATCGGCCGACAGGACGCGCCTCACGCTCACTCATGCCCGGTTCACCCAGGACGAGGCCCGCGACGAGCACGAGCGGAGCTGGGCGGACTGCCTCGAGAAGCTCAGGGAGCTGTGCGCCGCATGAACGGAACCGCATCGATCGCCCGTCCCGACTGGGTCTCGGACGACCTGTTCCCCTTCGAGAGCCGCTTTCTCGACCTCCCGCCCGATCACCGGATGCACTACATCGACGAAGGCGAGGGCGAGCCGATCGTGTTCGTCCACGGCAACCCCGCATGGTCGTTCCTGTTCCGGCATCCGATCCGGGAACTGCGATCGGAGTTCCGCTGCGTCGCGCTCGACCACATCGGCTTCGGCCTCTCGTCACGGAGCGCCCGGCGCGAGGACCATCGTCCCGAGAGTCACGCGCGCCAGATTCCAACTGGAGCCAAAGGCTGGCGCGAAGCTATTGCTGAAACGTATACACATCTGAGGTTTCCCCGTGGCACTCGCTGGCTCCTTAGCCCCTATCGAGAGTCGGGCGGCTCCGGATGGTGGCCGAACTGGTACGTTGTGGCGTGGCGGTGGGTCCGCGGGTGGAAGTTTGTGCCGCACGATAAGGAGCCCTAGGTATGGGAGTTAGCGTGAGCCAGGGAAGGAAGAAGCGAGCCACGCTTCCGCGTGAAGCGGAGATCGAGGTAACACCGACAGACTACGAACCGTCGAAGTCTGAACTCGAAGAAGAACTTCCCATGCCCAACCTCACGCTCGAGGAAGCGGAGGAACGGTTCATGCGGCCGTTCCGATTCCTCGGTACCGAGCCGAAGAAGGGGACCGGACGACCTCGCGACTAGACCCCAGGCGTGCCAGGCCACCGGGCACTGGCTTGCCGCTGGCATGTGCGAGGGTGATAGCCTCTGCGACGGATGAGAATCCTCGCGTGGTTGAACACCCGCAATCCCTACCGTATCGTTGCCCGTCAGAGTATTCGTGCTCTGTACGCTATTCTGGCCTCGATGTACACAACGCTAACGCCCCTGAACAACGAAACAGTGAGTCAGGGCGAGCTACGGCGCAGCCTGCGGACTTTGCTCCGATTCACTCAGTCTGAGATCGACAAGATCGAAGAACTCTTGCCAGACGAGGTGAGAGAGATACGAGAAAAGATGGTGGTCCCAGATCCGGAAGCCACTAGAGACCAATACATAGGAAGCGAATCCGATTCGGACGAAAGCTAACGGTGATCAGCATGCAATCTTCAGTCGAACCGACGGGTGCTCTCATCAAAGGACGCGTCGCCACAGTACTCAATCCACGCCAGGGCATTGACCTCACCAAACAACAACTGGCGATCAACGTAGGCTCAAAGAAGGGCGTCAAGCACGGGATGCAGTTCGACGTCATGGAAGATGAAGTTCAAGTTAGCGATCCAGAGACCGGCGAAGCTCTCGGCGTCGTGTCTGCTCGGAAAGGAAGAGTGAGAGTTACGGCAGTGCATGATCGGTTCTCGATTGCCACGGTCATCGAGAGTCCGGACTCACTGTTACAACTTAGCAAGTTGTTCCCGACTATCGACAGCCTGGAGGTCGGGGACCGTGTTGTGGAAGTCCGGCCGGGGAAGTAGGAAGTGGTAGCCGGGAGGCTGCGCGCACCGTATTGGGGATTCCAAGGGGTTCGCCCCCGGGCGAGTGGTTTCGAATGTAACTTAGGGATATAATCCCCTTCGTGAAGACCCTCGGCATGGACGGATTCTAGGCGGCGACGGCCCGCACCTGCGGAGCAGGGGGGCTATCGGGGTAGTTGCCCAGGTGCGTCCGCCACGGAGGCTTCGCGTGCCTGGGCCGGACTACGACTGGCGTTGCCCCTCCGCGCTTCCATGCGCCCCTAGGGCGGGGACCGCGCCATACCACGCCGGATCTCCCGTCTCCTTCACGAACTGACCCACGACATCATCGTAGATCTCTGGTGCGAAGGCCTGGAAGCCGAAGAGCACGAAGAGGCTCTTCAGGATTTCCTCCACTCTGCCGGTGAGGTTCCGGCGCAGGTCAGTGTTTGAGGTCACCAGTTCGGAGCTCACGTCCCCGACTTTCGGCGTTAGCTGTTTCGGAGAGACGTAGCGACTCCCCGTTGCAGCCAGCGTCCTGCCTCCCAGGTTCACGTGCGAGACTCGCACGAGCATGCTCGCTTCGTCGGCTACTCCCAGGTTTCGGTACAGGTTGCCGCAGTACATGAGGGCCTCGGCCACCCGCCTCATGCGTGTATCAAACTGGATTTGTCCTTTGGCATGCCGATCCTCAAAGAGGCTCTGGAGCAAGTAGAAGCATCCATCGCCTCCGAGCGCCCAATAGTCGTACGAATCCCGAAAGTCACCACGGCTCATGTCGAGTGACACTTCGGCAACAATGCCGTCTGGAACCGGCTGTGGGCCCTGTTCGTCCCCGTCGAGGACCACGCCAAACGGCCAGCCGAACGTGTGAATCTGGGACGAACGAGCCGCTTCCAGGAGTTCGGCCTGCGTTGCGTCGATCGGCTCATCAAGACCGAAGCGCAGCTCCATGGCCCCACCGTTCCCCAGACCCGCCCTAGCAGCGCTGACGTGGCGCTCGAACCAACCGGCGTCCACGGTGGTGGTCAAGGGCCGAGCGGGAGCTTTCCGTTGCGGCGAACTCGTGCCTGCAGCGGTTGCCCCTGCCTGGCCCGCGAACGGGTTCACGCCCAACGGGGGCTTGGGAGAAGAAGGCGTACCGTGAATCTCCCTGACGAGCTCCTCGAGTTGATGGGGGTAGGAAGCGTCATCGGAGAAGTCCACGTAGAGCCGTCCCTCCATGAACTGCGGGAGCTTCGCCCCGGCCCCGCCTTGTCGCACAACCGGCAGGAACTTGGTCGTTGCCGTGTCCTCGAAGATCCCGGCCGTGATGATGAGGCGCTCATAACCGACTCCACCGGATCCCTCATCGGCCTTGACGACGTAGTCCTCGGTGCAGACGAGAATGACCCGCTTGGCGTCGGAGATCCCCTGGGTCATGAAGCTCGGCAGGTCCTCGCCGTAGCGAAGGTCCCATTGGTCGAGAATCGCATCGACTCCGAAGTGTCGAAGATCCATGGCGAGCTTGAGGACCCACTCCTTGTGCCCCTCCGAGTCGTGCGAGTAGGAAATGAACACCCTCGGCGCACCACCGGCCTGTGCCGTTTCTCTTTGCGTCTTCGTCATGCACCGTAGTCCCGGCGTCCTAGCAGGACGGCCGCCTACCCTACAAGACAACGAGCGAGTAGCGGGCGCGGGCGAGGTGGACGCCGCGGACGCCCTGGGCGAGGGCCTGCTGGACCATCCAGCCACCGGCGGTGACGGTCGGTTCGTCGAGGCCCAGCAAGGGCAGGGAGACGATGACGGTGGGCGTCCGGTGGCCGCTCGGGGTGGGGCCGGCATCGACCAGGCCCCGCATCAGCTCACGGAGCGCACGGCAGGGCCCCAGTCCCGCGTGATACGAGGGAGCCCTAGAATGACCCGCATGAAGAACCCCGCCCACCCAGGCAGGCTCGTCGCGAGCGCCATCGAGGCCGAGGGCTGGACGATCACGCACGCCGCCGAGCGGCTCGGCGTCACCCGCGCGTTCCTGTCGCGAATCCTCCACGGACACGCCGGCATCACCGCAGCCACCGCGCTGCGGCTCAAGGCGCTCGGCTGGTCCGACCCGGAACACTGGATGCGGATGCAGGCGAGCCACGACCTCGCCCAGGAACGGCGACGCGCCGTCGCCGTCGCCTGATCCGTCCCCGCGCACTACTTCACCGCCCGCGCCAGCGGCCGTGCTGTACACGGGCGGCCGGCGAGTCGAGTTCGGGCTGAGGAAACGGAGAAAGACAATGACTGAAGCAACGCCCATCACAACCACCCTCGCCGGGCACGTCCTGCGAATCCACGTGGACCGCGAGAAGAAGCTCAACAGCTTCACTCCCGAGATGTTCGCCCAACTCTCCGGTGCACTGGCCGAACTCGAGGAGACAGAAGACGCATGGGTCGGCGTCCTCACCTTCCAGGGGAAGCACACGACGGCCGGCCTCGACCTGCCGAAGTTCGCCGGTTCGATGGCCCGCGGCAGGGACGCCGACGAATCGCCGGACGACCGCCCCGACCCCTTCGCGCTCCGCCGGCGATGCCGCAAGCCGCTGGTGATGGCCGTCCAGGGAATCTGCTACACGATCGGGATCGAAATGGCGCTGGCCGCTGACATCGTGGTGGCGGCCGAGGACGCGCGCTTCGCGCAACTGGAACCCCGGCGCGGCCTCGCGGTGTTCGGAGGCGCCCACGTCCGCTACGTGCAGCGAGCCGGATGGGGAAACGCGATGTACCACCTGCTGCGCGCCGACGAGTTCGACGCCCAGCGCGCACTCGCTCTCGGCTTCGTGCAGGAGGTCGTGCCCGCCGGCAACCAGATCGACCGGGCCCTGGAGCTTGCGGAGGAGATCTGCGAGTGCGCCCCGCTCGCCGTTCGGGAGATCAAGCGGGCGGCGCAGGTCTATCTCGAAGAGGGCGAGCAGGCCGCGTACCGGGAGATCCCCGCCATGCGCGCGAAGACGGCGAACTCGGCGGACTTCGCGGAGGGGATCGCTTCGTTCGTCGAGCGTCGCAAGGCGCCGTTCCAGGGGCGCTGACCGGGGAAACGACGAACACGCGCGCAAGCACCCTGAGCGCGTCAAGCGACTCGTCATCGCGAACACCTGGTGCTGGCCCGTCGGGGACGACCTCCACTTCAGGTCGTCATGGCTCACTACCGCGGCGCACAGCCGTCGCCCGCGGCACGGGACTCGAGCGCCGCGCTGCCGGGCTACGTCGTGGGCGCGAACGTCCGCGCGGTGGCCGAACGCGTCAACGAAGACATGTGGAACCTTCTCGGTTGCCATTGACAGCTGGCTCAACCTGACCTCGTGCACGTAGACGGCGCGGCGTGTCGGTCCGAGTTTCTGATACGGGGAGCGGCGCTCGAAAGCGCAACGCGCTGTCCGGAGCCCTCGAGGCATCGGCAAGAGAGTCGAGTTCAGCGAGCAGGTTCCTCGCTTGGGCTCTTCGGAGGTACCTCCAAGAGATCGGACGATTCCGGCCGCGGGAGATCGCCAACTCGGCCCTCCACAGGTAGGATCCCTCGATGGCTAGGCGACACCGGTCGCGGCGGTTCCTCAGAATGCCCGCAGAGGTTCAACGGCGGTATCAACATCGGTCACGGTTGGAAACTGCTCCAGTCTATGGGGATGCGCCTGCGTGGCGTGATTTCCGCAGGCCGCTACTGGACGGGAGCCGGTCAGGCGCCTAGCGTAACGGCGTTATGTCGGAATCTCCAGGCCAGCATGCCCCCTTGGTGCTTGAACCCGATTCGGCCTCCGAAAACAGCTCTCTAGCAGCCGATCTGGAGAGAAGCCTCGGTGCCGAGCGGTTTGGCACCATTCTGGCCGACCCGCCTTGGCGTTTCGCGAATCGTACGGGAAAAGTAGCCCCCGAGCATCGGCGCCTCTCGCGGTACGCGACTCTCAGTTTGAGCGAGATCGCATCCCTCCCGATTTCAAAGTACACAGACGAACGCGCCCATTGCTACCTGTGGGTGCCGAACGCTCTTATGCCCGACGGGCTGTTTGTGCTCGAATCGTGGGGTTTTGAGTACAAGACCAACTTGATCTGGCACAAGATCCGCAAGGATGGCGGCTCAGATGGTCGGGGTGTCGGCTTCTACTTCCGCAACGTGACCGAGATGATCCTGTTCGGGGTTCGGGGGAAGCAAGTTCGCACACTAGGTCCAGGGCGCAGTCAGGTGAACATGATTGAGAGTCAGAAACGGGAACACTCTCGCAAGCCGGACGAGCAGTACAAACTGATTGAGAGTTGCAGTTGGGGGCCGTACCTAGAGTTGTTTGGTCGCGGCACCCGTCCCAACTGGACGACGTGGGGCAACCAAGCCTCTGACGACTACGAGCCGGATTGGCCTACATACCCCCGAAACTCCCCGACTCCAGTTCAGTGAACCTGGATGCGCTCAAGTCTTCGGGCTTCGACGTCCGGTCGGTGAGCAGAGCCCGGACGACTTTGGTTCGGCGACTCCCCGGCGCACTCCACGGGTTGTGCCACGTCCTTAGTCAGTTTTACATCGAAGACGTTGAACTCGTGCGTAGCGGGGGCGGTCTATCGCAGCAAACTAGGCGTCTACGCAACGATCTGATCGGGATCGGGTGGGAGGCAGAGGGCAGACTCAACCTCTTGTACAACGGTGGCGTTGGTTCGGTCGTTCTGAGAATCGCGTGGAACAGCAAGAACACGACGTTTGACCGTGACCTAGAGGACTTCCAGCGCCTTCACACCCAGGGCAGAGCAGACGCTGGCATCATTGTTACTCGGGGTGCCTCTCTCCAAGAGAGTTTGGAACTGATCGTGCGTGCTTGGGCGCAAGAGAATCGCATCCAGAGCTTCGATGCTCTTACACGATTCGGTGTGCGTCCGACTCAGCGGCAGTTGGCGCAGGTTCCCGTGACCGGACCGGACTTTCCTGCTGCTTGGGCACCGAAGTTCGTGGCCGACAAGTTCTCCTCGACCACCACACATTGGGAGCAACTCCAGGCTCGCGTCGACGAGGAAGCAAAGCACCCGTGCCCACTGCTATTGCTCGGAATTCCAGCGGCATCAGTTCGTCGACAAGCCGCTCCCTGAGGGCTAACCCCAAACACCTGAATCGAGACCCGTCGGCGCCAAAAGGAAGAGCCTCCTCCTCACCGCCAGCGACCGGGGCACCCGTGCTCCTCGTCTGCTGACAGACTCGAAAGCGTGCAGCGCCCACAGGAAAGGGAGCGACCCCGAGGGCGGTCGACGACCGAACCATCCTGACGCCGGGGATCACGGCTCGCTACCGCATCGCACAGCCGTCGTCGACAACGAGCCACAAGCGCCACGCTGCTGGGCTAGATCGTGGGCCTGAGCCCCTTGGCAGCGCCCATCTCACAAGATTGCGCCACCTTCGAGGAGATCCGGCGCACATTCCGTTCCCGCGTCCACTACGTCGCCACCCTGAAGCCCCACTCCACCCAGGTCCTCGAGTGCTTATCGTAGTGCCCCTTCGGTAACCCGACCACAAGCAGGTGCCGGGCTCGGGTCATGGCCACATACGCCAGCCGTCGCTCTTCTGTGCTTTCGCCGTCTCGCACCGCGGTCATCACCAAGTTCCAGAACCTCGTCGTGCCGATGACGAACACTGCGTCGATGCTCTCGCCTTTCACTTGGTGAATCGTGTCGTGTCGGACTTCCGGAAACTCCTGGGAAGATTCGAAAAGCGGCAAAGCCCTCTGAGCGACGGAGAGTCCCCTGATCGTGATGTGATCCCCTAGCTTCGCATCGCACCGCATGCCGGTTTCTTCGATCAAGCTCGCCAACTGGGTTCGCATGGAAGAAACCCAGGTGCTACCAAGCTGAGATACCGGCTCCAATCGGTCCGGCCTCTTAACGAACCTCCAGATCGCCAGCTTCACAGCCGTCGCCTCCGGTGCCTTCGGGTCGGAATCGATGCGTTCCCACAGAGAGTCGTCCCCAGCGAGTTCGCGCACGACCCCCTCAACGATCCGCGCAGCCCCGCGATAGTCGCGTCGGGAATCACGAAGGAACGCGGCTGCGGCCAAACGGCCTGCCTTGCCCTGAAGCTTCCTGTGGTTTGCCCTGCCGCGCAGCGCCTCCAATTGCCCATGCCCTCGACTGACGACCGCCGCAGAGTCGATGCTCAGTCCAGCCTGGTCTGCGAGATCTTGAAAGGCCGCTAGGCCATCAGAGAATGTCGACGACGTCTCTCTGACTACAAAGGCTCTGCGTCCCTCCACTCCTCCATCACCAGCTCCTGTGAAGGCCAGATTCCCGCCGACGTTACGGACGGCCTCGACGATCTGGTTGTTGCACCGGAAGGACCGGCTCAAAGGCCTCTCTGGAATCGACCACTCTGTCTTCAGACTGGGCAACGACGTTGCATCCGCCATACTAAACTCGAAAATGCACTGCTCCGGATCGCCAACGAGGGTGATCCGTGCTCCCTTCTCCCGCAGATGGTTCAAGAGGAGAAGCAACCACGGATTCGAGTCCTGCGCTTCGTCAACGATCATCTCTGGGAAGCGCCTGGCGAGGAGTTCAGCGATGTGAGGCCTCCTGGAGAGAAGCTCACATGCCCAGCGCACGCGCTGGGCATGTGTATAGAGCCCCAGAGACAACAACTCCTGGACGGCCTCATTGGCGGCGGCGAGAGGTAGAGTCGCGGAGCCTCGCGACCACTTGAAGCGAAGCTTGGTGCCATCCCGATAGGGTTCGATTTCCCACGCACGAACCGGGATCTTGCTGCCGCCCTTGCCGCTCGTCCACACCTTCAGTTTGCTGTTAGCCCAGTGACCTGGACGTGGGCCTGGGAAGAGCCTGGGACGCTTGTCTGCGCCCGTGAGCAGATGGCCAAACGGCCCGAGAAGGTAGCGTTCAACGAACGAGTCAAACGTGCCGACGTAGTTTGGCTCGGAGAGAAGGTCTCGTCGCCCTAACTTGATCGTCGCAGTCTCGAACTCCCGGATTGCCGCGTTCGTGAACGACAGAAGGGCCAGTCCACCGACAGCGTGAGGCCAGTTGGCTGCTCTCCAGACAAAGCGTCGACATGACGTCCAGGTCTTTCCGCTTCCCGGTGCTGCGCGTAAGAGAAACTCCAACTCCTCAGTGAAAATCGCGTCCCTTTGCTGGTCTGTCGGCCCTTCCGCGAGTATCGCCTCCCGGAGACGACTACTCGACGTCATCTGCGGCTCCTTCCCTGAGAGCCCCCAAGTGCTCCAGCGCATTGCGTATGCAGGCGGGAACCGCCTCGGCCCCAAGCTCCAAACCTTCAATCGCGCCTGCAAGCTCCTGGGCGAACTCGCCTTTTGATACCCGCAATCCTAAGAGGGCGCTCAGGAATGCATCCGCCCGGTCATCTGCGCACTCCAGTGTCCCAAGATGCACCTGGAGCTCTTCTCCTTTCCTGGGGTGTAGCTGATTGAACGCCGCCATCATGTGCGGCAGCATCGCATCGGAACGTGCAAGTTCGTGTTCAAACGTGACCTCAGAAACCTCTACCCTCAGATTGGGAACCTCAGACTCCAGTGCCTTCAGGCCCACTGCGGTTGCCGACATCTGTCCACCGACTTCCTTCGCGTCACCGTCTGTGAGAATGGCGACCGGCACTCCAAGGCCTCCAGCGCGGAACAGTGGAATAAACGCGTTGAAGTTGATTCCATGCGCGTTCAACACCGTCACGGATGATTCCTTCAGATTCCCACCGGCCATCTTCGCCAGGACCGGTAGCAGCAGTGCCTCGGCGATCCCCTCCACCATCAAGATCCGGCGGGCAAAGAACAACTCCCCGCGGGTCGCGTCGAGATACCGCTGGAGCTTCCTCTTGATCTTCGGGTCAATCGCGATGCCAGAAACCGACACCGTGCTCACCTTGCCATCAACATCATGAACGGATACGACCGAGTCGATCGGGGCCTGACTTGCCAGGATGGGAGAGTGGCTGCTCGCGATGACCTGCACTTCGTTGCGTTCGCACTCGCTGGCAACATCAGCCAGATGCCTGAGTAGGAGCACCTGTAGCTGTGGATGCAGGTGCGCTTCGGGTTCCTCCACGAGGATCGAACGGAACGAGAACCGTGAACTCCGCCGGAGCGTGCCCAGAGTCGCGGATGTGAAGATCAAGTTGTTGTAGCCGAGTCCATTAAGGGGAAACGGAAGTCCCTCGATCTCAGGCTGCAGACCCGCGATGATCCGGCCGAAAGTTGGGTCGGTGAAGATCAGCTCCGTCTTCTGGGTCAGTTCACGACCCGCGATGGCCGCCATCTGCGCATTGATGTCCCCCCTTGCCTCTTCGACCGGCTTCAGAGCGCGGATCTCCTCATTTGCGTGATTGGCGATGGTCTCGAAGTCTGCGCGCTGGTCGTCCTCAGTCAGGCAGTCGATAAGGCGGGACACCTGGGAATGTCGACCCGGCCGGAGGCCGCGATCGGGGTCTCGCAGCGGCCTCAAGTAGATCGTCGCCAGGCGATCGTAGTGCTTCGACGGAAGTGAGCCGCCCTCGGTCTCGCCACCCCACATCTTCACGTGGCAGCGCTTAGTGATCTCGTTGAACTCAACACGCGCATTGACCTGCATCTCGAACTTCCCGCTACCGACGTCCACGAGGCACTCTTGGAAATACACTTCGTCTTCTTCTCTTAGTCCCGTAAAGCGGCAGCAGATTTCAATCGGCGCGTGATCGGTTCCGGTCCGAAAGTCATCCTCCGTAAGCCAGAGGGAATCGAAATCCCGGCTCGAAAACAACATGAGCCGTAGTGCATCGACGATCGTCGTCTTACCCGAGTTGTTCTCCCCGACTAACACCGTCAAACCGCGCGGCAAACTCACGGTGAGCGCATCGATCTTACGGAAGTTGCGAATTTGTAGTTCACGGAGCCACATCTGTATCGTCTCCGTTGTTGGCGCAGCCGCTCAAGTCGCGACGCCGCGCGTTGTTTCGGGCAGCGTCGCCAAGCGGCTGCGGTCCGCCACCAGCTCATGCATGAGGCCGGTCTTGGCGCGCCGGAGGTCATCGAGAGATAAGTGCGTTGCGTTCAGGTAGTCCATCCGCGGAGGCCCGTTATCTGCAGAAGGCGCGGAGGCGACGGACATCTATACGTGTTGGCTGCACCGGCTTGAGAGTCTGTAGAGGCCCATAGCGTGAACGTCTATCTTCAGGCATTGCCAGGAGTGTTCCACGAAGAACTAGCCATGACAGGACGATTCTCGGGCGTCGAGCGCACGGGTCCCCAATGTCAAGCGCGGTGGAGCCGTATGCTCGGCCCGGAATCCGGCGTGACACGGAAGTGACCGCACCGCACGAAGGGGCGGATACTACGGAAGACCGGTGAGCAGGTCAACGGTGCCACGACCGCTGCTCCAAACTTCGCAGGTCTCGGGGACCTAGGAGCCGGTGCGGTCCACTTTGGGATCGGCGACTCGAGCTCGCGGACCAGATCGAACACGAAGCACAGGCACAAGCGGTTGGCGGTTCAGGGGAACAGCCGAGCCTGCGGGTCCCTCCGGACCTACTCCCGTACCGGCCGTTCGGTTGAGGCTTTGCGCTTCCAACCGCATCGGCCGAGGTCATGGCAGAATCGCCGGGTTAGGGTCTCGACTGTCCAGGACGCGAAGACGGCCCGTCGCGCGACCCGAAACGGGAAGCCGAGGGGCTCGGAAGTGACGCTGACCCTGCCCGAGCGGACCTGTTAGCCGGAGCGGAACGAATGAACAAGATCGAAGCCGAAGCCCCTGAGGCCTCCTCCGCCGACGTAGTCGCCGAGAATCTGGGCCACCTCAAGGAACTGTTCCCCGACGCGTTCACGGAGGGCAAGGTCGACTTCGACGTGCTCCGCCAACTCCTCGGTGACCCCGTAGACGATGGCGTCGAGAGATACGGCCTGAACTGGCACGGCAAGCGTCAGGCTCGGCAGCTCGCCCTTACGCCCTCCACCGGCACACTCCGCCCTTGCCCGGAGGAGAGCGTTGACTGGGACATCACGAAGAACCTGATGATCGAGGGCGACAACCTCGAAGTGCTGAAGCTCCTGCAGAAGAGCTATGCGCGGAAGGTGAAGCTGATCTACATCGATCCGCCGTACAACACCGGCAAGGACTTCGTGTATCGGGACGACTACCGCGACAACATCCGGCACTATCTGGAGATCACCGGCCAAGTGGACGGCGCGCTCCGACTTTCGTCAAGTGTGGAGACCTCGGGGAGGTTCCACACCGATTGGCTCAACATGATGTACCCGAGACTGAGGCTCGCTCGGGAGCTGCTGGCTCAAGACGGCGTTGGCTTCGTAAGCATCGACGGTGGCGAAGCCAGTCGCTGTCGGTTGATGCTGGAGGAGATCTTCGGTGAGGAGAACGTCCTTGCGACGATAACCTGGGTCTCGAACCTAAAGGGGCGCCAAATCAGCGACGGCGGGCCGGTGGGCACGCATGAGTACATCATCTGTTTCGGGCGAGATGCACGGTATCTTAGCCAGTTCCGGGGCAGCCATTCCGATCTCAAGAAGCTAATGCCGGCGGTCTATAGAGGCAAGACCTACGAGGTCAAACGCGATGATCTAGGTCCGTATGTCACGAAGAACGAGTTGTACAACACCAACTCGAGGTTCAACGAAACAACTGCGCCTACCATGGTGTTCTGCATACACCACAACTTCGCGTCGAGCGAGACCCGTGTGACTGACGTGGAGTCTCCGGAGACCTTCCCGGGGTTCGTGCGCATCATGCCCCACGACAACGCGGCACACGGCTATCGGTACCACGCATGGCGCTGGAGCCGATCGAAGATCGAGGAAGAGGCGCACGAGCTCGAGTTCGTCCCGCACGGGAATTCTGCCAAGGTCTACACCAAGATCCGGGACATCGATGGAACAGCACTAAAGGACATCGTAATCGGTCCTTCGACCGGAAGCGGCCAGAAGGACCTCAAGGTCCTAGGGCTAGCGAAGGCGTTTGATACTCCGAAGCCGGTCGAGCTGCTTCGGGTTCTGCTGAAGGCTTCGGCGCAACCCGATGCTCTTGTGCTCGACTTCTTCGCCGGTTCGGCTTCTGCGGCCCACGCCGTGATGGCTCAGAACGCGAGCGACGGTGGTAAGAGAGCGTTCATCATGGTGCAATTCCCGGAGGCCCTTGATCGTAGAATCACAGCGCAAAGAGCTGCCGCCACGACTTGTCAGGACCTCGGTCTACCACCCCTTGTCAGTGAGATCACCAAGGAGCGGCTGCGTCGGGCAGGCCGGAAAATCAAGGAAGAGAACCCGACGTCATCAGGAGATCTCGGCTTTCGCGTGTTGAAGCTCGACAGGTCCAACATCCGCTCGTGGAACTCGAAACCGGAGGAGATCGAGGGCGAGCTCCTCGCGGCCGTGGACCACATCGAGCCGGGACGGACCGAGCAGGACCTTCTTTACGAGCTACTGCTGAAGCTCGGCTTCGATCTCTGCACGCCAATTGAGACGCGGACCATCAGCGCGCATCGCGTTCACGCCGTCGGCGCCGGGACTCTGTTCGCCTGCCTTGAGGAGAAGACCGTCGGAGAAGTGTACGAAACGCTGGCTACCGGTATAGCGGACTGGCATGACGAACTTGAGGGCGACGCAGAGACGACGGTGGTGTTCCGCGACAGTGCCTTCGCCGACGACGTCACGAAGGCGAACGTGGCGGCAATTCTTGAGCAACGCGGTCTCACCGACGTACGGAGTCTCTGAGAGACGTGGAGGCAAGAGCCACCGCATGGCACAGCACGAACGACTGCTGCAGACCATTCTGCTGGGGCGATCAGATGCGAGCTTCCGGTTTGCGAGTTGCGCCGTCTGTTGCTGCGCCTTAGGCTTGACGAACGAGTTCCCGGAAGCCACCGTGTCTTCACTCGTGACGGCGTCGAGGAGCAAATCAACCTTCAGGAGAAGGGTGGCGCCGCGAAGGTCTACCAGGTCCGGCAGGTGCGACGCACAATCAGGAAGTATGGCTTGTGGAGGTTCAAGTGATGTTTAGGTGCGAGGTCATCCTCTACTGGAGCAATGAGGACAACGTCTTCATTGCCGACGTGCCGGAGCTTCCAGGGTGCATG
Organism: Acidobacteriota bacterium; assembly: GCA_026707545.1. Taxonomy (NCBI): domain Bacteria; kingdom Pseudomonadati; phylum Acidobacteriota; species Acidobacteriota bacterium. The sequence continues at coordinate 7,714 of JAPOWR010000004.1, read as the reverse complement.
GCTCACGGCGAGACCCAACAGGAGGCCCTGTGCAACATCAACGACCCGATGGGACTCTGGGTCGACACGGCGAGGGAGCGAGGGTGGGGCGTGCCAGAGCCACACGGCGAGCGGCTGATGCTCGCATGAACTTGCTGCCTGTGGCCTTTGGTCGCTCCCGCCTCAGACGATGAAGCTCCGGTTTGAGCCGAACTTGGACTTCCAGCTCCGGGCGGTGGAGGCGGTCTGCGGCCTGTTCCGGGGCCAGGAGGCATGCCGGACGGAGTTCACGGTCCTTCGCGACTCGGGCAGCGGACAGAAGCGAATGCCCTTCGCGCGGAGCGATCTTGGCGTGGGCAACCGGCTGAGCTTGCCGGACGACGAGATCGCCGAGAACCTGAAGGCTGTTCAGCTTGAAAATGCACTGCCGCGATCCCCTTCGCTCGAATCAGGGGACTTCACGGTCGAAATGGAGACCGGTACTGGCAAGACCTATGTCTACCTACGTACGCTCTTCGAACTGAACAAGCGGTACGGCTTCACAAAGTTCGTCATCGTCGTCCCGTCAATCGCAATCAAGGAAGGCGTGTACAAGTCGCTCCAGATGACGGAGGACCACTTCCGGGCTCTCTATTCGCGGACGCCGTTCGAGTACTTCCTCTATGACTCGGCCAAGCTCGGTCAGGTCCGGAACTTCGCCGCCAGTCCACACATCCAGATCATGGTCGTGACCGTGGGCGCGATCAACAAGCAGTCCATCAACAACTTGTACAAGGACAACGAGAAGACGAGTGGGGAAAAGCCGATCGACTTCATCCGCGCCACGCGGCCGATCGTGATCGTCGATGAACCTCAGAGCGTGGACGGTGGTCTCCGGGGGCGGGGAAAGGAAGCACTCGAGCGGATGAACGCCCTGTGCACGCTGCGCTATTCGGCGACGCACGCGGATAGCTACCATATGGTCTACCGCTTAGACGCTGTGGACGCCTACGAGCGGAAGCTAGTCAAGCAGATCGAGGTGGCAGCCGCCACCGTCGAGGACGCTCACAACCGGCCTTACGTGCGGCTTCTCTCGACCAGGAGCAAACAGGGCACGGTGAGTGCCCGGGTCGAACTCGACGTGGAGAGGGCTGGCAAAGTGATCCGCCAGGAAGTCACCGTACTCGACGGCTACGACCTAGAGCAGGTCACGGGCAGGGGAATCTACAGCGACTGCCACATCGGCGACATCTCGGTCAAGCCGGGAAGCAAGTCCATGGGCCTGCGAATGCCAGGAGTCCAGCGCTGCCTTAGTGAGGGTGAGGCGTGCTTCGACGTGGACCGTCTTGCACTCCACCGACAGATGATCCGGCGGACGATCCGGGAACACCTAGACAAGGAACTCCGGCTCGGACCGCAGGGCATCAAGGTCCTCAGCCTGTTCTTCATCGACCGGGTGGAGCACTATCGCCGGTACGACGCGGACGGGAACGCGGTGAAGGGCAACTATGCCGAGATGTTCGAGGAGGAGTACCGGCAACTTGCCGGGATGCACACCTACGCGAAGTTGTTCCGCAAAGAGGATCCCTCCGTGAATGTCGAGGACGTCCACGACGGCTACTTCTCGATCGACAAGAAGGGTGGCTGGACAGACACGGCCGAGAACAACCAAGCGAATCGCGACAGCGCTGAACGAGCCTACAACCTCATCATGAAGGAGAAGGAGAAGCTCCTGAGCCTCGAAGAGCCGCTTCGGTTCATCTTCACCCACTCGGCGCTACGCGAGGGGTGGGACAACCCGAATGTCTTTCAGATCTGCGCGTTGCGCGAGATTCGGACGGAACGGGCCCGGCGTCAGGCGATCGGCCGCGGCCTGCGGCTCTGCGTCAACCAGGAAGGAGAACGCCTACGCGGCTTCGACGTGAACACGCTGACCGTCATTGCCACGGAGAGCTACGAGGACTTCGCCGAGAACCTGCAGAAGGAGATTGAGAAAGACACGGGCATCCGCTTCGGGGTCGTTGAGCCGCACGAGTTCGCACAGATCCCGGTGACGGGCAAGGACGGTCACGAGACACCACTTGGCTTCGAAGAGTCCCAGGCCCTTTTCGACTTCTTGCGGGCGCAAGGCCACATTGATGGGCACGGGAGAATCCAGGACGTTCTCCGGACGGCACTGCGGGACGACACGTTCATGGTGCCGGACCGCTTTCTCGACCAGCGAGAGGCGATCGTGTCGGTGCTGAAAAAGTTGGCGAGAACGCTGAACGTGAAGGATGCGGACAAGCGCCAAACGGTGCGGCCACGCCAGGCCATCCTCGAGAGCCCCGAGTTCAAAGAGCTGTGGAATCGCATCAAGCACAAGACAACGTACCGCGTCGCCTTCGACAACGAACGGCTGCTGATGGACTGCATCGCCGCCTTGAAGGCCGCACCAGACCTTCTCGGAACGAGGCTGCAATGGCGCAAGGCGGACATCGCGATCGGCAAATCCGGGGTGGAAGCGGCGGAGAAGGAGGGCGCAGCGACGGTCGCCATTGATCCAGGCGACATAGAGCTACCGGACCTGCTAACGGAACTCCAAGGCAGAACCCGACTTACCAGGCGCAGCATCTACCAGATCCTGACTACCAGCGGCCGTCTCCGCGACTTCCGGCAGAACCCGCAGCAGTTCATCGAGAACGCGACGCAAGCGATCAACCGATGCAAACAACGGGCGCTCGTGGACGGCATCAAGTACCAGCGCATCGGCGACGAGTCGTACTATGCGCAGGAGTTGTTCGAGCGCAAAGAACTGATCGGCTACTTGAAGAACATGCAGGCCGCGCGGAAGGCGGTCCACGACCACGTCATCTACGAGTCGAACACCGAGGCGGAGTTCGCCGACCAACTCGAGAAGAACATCGCCGTTAAGGTGTACGCGAAACTGCCTAGCTGGTTCAGAGTGGCGACACCGCTGGGCTCCTACAACCCGGACTGGGCCGTCCTGGTCGATTCCGACGATGGCGAGCGGCTGTATCTCGTTGTCGAGACGAAGGGAACCATACATACGGCCGAACTACGCCCAGCGGAACAGGAGAAGATCAAGTGCGGTAGGGCGCACTTCAAAGCGCTGGCGACGGGCGACTCTCCCGCCCGTTACGAGGTCGCCTCAAGCCTCGACGAACTGCTCGCGCAGGTCATGATCGGCCGACCGCCTGCTTGAGCGGGTGCCACTGCTGCGTACTCGAAGTCGACGGCCGTGCCACCGGGCGTTTCGGAGCACGCGTCAGTGGAGGATTGACGCCGCAATAGCGGTGCGGTGTGGGCCGGAGTGTGAGACCACAACCGTCATCGGGTCTGCCAAGCGCAGGAAGCTAGACCGAGAACCCGGTCGAGAACCCCGCCCACACAGGCCTGGGGGTGGGACGTCTTGTGGGATGTACCAGCCACTCAGAAACTCAAATGACTGCCGTATCTACACTTACTTGTGTGGTCTGCGGAGAGGGAGGCGTGCGGCTGGGGGGAAGGGCGCGAGGTTGAGGCCGACCAAACCCTACCAAGGCATAGTCCGCCCGCTGTACCCCCTACCCACCTCCGCCGAATCCTCTCTCCTCCCCGCACCAATCATCACCCCCCGATCAATCTGCGCCGCCACATTCCCCGGCAACACATTGTCCAGGAAGAACATCCCCCGCTCCTTCGTCAGCTCCAGCACCATCTCGCCGGCGGCGACGACCTCGGGCGGCAACGGCGGGTCGGCCCGGCCTTCCAGGTAGCCGTACGACAGGCCCAGGTCCCGCGGTCCGTGCTCGGCGAAGGCCAGGCCGGGGACGGAGAGGGTCTCGGCGGCCCGGTCCAGGGCCTGCTGGTCTTCCAGTTTGACGCCGAGCATGATCTCGCCTTCGGGGTTGAGCGGCCAGACGTCGGCCTTCTGGAGGTACTCCGGGACGCTGAGGCCCCAGACCCAGGCGGCGAAGGTGTGGCTGCCCCAGCCGCGGAGGCCTTCGCCGACTATGTCGACGGCCTGCTTGTGGATCGGGTAGCGGGCGGCCTGGACGAAGCGCTTGACGCCCTCGGGGTCGCGGGCGCGGGCGAGGTGGACGCCGCGGACGCCCTGGGCGAGGGCCTGCTGGACCATCCAGCCGCCGGCGGTGACGGTCGGTTCGTCGAGGCCCAGCAGGGGCAGGGAGACGATGACGGTGGGCGTCCGGTGGCCGCTCGGGGTGGGACCGGCGTCGACCAGGCCGCGCATGAACTCGCGGAGCGCCGCGAAGTCGAGCGCCACGTGCTCGACGTTGTAGATGATGTAGTCGCCCCAGGTGCCGGCCATCTGCACGCCTTCCTCATAGCCGCCGGTGGAGGCGTCGTAGTAGATGGGCTGACCGCGCTCGAGGAGTTCGATCGACTTGTTGACGCGCCGCGGCTCGTAGTCGGAGACGGCGCGGGCGGCGTCGAAGCCCTTGCCGAAGCCGGGTGAATCGGCGATCTGGCGGTAGGTCGGGAGCAGGTGGAGCTCGGTGACGGAAGTGTGGTCGCGCCAGAGGGTCAGATTGCGGCCGGAGGCGGAATGGACGACCCCCCAGCCGCCGCGGCTGGCGACGACGCGGTTGGTGAGGTCGGCGGCGGGAAGCGGCGCCGCCAAGGTGACGTGGGTCTGGTGGCTGGCCGCGGACCAGGTGGCTCCGAGCATCTGGAGTTCCCGGCCGTCCTCGAGGAACTCGGCCAATCCCGCCTCGTTGCCCTCGCCCACGGAACCGTCGCGGATCAGCGACGCGGTGACGGTCGCGGTGCCGTCGCTCTCAAGCGACCCGGTGACGATGTTGTTGCTGAAGCGCGTGGGCTCGAGCCCTTCCTTGGTCTCGATGAGCAGGGTGTCTTCGAGGATCGTGTTGTCCACGACCTCCAGCTCGCTCCGCTGCAGGTAGAAGCCGCCGTTGAGCGCGGCGACGTTGCCCTCGACCCGGCCGCGGCTCTCCATCGTGATGCGCAGGGCGCTGGAGTTGCGGGAACCGTTCGTGTTGCCGAAGAAGCGGTTGCCGGTCACTTCGACGAAGAAGTCCTCGGCGTTCGGCATCGGGTCGAACGGCCGGTCGTAGCGGTGTTCCTGGCCGCCGACGAACAGGCCGCCGCCGTCGTCGGTCCCCAGGTTGGCGACGATGACGTTGTCGCGGACCCTGGCCGAGGACCAGTAGGCGACGAAGATGCCGCCGCCGTCGTGGGTGTTGAGCGCCCAATTGCCGAGGACCACGTTGCCGCTGATCTCGGGGGACGACCAGTTGAAGATGGAGATGCCGCCGCCGTCGCTGCTGCGCATGGTGTCGGCGGCGCCCGCGACGTTGCTGATGATCGCGTTGTCGGCGATCAGGCCGTCGCAGTTGTGGTCGAAGGCGATGCCGCCGCCGCGGCCGGTTTCGGTGCCGTTCTCGGTGATCAGGTTGTTGCGGATCTCGGGGGCGCCGCCGTTGCGGCAGTAGATGGCGCCGCCGTCGTGGGCGGTTTCGTGGAGGTACTTGGGGGCCCAGTTGGCGGGAGTGAGGGTGCTGTTGTTGGTGAAGACGTTGTTGGAGAGGACGGGTGAGGCGCCGTCGATGAGGATGCCGCCGCCGGGGCCGCGAACCTGGCCGCCCTGGATGCGGAGGCCGTCTATGCGGTTGGTGGCGTTGGTGGGGGTGTCGGCGGACGTGGCGGTGGCGGCGATGGTGAGGACGCGGTCTTCGCTCTGGGCGTCGAGGATGGTTGGGTGGGCCTGGATGTCGCGGTTGTGAGTCCAGTCGGTGGAGGTGGGGTCGAAGCCGCCGTAGAGGTCGGCGTTGGGGGGGAGTGTGAGGTTGTGGGTTGGGTAGGTGCCGGCGGCTAGGAGAATGGCTGTGTTGGTGTTGGCGTCGGCCACGGCGAGGGCGGCGGTGAGGGTGGCGTAGGGGGTGGTTGCGGAGCCGGTGGCTGTGGTGTCGTCGCCGGTGGTGGTGGAGACGTGGAGGATCTGGGTGTAGGCGTCGAGGTCGATGGGGGTGGTTTGGGGGCCGGTTGTGGCGAAGGCCACGGCGCTGATGGTTGCAAGGGCTAGGAAGAGAAGAGTGGTCGCCGGCCTTTGGCCGGCGCGGTCTTCCGGCCGGCTTCGCCGGCAGCGGACCAGAAGGTCCGCGCACCCAGAGATAAGGCGGTGCTGGCGGCGCGGCTCTGTACTGGATTCCAACGGTGGGGTTTCACGGTTCACGGTCTCTATCCTCCTTCCACGAACTGCATCGCGTAGAGCTTCGCACCGCGCATGCGGAACACCACCTGCACGGTCCGGCCGGCCAGCGGGGACACGTCGGTCCCCGTCTCCAGCCAGTCGACTTCCTTCGCGATGAAGTCGCCGTTGACGTAGACGCAGTCGTCGACGGTGTAGCCCTCGATCGGCTGTCCCTGCTCGTCCAGGAAGCCGACCTGCAGGTAGCCGACGGCGTCGGTGTCGACGTTGAGTTGCAGGCGGTCACCCTCGAACGTGAGCGGCCGCGTGACGACGGTGGTCTCGTGGCCGTACGGACTGTCGAGCGAGATGAACCCGTCGAGGCGCTGGACGAGCCGGTAGACGCCGCGGCCGTCCGGGTCCTGGGTGTGGGGCGAGTGGTAGTGCGTCTCGCCGAAGTAGTACTGCCAGAGTTCCTCGCCGCGGCGGATCATGCCGTGGCCGATGTAGGCGGTGACCACGTCGCGCCCCTGGTGGCGGCCGATGCCCACGTAGGCCGGCTCGGGGTGACGCTTCCAGTCGAGTCCGTTGCGGCTGACGGCGATCTGGGATTCGAGCGGGCCGGAGCCGAGGCCGCGCTCCTCCAGGCCCAGCACCCTGCGCGCCTCCGGGCCGTCACCGTAGTAGTGGAAGTAGCCCACCGGGAAGGCGAGGTAGGTGTCCGGGGCGTAGGGGTACTTCATCGCCTTGGTGAGGTAGAAGTCGGTGCCCACCGGGTCCTCGGGGGTCGGGTCGAAGAGGTGCGGGTACTCCATGCCGAACCCGCCCGGCGTCAGCGGGCCGTTGTCGACCCACCACGGCAGCGGGTCGCGGAGCGGGTACTCGGCGCGCAGGTCGAGGTACTCCTGCTGCGTCAGCGGCCTGAACGGCTGGGTCGCGCGCAGGTCCTCGTGCTCCGTGACCACCGAACTGCGCTGCGTCACGCCGCCGGGCGTGTGGAAGATGCCGGAGCGGTGGTAGGACATGTAGACCTGCCGCTGGTCGTCGTAGTAGGTGCTGCTCTGGGTGCCGGACCGGAACGGCAGGACGATGTTGCGCCGCCGCGTCCAGTCGTAGCCGTCGGCCGAGGTGTAGAGGTAGAGGCCGCGCCGCTGGTAGTCCGTGAGGTACTTCCAGCGCTCGTCGGGCGGCGCCTGCGGGTCCCAGAACGGGTTGCCGAGGCCGCCCACCATGTCGGGGATGACGATGTTGCGGTGGCCGTTGATCTCGCCGCGTCCCTGGTCGGGCCGGTCGAAGTGGACGCCGTCGGTCGAGGTGTAGACGGCGAGGTGGTCCTCTTCCCTCGAGTTGTAGATGCGGATGACGCCGTCGTCGCCGGAGGCGACGGTGAGGTGCTTGCGGAACGTGCCCTTGATGTTGTCGATGACGCGCTCGGCGCGGCGTGGTGGGTTGACGGTGAAGGTGGCGTCGCCGGTGTCGGCGAGGAGGGCGTCGTCGATGAAGAGGTGTTTGCGGGTGGCTAAGTGGAGGGGGGTGGGGGTGGCGGGGGTGGCGTTGGTGCTGGTGGGGTCGTCGGCGGTGGAGTCGGCGGAGGCGCCGGCGAAG
>JAPOWR010000003.1 GCA_026707545.1 Acidobacteriota bacterium | reverse complement strand
TGAAGAGAATCGAACATCTGCTCTACCGCCTCCTGCTCTGGCTCGAAAGCAAGGATTCGACCGCCGCGGCATGAGCAACGCCCGCCGCCGGATGTTCTCCGGCATCCAGCCCTCCGGAGCGCTGCACCTCGGTAACTACCTGGGCGCCGTCAAGCACTGGGCCGCGCGCCAGGACGACCGGGAGAACTTCATCTGCGTCGTCGACCTGCATGCGATCACTGTGCGCCAGGACCCGGAGACCCTGCGCGCCGGCACACGCGAGCTGACGGCGATGCTGTTCGCCTGCGGCATCGACCCGGAACGTACGACCCTGTTCGTGCAGAGCCACGTGCGCGCTCACGCCGAGGCGGCCTGGATCCTCGGTTGTACGACGCCGATCGGCTGGCTCGAGCGGATGACGCAGTACAAGGCGAAGTCGGAGCGGCAGGGCGGCCGCGAACGGATCGGCGTCGGGCTGTTCACCTATCCCGTGCTGCAGGCGGCGGACATCCTGCTCTACGACGCGGACGAGGTGCCGGTCGGGGAGGACCAGAAGCAGCACGTCGAACTCGCACGGAACATCGCGGGCCGTTTCAACCATCTCTTCGGTGAGACGTTCGTCTTGCCCGAGGCCGTGATTCCGACCGCCGGAGCGCGCGTCATGGCCCTGGACGATCCGACGGTGAAGATGTCGAAGAGCGAAACGGCGGGGCGGGGCCACGCCGTGCGACTGACGGATTCGGACGATGAGATTCGCCGGTCGCTCCGGCGGGCGGTCACCGACTCAGGCCGCGAGATCGCCTTCAGCGACGATCCGTCGCGTGCCGGGGTGAACAACCTGCTGGTGATCTACCAGGCGATCACCGGTCGCGGTCGCGAGGAGGTGCTGGACGACTTCGCTGCGGCCCGTGGTTACGGCGATCTGAAGGGGACCGTTGCGGAGACCCTGGTCGAGATCGTCACGCCGATCCGGCAGCGGTACGAGGAGCTGATGTCCGCGCCGGACGAACTCGACCGGTTGCTGGCCATCGGCGCGGAGCGGGCTCGGGCGGTCGCCGAACCGAAGGCGGCCGAGATCCGGCGCCTCGTCGGCTTCGCCTGAGCTCAGGAGTGGGCGCGGATCAGCTTCTCGATCCGTTCCGTACCGAGTACCAGGGTCCGGCTCGGCTAAACAGCGCTATAATCCCCCTTGGACCGACAAGCTGCTAGGGTTCCGCACTCGCGCGGAGCGGCGGCGCTGTGCACCCTTAGCTCAACTGGATAGAGCGTCGGACTACGGATCCGAAGGTTGGGGGTTCGACTCCTCCAGGGTGCACCATCACGCCCTGCTGGGGTCAGGCTGAGAGTCGATCCTCGACGCTGACGCGGAGGTCTTCGATCGCCGCGACGAGATCGATGTTGTCGGGGTCGAGCAGCCAGAGGAGAGTCGTGCCTCGCACCGCAGCGAGTATCTCGAACGCCGTCCCGGCCGAGTCGAGGTCGGTCCTGATCTCGCCGGCCTCCTGGCCCTCGCGAATGGCCTGTTCGATCGCCGCCGCGAAACGGTCGTTGCTGGCCCGAAACAGGTCGATCTTCGCGTTCAGGGGCCCGAGGGAATCCGCCATCAGCATGAACAGTGCTCGCATCCAGTGTTCGGCGTCGCGTAGCAGTTCGGAGTAACCGGTGAAGATGCGGCTCAGGCTGGCGAGCCCGGTGACTCCTTCTTCGGGCTCGAACACTTCGCTGCCGACGCGGGTCTGCGAACGGGCGAGGATCGCTTCGACGATTCCCTCCTTGGAGCCGTAGCGCAGCGACACGAGAGCGCTGGAGTCGCCGGCCTCCTTGCCGATCTGCTCCAGCGTCGTCGCGGTGTAGCCCTGGCGGCCGAACAGCAGCGCGGCCGCGCGGAGGATCTCGCGCTCGGACTCGGCGCGACGTTCGGCCTGGGTGCGGCGCGGACGCCGGGTGCCCGGGTCACTCCCCGAATCCGATCGGCTCGACTGCGTCATGCGTAGGGGCTTTAGGTAGGGTTGTGCTTGGCGACCCAGGAGGAGTGCGGCCAAGGTTCGGCCCAACGCCGACTCTATCGCCGGCCGTCTGGAGGAGCGCCTTGCAGATCGAGTTCTCGCCCGAGCAACAGCTACTTCGCGACATCGTGTCGCGGGCGCTCCGCGAGAAGTCGCCGACCACGGCCGTCCGGGAGCGAATGGCCTCCGACCGGGGCTATGACCCGGAGATCTGGCAGGAACTCTGCGGCGATGCGGGGCTTGTCGGCGTCCACGTTCCCGAGGCCTACGGCGGTGCCGGCGGCGGCGCGGTCGAGCTCGGCATCGTCGCCGAGGAGATGGGGCGAACGTTGTTCTGCGGGCCGTTCCTGGCCTCCGCCGTGATGGCCGGCGGCGCGCTGCTGGAGGCGGCAAACGAAGCGGACCGGACAGAGCTTCTGCCGGGAATCGCGACGGGTTCGACGATCGCGACCCTGGTCCTCGACGACGTGAACAGCCCGGCCGGCGTCGGCGCTTCGATCGCGGCAACAGCGGATGGAGCGCTGTCCGGCACGGCGGCGATGGTCGTCGATGCCCACGTGGCGGACCTGCTGCTGGTGGTCGCCAGAACCGGCTCGAGCCTGGGACTCTACGCGGCGGAAGCGGACGCCGCCGGTCTCGACATCGCACCGCTCGAGGTAGTGGACCAGACCCGCAAGCTCTCCCGAGTGACCTTCGGCGGCACGCCGAGTCGCGCGATCGGCCAACTGACCCGGCAGTCGCTGAACCGGCTTTGGGACAGGGTCTGTTCGGCTCTGGCCCACGAGATGATCGGCGGCGCGCAGCACCTGTTCGAGTCCACCGTCGCGTACACGAAGCAGCGCTTCCAGTTCGGCAGGCCGATCGGCTCCTTCCAGGCCCTCAAGCACCGTTGCGCCGACCTGCTCCTGGAGATCGAGCTGGCGCGGGCGGTCACCTACCATTCCGCGCGCGGCCTGGACGCGGGAGAGGGCGAGCCCTACGCCGCCAGCATGGCGAAGGCGGCCGCCGCCGACGCCTACATGAGCGCGGCGCGAGCGGCGATCCAGTTGCGGGGCGGGATCGGCTTCACCTGGGAGAACGACACCCACCTCTGGTTCAAGCGCGCGAAGGGATCGGAGGTGCTGTTCGGCACGCCGGCGATCCATCGCGAACGGATGATGACGATGCTCGAGGGCGCGGCATGACACCGGACCAAATCCGGCGCGAGGTCTCGGCCTGGCTCGACGCGCACTGGCGCGTCGACCGTCCCCTGATCGAATGGCGGAACCTCCTGCTCGAGGCCGGCTGGGCGGCGCCGCACTGGCCCGAGGAGTGGTACGGGCGCGGCTTCACGCTCGAGCAGACCGTCGTCGTAGTCGAGGTCTTCAGGGAGAAGGCCGCGGTTCCGGCCGCGCAGGTGGGTCCGCGGGGCCTGGCGTCGGAGACGATCCTGGCGTGCGGCTCGGACGATCAGAAGCGACGCTTCCTCCGGCCGATCCTGACCGGCGAACACACCTGGTGCCAGCTCTTCAGCGAGCCAGGCAGCGGGTCCGATCTCGCCGGCCTGAGCACCCGGGCCGAGTTCAAGGACGGCAACTGGATCATCAACGGTCAGAAGGTCTGGAACACGAGCGCCCACCACGCGGACTTCGGGCTGCTGGTCGCGCGCAGCGACTGGGACGTGCCGAAGCACCAGGGGATCAGCTACTTCCTGCTCGACATGCGGCAGTCCGGCGTCGAGGCGCGGCCGCTCCGGCAGATGAACGGACATCAGTCGTTCAACGAGGTCTTCATGACGAACGCGGTCGTACCGCCGGAGGACCTGATCGGCGGCGAGGGCAACGGCTGGCACGTCGCGAAGACCACGCTCTCCTTCGAACGGAGGGGCTTCAGCCGCCGCGTTCGCGGGTCCACGCTCGACGGACCGAAGCAGGGGCCCATCTACGAGGAGTACGAAGAGGAACTCCGGATCGCCGCCGAGCCCTACACCTGGTACCCGCAGCGCGAGGGCCGGGTCGATCTCGTCGTGCCGCGCGCCCGGGAGACCGGAGCGATCGCCGATCCTGCGACGCGGCAGGAGATCGCGAAGCTGATCTGCATGCACACGGGGGCGAAGCTCGCCTCCGACAGCGCGGAGGCCAAGCGCAAGGCCGGCACGACGGACATCATCCCCGAAGGCTCCATCGGCAAGCTGGCGGCCAGCGTCATCGCGCGCCAGGCGTCGCTGGTCCACACGATGATCTCGGGCGCCGACTCCATGCTGAGCGGTCCCGAGTCGGCCGCGGACGGGATCATCGCGGAGATCCTGGTTTCGGTACCGGCCATCTCGATCGCCGGCGGCACGGACGAGATTCAGCGCAACATCATCTCCGAGCGCGTGCTGGGGATGCCGAAGGGCTACCGCGCCGACCAGGGTCCGTTCCGGGATATCAAGCGCAACGCGTGAACGCCCGGGCGCGGCGGCTGGCGGTGGCGGCCGGCCTTCTGGCCGGCGCCTGCGGCAATCCGCTGCCCGTGGTCGAGACCGGCGGCGATTACGACCCGCTGGCCGATCCTCTCGTCGATCCGCCGTCGTTGCACGAGCTGTACCCGGTCGCCGAGCCGCAACGCGCCGACACGGCGACGACGATCGTCCGCCACGACTTCTCGCAGCCGGCGACGCTCAATCCGCTCTTTCCGTCCGGCGCGGCGTCCGCCTGGACGATGTTCGGGATGCTCTTCGAGTGGCTCGTCATCCGTCACGGCAGCCCGGCCAACTACGACTGGAACTCGAACGTCGTCCTCGCGGTGAAACCGTCGGAGGATCTGCACTCCGTCACCCTGGAGTTGAATCCCGAGCTCCGCTGGCACGACGGCGAGCCCTGGACGGCGCATGACGTCGTGTTCTCGCTCGAAGCCCTGCGCGACGAACGGGTGCCGGTGAGCTTCTGGCCGACGGCGCGCGACCTCATCGCCGGGGCCACGGCGGAGAGCGAGCACCGGGTGCGCTTCGACTTCGCCGGCCTTCTGGCCCCGCAGTTGCGGCTGGAGGCGCTCGCCTTTCCCATCATGCCGCTCCACATCGTGGGCGACGCCGCCGAGCGCGCAGCCGATCCGACCCTGCGGTCTTCGCCCTACTACAACCGCTACGGCCGCGAGGCGGTGATCGGCAGCGGCCCGTTCCGCTTCGTGGAATGGCGCAACAACGACCGCGTCGTCCTCGAACGGTGGGAAGACCACTACCTCTTCGACCGGGCGCCGCCGGCCGCGAAGACGATGATCTTCAAGTTCCAGCCCGACCGGAACCTCGCCTTCCTGCAGTTCCTGGGAGGAGAGTACGACCAGATCTACGTCGACGCGAACATCTTCGCCCGGCAGGCGAAAGGGGAATTGTTCGCAGAGAGAGGCGTGAAGGGTCGGCACGCGTCGGCGCTGCTGCTCAGCCTCCTGTGGAACATGGACGGCAGCAATCCCTTCTTCACCGACCCCCTGGTGCGCCGGGCGCTCGCCCACGCCTACGACGCGGAGACGGTGCTGCGCCGCGTCGGCCACGGCCTGTACCGGCGTTCCTACGGCTTCATGGTGGAAGAACGCGGCTGGGACTACGAGCCGGCGATCCTCGAGCAGGCGCTCGACTACGACCTGGAGCGCGCCGCCGAACTCCTCGACCAGGCCGGCTGGCTCGCCGACCCCGACACCGGTTGGCGCTACAAGGAGATCGACGGCGAGCGGGTCCGCTTCAGCTTCGAGTTGTCGTACACCGCCGGCCTGACCTACGTGCCGCCGACGCTCGACATCCTGCGCGAGGACTTCCGGCGGCTCGGGGTCGAGATGGTGACCCGCGCCTACGAGAGCGCTTCGCTCAACGAGAGGCGGCTCGCCCACGAGTTCCAGGCGCTCGGGACGATCGTCGGCACGACCCAGGATCCGAACGCCCTCCGCAACCAGCTCGCCACCGACGCCTACGACGGCGGCCGCAACAGCGGCGGCTACTCGAACCCCAGGGTCGACGAACTCTTCGACCTGGGCAAGCGGGAGCAGGACAGCGAGAGGCGCGCCGCGATCTACCGGGAGATCCACCGCGAGGTGTACAAGGACCAGCCGGTCCTGTTCCTGTTCCACGTCAGCTTCCTCTGGGTGTTCAACAACGACATCCGCGGTGTGGAACTCGGCCCGATGGGCACGATCCTTCTGTGGCCGACACCGCCCGAGGGCTGGCCGTCGCGGGTCGGTCCGGGCTGGTGGCGCGAGCGCCCCTAGCTACTCGGCCCGCTGCGCCCGGATCCGCGCAATCGCCTTGGCCACGTCGTACCTGTCATCGCCCTCATAGCGGGGCGCCTGTTCGGCGAATGCGGACTCGACGTCGTTCCACCGGGTTTGCGCGTACTCGATGACGTGGGGATGGGTCAGCAGGTAGAAGCGGCCCTCGCGGATCTGCTGTAGCACCATGGCGGCCGCCTCCTCCGCGGACATGGCGTGTTCCGCGCTGAGCTTGCCGGCCACGGGATTGGCTTCCTTAGGTCCGCCGAGGTGCTCGGGCCGGCGTTCCGAGGAACGCCAGATGCTCGTCGCCACCCAGCCCGGGCAGAAGACGCTGACGCCGACGTGGTCCGGTAGTTCGGCCCGTAGTACGTCGGAGATGGCGAGCACCGCATGCTTCGAGGCGGTGTAGACCGCGGAACCGGGGAAGGGGATGCCGAGACTGTGCTCGGAACCCGTGTTCACGATGCGGGATTCCCTGCCCCCCTCGATGAAGCGGGGCGCGAACACGCGGATGCCGTTCAGCACGCCCTCGACGTTCACGCTGAGGATCCAGCGCACGTCGTCGGCGCTGAACCCGTAGGCCGGCGCCCGGCCCGCGCCGACGCCGGCGTTGTTGAACAGCAGTTCGACGGACCCGAACGCCGCCCAGGCGTCGTCGGCCAGGCGCTCCAGGTCTTCCTCGCGCGTCACGTCGACGCGTGCCGCGAGAGCTCCCACGCCGAGGGCTTCCGCTTCGCGGGCGACGCTCTCCGCGGCATCCTGCTCCAGGTCGGCGACCGCGACGTTCGCGCCGTCCCGCGCCAGGGCGATGGCGATGGCGCGGCCGATGCCGTTGCCGCCGCCGGTGATGACTGCCGACGTACCGGCCAGCTCCATGTGTCGTCTCCTCTATCCCCGCAGCAGCGGCAGGACGTCGTCCGTGAACCGCTCCGCGGCCTCGCGTGCCGGGGGGCTCGGCGAGGCGAAGTTGGGTCCGGTGACCGCGAGCTTCTCGATACCCAGATCTAGCAATGCCTCGATCCGTGCCGCGCAGTGCTCCGGGTTGCCGACGATCGCGTAGTCGTCGATGAAATCGTCGGTGAGCGCGGCGGTCTGCTGGCCGCCTTCGCGGCCGTGGGCGTTCATGTCGTAGCTGTCGTGGAGCTTGTGGAACACGTCGGCCTGCCCCTCGTCGGCGGGTCCGGCGATCTCGCCGTACATGACCGAGAAACGGGCGAACAGGCCGGTGGAGGCGCGGCCGAGCTCACGGCCGACCCGGGGATCGTCGCAGCAGACGACGTTCACGTAGGCGCCGAACTTGAGCGACTCCGGATCGCGGCCAGCCTCGGCCGCGGCCTGGCGCGCCGTCTCGATGCCCCACGCGACGCGCTTCGGGTCGGCGCCGACGGCGAGCATGACCCGGTCGGCCTGTCTCGCGGCGATTCCGATCACTTTGGGCCCGGTGGCCGCGACCTCGACGGGGACCTTCGGACCGTCGCCGATCCAGCGGATGCTGCTCGCGGAAGGCCCGTGGGCAAGCCCGAGCTTCTCCGCGAGCGGCGCGGCATCGTCCGAAACGCCAGTGTTCTCAAAGTCCACATCTTCGCCGCGCAGGTAGGCCTGTAGGTTGACGAGGTAGTCCTCGAACCAGCCGAGGTGGGCCGGCGCGCGGCCCAGGTGGGCCAGCGCACTGTCGCCGCGTCCGATCCCCAACACCGCGCGGCCGCGCGAGACGCGTTGTACGGAGAGCGCCGAGGAGGCCGTCGTCGCCGGGTGGCGCGTGACCGGGTTCGTCACCGATGTCGCGAGCCGCAGCCTCCGTGTCGTCGTCGCGGCCAGCGCGAGGCAGACGTACGGATCGCCCGAGAGGTTCTGCGAATCGACGACGTTCATGCCGTCCCAGCCCCGGTCCTCCGCCTCGAGGGCGAACTCGGCGCTACGGGTCGGCGCGGCGACGGTTGCGGTCCAGAACTCCATGGCCGTTCTCCTTCCTGCTCAATCCGGTGAGCGCGCACGATACCGCTTGACCATCCCGAACGCCCACGCGTCTCGAGTACCATCCGCCTCCTGCCCGGCTCGCGAGTACAATGCTGGTCCGTCAGCCAGTAAAGGAAGGGGCGACCATGCGACCGATGTTCAGAGAAGGAGTCCGTCTGCTCGCGACAACCATGCTCGCGGCGGGATTCGGCGGTTCGGCGTATGCCGACGACTGGCTGCAGTGGCGCGGGCCGGACCGCGCCGGGATCTCGACCGAGACCGGCCTGCTCGACGAGTGGCCGCCGGAGGGCCCCGCCGTCAACTGGCAGATCGAGACGCTGGGCCAGGGCTATGGGACGGTCGCCGTCGAGGGCGATGCGATCTACGTTCAGGGCACCCGCGACGGGGAGAGCGCGGTCTTCCGCCTGCGTGCGAGTGACGGCGGTGAAGTGTGGATGCGGAAGCTGGGCCCCCTCTACGACCACCCGGACAGGGGCGACGGGCCGCGTTCGGTGCCGACCGTCCATGGCGACTCGCTCTTCGTCCTCAATGGCATGGGCGAAGTGGCGAAGATCGCGAAGGACACCGGTGAGGTGATCTGGCAGTTCAACATGCTGGACCGCTTCCGCAGCCCGAACACGCACTGGGGCATCAGCGAGTCCCCCCTGGTCGTGCGCGATCGTGTCTTCGTCATGCCGGGCGGCAGAGAGGGTGCGATCGCCGCACTCTCGGCGGCCGACGGCAGCACGATCTGGCGTTCCAGCGAACTCGGCGACGTGGCCTCGTACTCGTCCCTCATCCTGCGTCGGATCGAGGGCACCGAGGTACTCCTCGGGTTCACGGGGGAGGCCGGGGTCGGCGTCCGAGCCGACAACGGGGGCTTGCTCTGGCGCTACGAGAGGCCGTCGACCGTGAACGCCATCAACATCACGACTCCGGTGCTGGAGGGCAACCTGGTCTTTTACACGGCGTCGTACGGAATCGGCGGGGGAGCGCTCGCGATCACCGCCGAGGACGAGGGCGGGTCCTTCCACAGCGAGGAGGCGTACTTCGGAACCCGCCTGCAGAATCATCACGGCGGGGTCATCGCTCACGAGGGGACTCTCTACAGCTTCTTCGGTCCGGCGCTGACCGCGGTCGACGCCAGGACGGGAGAGGTCCATTGGCGAGCCCGGAGCGTCGGCAAGGGTTCCCTGGTCATGGCCGACGGCAAGCTCTTCCTGCTGAGCGAGCACCACAAGGTCGGTCTGGCGGTCGCCACGCCGGAGGGCTACCAGGAGCGGGGCCGGTTCGAGATCGAGGATCGTGGCGGCCCCTCCTGGGCCCACCCGGTGGTCGCCAATGGAGCGTTCTACATCCGCGACCAGGAGTCGCTGACCTCTTATGACGTCGCGAAGTAGCGTGGCAAGGAGACTCGGACCGATGAGTGTTTCGATACGCGGCCGTCCCGCATGGGTTCTGGCCTGCACGATGCTGCTGGCCGTCGCCGCTGCCGGCGCCCAGGACGCCCTGCCGCAACTGGTGAAGCTGACGTCGAGCGGCTACGTCATCGGCTACGTCTCCGAGGACGACGAGTCCGTCCGGGTCTTCCTCGGCGTTCCCTACGCCGAACCGCCGGTCGGGGACCTTCGCTTCAGGCCGCCCCAGCCGGCGACCCCCACGCGACTGCCCATCGACGCTCTCTTCGAGCCGCCGTCCTGCATGCAGGCGCCCTACCGGGAGGGTTCTTTCTACGCCTCGCCCCTGGTCGACGTAAGCGAGGACTGTCTCTACCTCAACCTCTGGACCGCGGCCGAGTCCGACAACGACCGTCTGCCGGTCATGGTCTGGATCCATGGCGGCGCGCTGACCCGCGGCTCGGGCTCGCTGCCGCTCTACGACGGGACGGCGCTGGCGCGGAAGGGTGTCGTCGTGGTGACGGTGAACTACCGGCTGGGCGCCTTCGGCTATCTCGCCCACCCGGCCCTGTCGGCCGAGTCCGACCAGGGCGTCTCCGGCAACTACGGCATCCTCGACCAGATCTTCGCCCTGCAGTGGGTGCGGGAGAACATCGCGACCTTCGGCGGCGACCCGGACCGGGTGACGATCTTCGGCGAATCGGCGGGCGCCTGGAGCGTCAACGTGCTGCAGGCTTCGCCCCTGGCCCGGGGCCTGTTCCAGCGGGCGATCGGCCAGAGCGGGGGCTTCTTCGACGGCCTGCCGGTGCTTCGCTCGTCCGAGGACGGCTCGGCCGAGAGCGCCGGCGAGGCCTTCGCCAAGCGACTCGGCATCGAGGGCGAAGACGCGGCCGCCCGCCTGCGCGCACTGGACGCGGAGGCGATCCACGCCGAGGCCTCGAAGCAGGGCGCCTTCGCGACGAGACCGAACGTCGACGGCTGGGTGCTGCCGAAGCAGATCGCCGAGATCTACCGGTCCGGCGAGCAGGCCGACGTGCCGGTGCTGGTCGGATCGAACCGCGACGAGGCGACCAGCCTGATGGGCAGGATGCTGCCCTCCAACAGGTCCGGGGTCGAGTTCCTGGTCAAGAGCCAGTTCCCCGACGTGGCCGACGAGTTCTTCGAGGCTTATCCGGTGGCCACCGACGCGGACGCGAGGAGGGCCTTCATCGACGCGTTCTCCGACCGCGTCTTCGCCTGGCACATGAAGACCTGGGCGACCCTCTCGGAGACCGTGTCCTCGCCGGCCTGGCTCTACTTCTTCAGCCACGCTCCGCCGCACCCCGAGAAGGACTTCTACGGCGCCTACCACGCGGCCGAGATCGCCTACGCGTTCGACAACCTGGACAAGCTGGACTACGAGTACGCGGAGGAGGACCACGAACTCGCCGAGGCGATGTCCGGCTACTGGATCGCCTTCGCCTCCACCGGCGATCCGAACCCGCCGGGCGGCCCGGATCTGCCGGCGTGGCCGGAGTTCAGGCCGGACACGGCCCGCCACCTCGAGTTCGGCTCGACGATCGAGACCGGCAGCCACCTCCACCGGGACCGCATGGCATTATGGGACCGTTTCTTCGAGGTGACCCAGCCATGAATCGACGCGCGCCCGTTGCGATCGCCATCGCCTTCCTCCTCTCCGTCCCCGCCGTGGCCCCGGCGCAGCAGCGAGGCGACGCTCCGCCGCCGCTGAACATCATCGGCCTGACCGGCCTTTCGTTCGGCGCCTGGGTCGAGCCCGACACGCAGATGGAGGCTTGGGTCCAGATGGCCAGGTTCGTCTGCCAGGCCGAGGAGTTCTGCAAGATCAACGTCTTCGACGGCCCGGAGCTCGCCACCCACGTCGACCCGGTACCCGAAGAGAACCGCAAGGCCCTGAAGTACGTCTTCACGTACCAACAGGGCGAGACCCCGCCGATCGTCGTCCGCGAGGCCCAGCCCGAAGAGGGCAAGGAGCCCCGGGAGTGGACCTTCGACTGAACCACTGGGTGCGCCGGCGTCCCCGCCGGCATCAGGCGCGCAGCCGCGAAGCGGCGCGCGCGAGCCGCTAGCTACCGGTTCCGCGGGAACCCCAGATCCACCTGGCTCTCCGCCGGGTCCGGCCAGCGCGCCGTCACCACCTTCGCCTTCGTGTAGAAGTGGACCCCCTCGGGGCCGTACATGTGAGTGTCGCCGAAGAGGGACTGCTTCCAGCCGCCGAAGGAGTGGTAGCCGACCGGCACCGGAATCGGCACGTTGACGCCGACCATGCCGGCGTCGGCGTCTTCCTGGAACTGGCGCGCCGCGCCGCCGTCGCGGGTGAAGATCGCGGTGCCGTTGCCCCAGGGGTTCTGCTCGACGAGCTCGACCGCCTCCTGGTAGCTGTCGGCGCGGACGACGCATAGGACCGGGCCGAAGATCTCGTCGCGATACACCGTCATCTCGGGCGTCACGTTGTCGAGCAGCGAGACGCCGAGGAAGAAGCCGTCGCCGTCGAAGGTCGCGTTGCGGCCGTCGACGACCACGGTGGCGCCCTCTTCGGCGCCGGTGCCGATGTAGCCGGCCACCCGGTCGCGGTGCTCGCGGGTGATCAGCGGGCCCATCTCCGACTTCCCGTCCATGCCGGGGCCGATGAAGAGCTTCCCCATCCGCTCCTGGATTGCGCCGACCAGCGGATCGGCGACGCCGCCGACCGCGACGACCACCGACACCGCCATGCAGCGCTCGCCGGCCGAGCCGTAGGCGGCGGAGACCGCGGCGTCGGCTGCGAGGTCGACGTCCGCGTCGGGAAGCACGACCATGTGGTTCTTCGCGCCACCGAGTGCCTGCACCCGCTTGCCGGCGCCGGTCCCCGTCTCGTAGACGTAGCGGGCGATCGGCGTCGAACCGACGAAGCTGACAGCCGCGACGTCCGCGTGAGTCAACAGGCGGTCGACCGCCACCTTGTCGCCGTTGACGACGTTGAACACGCCGGGCGGGAAGCCCGCCTGGTCGAATAGTTCAGCCAGCAGCAGCGGCGCGGACGGGTCCCGCTCCGACGGCTTGAGCACGAACGTGTTACCGCAGGCGACCGCATTCGGGAACATCCACAGCGGCACCATGGCTGGGAAGTTGAACGGCGTGATGCCGGCGACGACGCCGAGCGGCTCCCGCACCGAGTAGACGTCGACGCCGGTCGAGGCCTGGGAGTTGTAGCTCCCCTTCAGCAGGTCGGCGAGTCCGCAGGCGTACTCGATGTTCTCGATTCCCCGGGCCACCTCGCCGGCGGCGTCAGCCAGCACCTTGCCGTGCTCGGCGGTCAGCAGCCGGGCGAGTTCGTCCGTGTGCGCCTCGACCAGGTTCCGGAAGGCGTACATCAGCTTCGTCCGCACCGCCAGCGAAGTACGCCGCCAGTCGGCGAACGCGTCCTTTGCGGCCGCCACCGCGGCGTCGACTTCGCTCGTGCTCGCCAGACCGACGGCCGCGGTCTGCTCGCCGGTGGCCGGGTTGAAGACCGGATGGGTCCTGCCAGAGCCGGCCGGAAGGGTGTTGCCGTTGACGTGGTGCTCGATCGTTCTCATGGCTGCGTTCTCCTGCTGTGCAGCCTACTAGGGGAGGCGCCACGTAGGACCGACAGATTGCTGCAGAGTGTTGACCATCTACTCGTCGCAGTCGTCGTAGCGCCAGTGCCAGGGTTCCCAGTCGAAGCCGCCGGCGTTGCCCAGCGGGTAGCTCTCGGTGAAGCAGAAGTCCGCGGCGTAGCGTTTCAGCCACTCGTATGCCGGCGTGTCCTTGAAGTCGGCGTCGCTGGGCACGAAGTCGAGCGCGCGGCCCGTGATGTGCTCGGAGTAGCCGGGCGGCGCCGTCCAGCGGACGGCGTTGAGGAACGGTCGTCCGCCGGCCAGGAGGCCTTCCAGGACCCTCTTCTGAAAGCCGTAGCTGCGAAAACCCGAGTCCACCTCCAGCGGGATTCCCTGCTCCTGAGCGGCTGCCGCCATCGCGACGACGGCGTCGCGCGTTTCCGGGGTCACGTAGATGCCGAGCTCTCCCGTCAGTTCGCTCGGCACTCTGGCCAGCTTGGCCGGGTCCGCGGCCTCTTCGATGCGGTTGCCCCGCCAGGGCGGCGGCACGTCGTAGACGATGCCGTTCAGTTCGACTTGCTCGACTGCCGGGTCCTCCGATTGAGCCGCAGCAGGGACTGCTGTGAGCAGAAAGCAGACGCCGACCGGTGCTAGGATTCCAGTCCCTTCAAGCATTCGGTCCATTCTCTCCGAACAAGGACTCAAGCCATGCGCAAGCTCACCCTCGCCTCCCTCGCCCTGTTCCTCGTCGGCCTCCCGGCGCTCGCCGCGGAGGGCGACGGCATCAAGAGGATGCCCAACGGCAAGCCCGACCTTTCGGGCGTCTACGATGCAGGCACGATCACTCCAGTCGATCGCCCGCCGCAGTACGGCGACAACCTCTACCTGACGCCGGAGCAGGCGAAGGAGATGGAAGAGGAACGGGACAGACTCTGGCGGTCCCTGGAAGAGGACCGGAAGGGCGGCGGCGCGGACCGGACCGCGCCCGTCAAGGGCGGCGACGGCGACAACCGCTTCGGCGGCGGCGGCGTCGGCGGCTACAACGCGTTCTGGATCGACCCTGGCTCCGAGGCCGTCGTGGTCGATGGCAAGTTCCGCACCTCGATCATCTACGAGCCGAAGAACGGTCGGCGGCCCGCGATGACGCCGGCAGCCATGCGCCGGTTGATGACGAACTTCGCGTCATTCACGTACGACAACGACGGCACCGCGTCCTGGCTCGACAAGGAGGGCCCTGGGCCGTTCGACGGTCCCGAGACGCTGGCTCTGGCCGAGCGCTGCCTGCTCGGCTTCGTCGGCGGACCCCCGCTGCTGCCCAGCCTGTACAACAACTACGCGCGGATCATGCAGACCGAGAATCATGTCGTCATCATGGCCGAGATGGTCCACGACGCGAGGATCGTGCCGATCGACGGGGAGCACGGTCCCGAGGGCGTCGACTCGTGGCTCGGCGACGGTATCGGACATTGGGATGGCGACACTCTGGTCGTTACCACCCGCCACTTCCGCAACCAGACCGGTCTCCCCGGAGGCAGTGAGACGATGGTGGTGGAGGAGCGCTTCAGCCGCACCGAGGACGGCAATCTGCTCTACCACTTCCGGGTCGACGACCCGAACTCATGGACGGAGCCCTGGGCGGGCGAGTACACCTGGAAGGCCAAGGACAGCCGGGTCTACGAGTACGCCTGCCACGAAGGCAACTACGCGATGGGCAACGTCCTGCGCGGCGCCCGCCTGCTCGAATCGGAGTACGACCAGCCCCAGAGTTCCGGCGGAGAGTAGATCACTGGGTGCGCCGGCCCTCTGGCCGGCTTTGGCGCGAGTCTCGTGACTCGTGCCAACTCAGACGCGCCACGAAGCGGCGACCTCACTCCCACCGGAACGCCCACACCGCGAGCCCGAAGCAGAGGACGGCCCACGCGGCCAGCCCCAGGATCGGTCCGCCTTGGGTGAGCAGCGGTTCGCCGCTGTTCACCATCGCCCGCATCGCGTCGGCCAGGAAGGTCAGTGGCAGCCACTTCGCGAACGCGAGGAGCCAGTCCGGCAGCACGTTCTGGGGGAAGAACACGCCCGACAGGAACATCAGCGGCAGCGACACGATGTTCGCGAGCGGCGCCGCGGTGTTCTCCGTCTTCGCGATGCCGGAGATCGCCAGGCCCAGTGAGGCGAACACGAGGCCGCCGAGGAAGATGAGCGGGATGACCTCCAGCCAGAACAGCGGGTAGCCCGGGGCCACCTCGACGCGGGACACGAGGATGCCGACGAGCAGGAGCACGTTCGTCTGCATCACCAGCAGCAGGAGCCGGGTCGTCAGCGATCCGACCAGGAAGTGGTTCGGGCCGATGGGCGTGGCGTAGAGGCGCTTCAGCACGCCCTGGTTGCGCAGCCGCACCAGCGTGAAGACGACGCCGAAGAGCGCGCTCTGCATGATCGCCAGCGAGACGATCCCTGGCACGATGAACCCCTTGTAGCCCTGGCCGCGGCCCGCGACTTCCGTGGGAGAGATCGTCGCCCAGTTCTCGACCCGGTACTCCGCCGGGATGTTGGCGACCGACTTGAACACGCCTTCGAGGACCTGCTCGAGGATGGATCGGGCCGCCTGCGCCTCCTGCGCCTTCCTGCCGTCGAACGTCAGATCGATGGTCGATGAGACGCCGAGTTCGCCGAAGCCCTCCGGAATCGCCAGGAAGGCCGTGATGTCGCCGGCCAGGACCTCGGCCTGCAGGTGGTCGGCATCGTCGGACTCCGGGACGTTGAACAGCGGTTCGCCGCCGAGATCGCCCTTCAGTACGGACACCAGCAGGGTCGATGCCTGGTTCTTCGCCTGGTCGACGATGCCCACCTGCGGCGGGGCGAAGCTGCCGAAGTCGAAGAGGCCGAAGACGACCATCATGACGGTCGGGAAGGCCAGCGACCAGAAGAGCGCCGCCCGGTCGCGGAAGAACATCTTCAGCTCGGCGCCGATGAATGCCAGGTAGATCTTCACGGCGGGATCCCTACTCGACGAGCTGGTGCCCGGTCAGATCGAGGAAGACGTCTTCCAGCGTCAGGGCGCCGTCCCTGCGGACCGACTGGCCGCCGCGGTTCGCCAACTGCTCGATCAGCGCCTGTGGCGCATCCACGGTGACGATCGAGCCGCGGTCGATGACCGCGACACGATCGCAGAGAACCTCCGCCTCTTCCATGTAGTGGGTGGTCAGCATGATCGCCATGCCGTCGGAGCGCAGGCCGTCGATCAGCTTCCACATCCTGCGGCGGGCCTGGGGGTCGAGCCCGGTCGTCGGTTCGTCCAGGAACATCGCGACCGGCTCGTTGACCATGGCGACCGCGATGGAGAACCGCTGCCGTTGGCCCCCGGACAGATGCTTGTAGCGGGACTTCGCCCGGTCCGCCAGGTCGACTCTGGCCAGCATCTCGTCCGCCGAAGCGTCCGAGCCGTAGAGCGTCGCGAACAGCTGGACCGTTTCGCGGAGCGTCAGGTTGTCGAAGAAGGCGTTCTGCTGGAGCTGGACGCCGATCATGCTCTTGACCCGCCGCCGGTTCTTCTTCACGCCGACGCCGTCGATGAACGCCTCGCCGCCGTCCGCCTGGCGGAGTCCCTCCAGGATCTCGACCGTGGTCGTCTTGCCGGCCCCGTTGGGGCCGAGCATGCCGAAGATCTCGCCGCGATGGACCTGGAACGAGACCCCGTCGACGGCTACGAGTTCCCCGTAGCTCTTGCGCAGGTCCCGGACGTCGATGACGACGTCGTTGGCCATCGCCGCGGCCGCGGTCTCAGTCGTCGAGGCTGGCCCAGACGTAGCCGATCCAGACCGGCTCCGGCGACAACGGACCGTTGCCGTAGGGCGCGTACTTCTCGGGCAGGCCGTCCTTCTGGACGTCCTGGAGCGACTTGCCGGCGCTCTTCTGCTTGTCGATGTAGTCGATCGTCTCCGCGACGTAGTCGTGGTACTTCTGCAGGTCGGCCTTCGTCGCCAGCGGCCCGTGGCCGGGAATGATCTTCGTCTCGTCGTCGACGATGTCGAGAAGCTGAGCCATGTTGTCGCGCAGGCCGAGCGCGCTGCCGCCGACGTCGCGGTCGATGTACGGGTAGCCGCCGAGGTTCGGGAACTGGTCGCCGGCGTGGACCACGTTCGAGTCGCGGAAGAAGATCGCCGCGTCGCCGTCCGTGTGGGCCGGGTTGCCGAAGTGGATCACGTCGATCGCCTCGCCGTTCCAATGCAGGGTGACACTCTCGTTGAACGTCACGATCGGCAGTGCCTCGGCCGGGAACGGCGTCGCCGAGAAGTTGGCCCCGGCATGCCGGTTCTCCAGCAGGCGCTTACGCACGTTCGCGTGCGCCACGATCGCCGAGTCGGCCCCGAAGCCCGCGTTGCCGCCCGCGTGGTCGAAGTGGTAGTGCGAGTTGACGACGAAGTCGATCCTGCCCTCCTGGATCTTCGCCACCGCCGCCTTGATCTTCGGCACCACCGGCATCATCGCGTCGTCGACGATCAGGATGCCGTCGTCGCCCGCGGAGACCGCCAGGTTCCCGGCCAGTCCCGGCTCGGGCAGCAGCAGGTAGACCGTGTCGCTCAACTGCGTCTGGTGCCAGACGATCTGTTCGCCTGCCTGGTTTGCCCAGGCGTCGATGTCGAGCTGGGCCGCGGCCGGGATGGCGGCGGCGAGCGCCGCGATCACGAGGCAACGGCAGGCCAGACGCATACGGTTCTTTGTTGTCTTCTCGGTCATCGTTCCTCTTTCCCAAGTGTGTGACGGCCAACCCTATCGTCGCGAAGACGGCTGCAACCCCCGGCTCTCCTCCGTGGACACCAGCGTCACGGGACCCTTCGTGCCCTCGATCACCACCGTCATCTCCGGCTCTCCGCCCGACACGCGCACATCCAGCCCAAGACCCGCCAGCACCGCGCCGAGCTCCCCCGCATCGGGCGTCGAGATTCCGAACGACACCAACTCCCCACCAACCGGCGTCGTCGCCGCCGGGTGCGGCGACTCCCGCCAATCGATGAAGAAGGGCATCCCGTAGCCGCCCCCCTGCGGAAACAGCAGATCCCACACGAGTAGACCCCCGTCCGCCGTGCGCCGCCGTGTCTCCACGGGACCCGCGGAAGAGACCCCGGCCTCCTCCAGCAACCCCTTCGTGACGACGAGATCGCCCTGCGCCGCCCAGGTCACGAGCCCCCCGGCGCTCATCGCGGCCATGCCCGTGACCATCTGGCTCTCGACCGACTGCGCCGGATCCCGCGCGATGATCTCGAGGTACGTGTCGTCCAGGCTCAGCAGTGCGTTACGCGTTCCCAGCCCCTCGTGGGAGCCGCCGAACACCGGCGCCACGCCGAAGGCCTCCTCGGCCCATGCCATTCCCTCGTCGAGATCGGCAACTGCGTACATGAAGTGATCGATCTTCATTGCTAGCTCTCCGGCTGGTTTCGGATTCGGTTGGTTTACGGACGCACCCGTGACCTCGTCACTATCCCCGGCGCAACCCCAGCCGAGCAGGAACAAAACGGCAACGGCGGTCGTCCTTGTCATCAAAGCAGTGTACGAGCATTCTGAACTCAACTGAGGAGCCCCCATGAGACAGTTCATCCTGATCGCCGCAGCGGTCGCCTTGGCGCTCGCCCCTGCGGCGCTGGCCGCAGACAACGCCCCCGTCCTCGGCAAGTGGGCATCGGCCACCGAAACGCCGCAGGGCACCTTCGAGGTCGTCTACGAGTTCAAGGAAGTCGACGGCGAGCTCAAGGGCACCTGGACCAACCCCCGCCGGAACGGCGATCTGAAGAACGTGTCCTGGGACGGCGAGACGCTCAAGTTCGGCCGGGAGCTCGGAAGGGGCGGCCAGACCTTCAACCTCAACTTCGAGGCGACGGTCGACGGCGACACGATGACCGGAAAGATGATCACTCCCCGCGGCGAGCGCGCCTTCACAGCGACCCGCAGCAAGTAGTCGCACTGGGTGCGCCGGGGTGCCATCCGTGCGCCCGCTGACGGGCGCACGGACTGGTTCGCGCGTGGCGCGGGATCGCGCCACACGGGTTCGCGCCGGCCTACTCCAGGTGCTTTTTGAAGAACGCGCCGACCTCCTGGAACATGTCCTTCGACTCCGGCGAATCGACGAGGATCAGGTAGTCGGCGTGCGCCACCCCCTCGTAGACGTGTAGGTCCGCAACGACTCCAGCCGCCCGTAGCTTTCGGTGGGTCCGCGCCGTGTCGCTCAGGAACATGTCGCGGGTACCCGTGATCAGGTACGTCGGCGGGAAGCCCTCGAAGTCGCCGTAGACGGGCGAGATCAGCGGATCCTTGAGGTCGTGGCCGTCCGCGTAGAGGAGCGCCGCGCCCTTGAGGAGCCCGTCGTAGGTCACCAGGACGCGGTCCAGCCCTTCGTTGGTGAACAGAGAATCGCCGGTCTTCGTCAGGTCTGCCCAGGGTGTGCCGGCGTAGATGGCTCCGGGTAGCTCGAGGCCCAGGTCGCGGAACTTGTGAACGGACGCCAGCGACAACCCGCCACCCGTCGAGGTGCCGCCGATGGCGATCGACTTGGCGGAACGGCTCTCGAGCAGGTGCCGGTAGACCGTGACCACGTCCTCGACCGCGGCCGGAAAGGGGTGTTTCGGCGGCATGCGGTAGTCGACGGAGAGCGCCGGGATGCCGGCCCGGGCCGCGACCAGCGCTGCCTCGGTGGCGGAGTTGTCGCCTCCGTTGAGGACGTAGGCGCCGCCATGGACATGCAGAAACAGGTGGCCGGTGTGCCGCGGATCGACCTTGTCCGGCGTCACACGGTAAACCGTCACGCCCTCGATTTCGTCCTTTTCGATCGAGAGGCCGTACGCCTCGGCCATCTGCTCGAGATTCGCGTTGGCCGTCGCGTTCTGGATCGCCAGCCACTGCTCCTCGGTCTGAGGAGCCCCCGCCTGGGAGGCAGCCACGTTGGGAGCAGGCATCGCGGCGAGCGCGGCCCGAAGCTCCTCGCTGGCTCCTGCCGGCGCCGGGACGATGCGCTCGCCGATGGTCCAGGAGCCTGATGCGCCAGACTGCTGAGCTGTTGCGGGCTGCCCGACGGCAACGGTGAACACGAGTGCCAGGGTCAAGGCCGGCGCAACGGCCGGCAGGATTCGAGGGCTCAATCTCTTCATGGGGACTCTCCTTGAGTGCGATGCCGATGCAGGTAGCACGCGGACGTTACCCTCTGCGCGCGGGTAGTGGTGGTGGCGAGGGCAAGATCGCCGCCACCGCGCATGGTTGGCTTGCAGTAGAGACTGTCGCAACGGGAAAGACCGTGCTCTGGGTGCGCGGACCCTCTGGTCCGCTGCCGCCGAAGGCGGCCAACTAGACGCGCCGCGAAGCGGCGACCATACTGCGGAGTCCGAGACCGGCCCGTGAAGTTCTCCCTGATCACAGGCACCGTCCTGTTCGCCGTCACCGCTCCCGCGGCCGCGCAATGGCCGCCGCCACCTCTTCACGACTACGTCGAACCGGCCCGCACCTGCGAGAGCCTGACCACCGTCGACCTCGCCGACGCCACCGTCGAATCGGCCACCCTCGCAACCGCCGGCCCCACCGGCCCCCCCTACTGCCGCGTAACCGCCATCGCCACCCACACGCCAGCCAACGACCGCATCACGATCTGGGTTGCCCTGCCCACCGAGAACTGGAACGGCCGCTTCCTCGGCACCGGCGGCGGCGGCTTCTCGGGCGGCAGTCCGCGGACGCTCCCTGCTGCCGTGCAGGAAGGCTTCGCGGCGGCCGCCACGGACACTGGCCACGAACAGAACAGCGGCAGCTTCGCCCTCGGCCCCGACGGCGCCCTCGAGTGGATGCTGATCCGCGACAACGCCTACCTCGGCATCCACGCGATGACCCGGGTGGGCAAGGAACTCACGGCGGCCTTCTACGGCCGGCAACCCAGGTACTCCTACTTCCGCGGCTGCTCGACCGGAGGCCGCCAGGGGCTGATGGAGGTCCAGCGCTACCCCGACGACTACGACGGCGTCCTCTCCGGCGCACCGGCGATCAACTGGGACCGCCTGCACCTCGCCCAGATGTGGGGTCAGCTCGTCATGCTGGAGGCGGGCCACTTCGTGCGTCCGTGCACCTTCCGCCTCGCCCAGGCCCAGGCTGTCGAAGCCTGCGACCTCCAGGACGGCGTCGCCGATGGCGTGATCCCCGAGCCCCGCCAATGTCCGTTCAACCCCACCGAACTCCTCGGCGCCGAGGGCGAAGGTTGTGGATTGGTCACCGAGGACGACGTCGCCGTCCTCCGGAAGATCCTTGAGGGCCCCCGGCGGCGTGACGGCTCCTTCCTCTGGTACGGCCTGGCGCCGGGGACCGACTTCATGGCTCTGAACGGGACGGCCGGCGACCCGCCCGCGGGCCGGCCGATGCGGATCACCCTCGACTGGTTCCGCTACTTCCTCGCCCGCGACCCGGATTTCGACTGGACCGGCCTCACCCCCGCCTCTTACGAGCACTACTGGGACCAGTCGGTCGAGGAGTTCGGGCGCGTGTTCGGCACGGACCGCACCGATCTCTCCGGCTTCCGCGACCGCGGCGGCAAGGCGGTCGTCTGGCACGGCTGGTCCGACCCCCTGATCTACGCACAGGGCACGGTCGACTGGTTCGAAGGCGTCGAAGACCGTATGGGCCACACCGGCGACTTCCTGCGCCTGTTCATGGTGCCGGGCGCCAGGCACTGCCGCGACATGCCCGGCATCACCCCCGAGAATCCCTTCGCCGCGGTCGTCCGCTGGGTGGAGGAGGGCGTGGCACCCGACACGCTGGGCACCGGGCTTGAATCGCGGCCCATCTGCCGTTACCCGAAAGCCGCGATCTATTCGGGCAACGGTGACCCGAAGGACGCGGGGAGCTTCGAGTGCAGGGAGCAGGTGCTGGATCGATGAACGCGCCTTTGGAGCAGGTTCCCTCAGCGGGGGATCGAATCGACTTCAGCGGCCGGACCGCCGTCGTAACGGGCGGCGGAGCGAGAGACGACGGGATCGGTAACGGCCGGGCCGCCGCGATTCTCCTGGCGCGTGCCGGCGCCGAGGTCATCGTCGTGGACCTCAACGAGGAAGCCGCCCGCGGCACCGTCGAGATGATCGGGAACGAGGGCGGCGCCGCCCGGCTCTTCATCGGCGACGTGACCAGCGACGAGGACTGCGCGGCCCTGGCGTCCTTCGCGCGGGAAGGCTCCGCGCCAGCCACCGTGCTGATCAACAACGTCGGCATCGGAGCGCCCGGCACGGTCCTCGACACCGAGTCGGAACTCTGGGACCGTGTGATGAAGGTCAACGTCCGGTCGATGGTCCAGGCGTCCCGCGCC
The DNA here is from genome assembly GCA_026707545.1 of Acidobacteriota bacterium. Lineage (NCBI taxonomy): Bacteria > Pseudomonadati > Acidobacteriota > Acidobacteriota bacterium. Next base: position 93,997 of record JAPOWR010000003.1, on the reverse strand, counting down.
CTGATTCCGTCGATGCACGAGGCCGGCGGCGGCTCGATCGTCAACATCAGCTCGATCTCCGCGATCCGCCCCAAGGGCCTCACCCCTTACTCGGCGTCGAAAGGAGCGGTCATTTCGCTGACCCGGGCGATGGCCGTCGATCACGCCGAGGACGGGATCCGCGTCAACGCCGTGCTCCCGGGCCCGGTCTGGACGCCGATGGTCCAGCGCCCGACGATGACGCCCGAGATCCGCGAGCGGCGCAAGAACGCCTCGGCACTGCGGATTGAAGGGACCGGCTGGGACGTCGGCCGCGCGGTCGTGTTCCTCGCCTCCGAACACGCGCGCTACATCACGGGCCAGGCGCTGGTCGTCGACGGCGGCGTGACGGTACTCTCTCCCGTCCGCTGACTGGCGCCGCCGGCGCTGACGATGCCGACCCGGAAGAGAGGATCGCGATGGCTCGACTCCCCTACCTCGATGTGGACGATCTCGCCCCCGAAGACCGGGAGCTGCTCGACCGGCCGATCAACCTGGCGCGGATGCTTGCGCACAGCCCCTCCGGAACCCGCGCCTTCCGTCACACGGGCGCCTGGATCCGCCACAAGTCGCGCTTCGACACGCGGCTGCGCGAGATGGCCATCCTGCGAATCGGTGTCATCACCCGCACCGACTACGAGTACAGCCACCACATCGAACTCGGCCGCCAGTTCGGCATGTCCGACGACGACATCCGCGCCGTCATCGCGGGGCCGGAAGCCGAGTCGTTGCCGGAACTCGAACGCCTCGTTCTCACCGCCGCCGACGAAGCGACCAAGGGTCTCAGCATCAGCACCGAGACCTTCGACGCTCTACGACGTCACCTGGACGACGAACTCCTGGTCGAGCTGACGATCATTGTCTCGTACTACAACGCAGTCGTGCGGATGCTCCGATCGCTGGAGATCGACGTGGAGCCCGGCTACGAGCACTACCTGGAGGAGTTCCCGCTGCCGTAGCCGGCTGGAGGAACCGGCCGATTACAGCAGAGCACAACGCTGCACCGACAGCCGTTCTCTGGGTGCGCGGACCCTCTGGTCCGCTGCCGCCGTAGGCGGCTGGAAAGCCGCGCCGCGAAGCGGCGACGATCAGCGCCGCTCCGGCAACTCGGCGAACGTCCCCAGAACGAGTCCTGCGTCGCGCACTTGCTCGACTAACAGGTCCCACACTCCCCGGAGTTCGTCGGGCGTTCGATCACGTCGGAACCCCCTCGGGGCTCGAAAGGCGCGGGGGTTGATGTACTCGACCGGCAGATCGATAGCCGGTCGCTTGAAGCCCGAATCACCGCATTCGGGACTTGCGGGGAAGAAGCTGAACATCCCTCCGACGGGATCGTCGGTGGTCGCACCCCGGTAGAGCCGGAGCCGATCGCGGGCCGATGCGCAGGCATTCGGCTGCGGCGAGTCACCGGTCAAGGGCCGGATGGTCACATCGAGGAACGTGCACGAAGTCCAGTCCCGGAGTGTGGTGTGTGCCTCGAACCCGTGGTAGTCCTTGAAGTCTCTGACGACGAGCACAGTGTCGAGCATCCACTGCCACTCGCCGTCTATCTTCTTGCTGCTCCCGAACGCAATGACGGACCCTTCGTCTAGCTGTCTTAGGCCGGGCTTGCTCGGTTGGAAGCAATTGGAGTACAGGAATCGAGGCCCGAAGATGAAGGGATCGGTGTTGTGCAGTCCCTCATAGCTGGTCTTCGGGACATAGTACGGGCGCCACAGGCACCGCGGATGCAGCCAGTCGCCGTCCGGTGGATCGAGGGCACGGACCAGCTCGGACTCCGGCTCCCACTCGCCCCAGGCGTACAGATCACCGGTCTGTCGATTGCGGTTCTCGTCGATCCACTGGCCGTGCAACAGCATGAACTTCCGTGCATGGCCGTGCTTTTGCGTGTTCCAGGTCTTCTCCAGGCCGCGGTCGGGTTGGTGCTCACGTCCGGGGTGCGAGAGCTGAACGAAGCAACGGCTACCGGCCATCTTCGTATGCCTCAACCATGATGGCGCCCGCCTCGCGTTTCTGGATGTTTGCCAAGTGCCCGAACGGCTTCTGAGCTGCTCGTCCCCAAGCGAACAGGGACCGTTCGCTGGCGACTTCGTACCATCGCGCCCGCACCTCGTACGGGCGCTTCCGGAGGTCGCCCTGGCCCGTTCGGTCGAAGACTCTGAGAGTCTGCCACGGACCTATGGCTTGGAACCGGATGTGGTTCAGGTGCCACTGCGCCACCGAGAGCAGCACAATCTGAGGACGGAGCACTTTCAGCAGTTCGTGCCAGAGCGGGACGCCGGCTGCTTGGAGTTCCGGGCGATCCGGCCCCAAACTGCTCCAGGTCGGGTCGGTTGCGACGGGTGTGCAGATGTCGGTGTGGAGCGCCGTCGAGCGCTTCCCGGCGTAGTAGCTCGATCTCGCGCCATCGAGGACCGCTTCATAGGAGCTGAACCAGCCTCTGTAGGGCTTGGTACGGAAGTAGGCCGACATCGCATCGAGATAGCGGGCGGGCTCCCGTTCGCCATTGCCCTGAATCAGCGGAAAGCGACTGAAGGCATCATTCGACGGGAACTCGTGAAGCGAGGGATTCAGGCCGACCGTCAGCACGCGCAAGGGTGAGTTCAGGTGTGCATCGAGGTCACCGAAGAACAGAATCGGTGCGGCCGGTGCGACGCGCGAGGGCAAAACACCGGCGCGGTCGAACGCCTGCCAGGCTTGGTGGACGAGCGGTGCAAGGAGCTGCCTGGGTTCGCCCAGGGGCATAGGTTTCGTCTTTGTCATGAGTTCGTCGGCCCGCTCCCCGAGTGTGTAGACCGCCACGCCGACGACCATCTGAGGGGCTTGACAACGAGTCAATTGCCCCGACATGCTTGATCGTAGCCCCAAGGCAAGCATGTGATCCGATCAAAGACCATTCCGACCGAGGCTGGCCGTCGCCAGTGCATCTCCGTCCTTCTGGTCTGCCTCGTACTGCTCGGCTCGGTCCTGGCGGTCGGGCACGGACACGATCAGCTCGAGGTCAGTGAACACGACTGCGTCACCTGTCACCTCCAGCAGACGCAGTGCTTCCAGGGGAACGATGCTCCGACGCTCGTCCTTGACCGCTTGGGAGCATCTTGCGGCGCCACAGGGCCCGACAGTCCGGTTGTCGATCGGCCTTACCTGCCTGCGCCGCCCCGCGGTCCGCCGTCACGCGCCTAGGCCGCCTCTCGATCCAGCGAGCCAGTCTCACAGGACGCTCGCGCGATTCTGTCGCACGATCAACCAAGCGCCTGCCGTTCGTAGCGCCCTGCTGAGCACCTGAGCCTCTTCGCTGGCACGCGGAGGTCGGGAGCGGCTCGGCCATCCTGGGTTCGCTGCCTGTAGCCAGGGCCTGGCCGCGCGGCCGAAGCTCGACCCTTTGGCCTGTAACGGGTCCACCGCTCATGGGGAGCGGGGATCGCGAGCCGCCCGATCTCCCCACGGGCAACGGTCTCCGAGCCAGGCCGCGAAGAAACCGAAAGGGACTTTCAATGCTCGAAGCAAGAGAACTGTCGAAGTCGTTCAACGGCGTCGTCGCACTCGACGGCCTGAATGTCGAGGTCCAGGAGGGCGAGATCCTCTGTTTCCTCGGCGCAAATGGCGCCGGGAAGACAACCGCCATCAACCTCTTCCTGGGCTTTCTCGAGCCAACGAGGGGAGAGGCGCTGGTCAAGGGGAAGAGCGTCCGCTCCGATCCGGTCTCCGCCCGTGAACACGTGGCCTACATCCCGGAGAGAGTGGCGCTCTACCCTGACCTCTCCGGTTACGAGAATCTGAGGTTCTTCGCCGAGCTTGCCGGGAAGCGTCTGGGAGAGAGCGAACTCCTGGAGTGCTTGGACACCGCGGGGTTGCCCCGTGATGCCAACCACAAGCTTGCTTCAACCTACTCCAAGGGCATGCAGCAGAAGGTCGGGATTGCCTGTGCACTCGCGAAGAGCGCGGAGATCCTGCTCCTCGACGAGCCACTGGCCGGGCTGGACCCCAAGGCGGCCAACGAGTTCTGCTCTCTGCTCAGAGAGATGCGGAATCAGGGCGTGGCCGGCTTGATGGCCACACATGACCTGTTCCGGGCTCGTGAAGTCGCGAGCCGGATCGGAATCCTGAGGGACGGGCGCCTGATCGACGTGATTGCCGCCGCGGACGTGACGGCGGCGCAGCTCGAGACGCTCTATCTCGAACACATGCACGAAGGCAGGGAGGACGCGGCATGAAAGCAAGGGTCATTGCAGCGAAGGAGGCACTCGTTGCCCGCAGGGGCAAGCGACTCTGGGCCCTGAGTTTTGGCGTGATTGCCGTCATGGTCGCCTCGATGGCGATCGGGCTCAACCGGACGGCAACCTTCGAAACGGAGCGCGCCGCTGCCGCGGAGAACGACAAGGCGGTGTGGCTGGACCAGGGCGTCAGGAACCCGCACAAGGCAGCACACTTCTCAAGATACGTATTCAAGCCGATTCCTACCCTGGCGAGTTTCGATCCCGGCGCGATCGACTTCGCCGGCATCGCCGTCTGGATGGAAGCACACATCCAGAATCCGTCCAGGTTCAGGCGCGCGGAGAGTACGGGCGACCTGTCGAGGTTTGTCGGGCTCAGCCCGGCATGGGTGCTGCAGGTCATCATGCCGCTGATCGTCATCCTCCTCCTGTTCGGGTCCTACGCAGGGGAGAGAGAAGACGGGACCCTGCGTCAGGTCATGAGCTACGGCGTCTCTCCGGGCTCGGTCTTCAAAGGCAAGTTGCGAGGAGCGTCGTCAGCGCTGCTGAAACTGCTCCTGCCGGTGTTCGCTTTGATCACCATTGCGGTCTTCGTCTTCGACAGGGGCTATCCGCAGGAAGACCTGCCGGTACGTCTTCTCGGGATCGTCGGCATCTACGGGATCTACCTCTTTGCATTCGCGATGCTCACCATCGGCGTCTCGGCGCTTAGCCCGAGTCGGCGTTCCGCGGCCGTCTCGCTTCTCGCCATCTGGTGTCTGGTCACCGTGCTCCTGCCGCGCTTCGCCAACGATGCCGCGGTCACCTCGACGCCTCAACCCGACAGCTACCAGACGTGGAAGGACCTCGAGGAGATCAAGGCCGAGTACTGGGGCGTCATTCCCGCCTTCGGGATTCCGCTCACCGACATCAGAAAACGGGAAATGGCCCGCTTTCTCGAGAAGTTCCAGGTTGCCAACGTGGAAGACGCGCCGGTGCCGTGGAGCGCCTGGGAGCTGCAGGCGAGCGAGGAGTACTCCGACCCGCTCTACGACGCCTACTACGCCGGCCTGAACGACCGGTACGGCCGCCAGGAGGACACCCGGTTCTGGCTCACTGCGCTGTCGCCGACGATCTCGGTCATGGCGCTTTCCTCAGGTCTCTCCGGCTCCGACCGCCTCCACCACTACGACTTCGTCAAGAGCGCTGAAGAACACCGGCGGGTCGTGATCAGGCAGCTCAACGAAGACCTGCTCTACAACTCCGGCGCCGATCCGATGGTCTACGAGTCGCCGACCAGCTTCTGGGGCGAGGTTGCCGACTACCACGCCGGTCCGCCGCCGCTGACGAACTTCACGGGGAGCTATCTCCCCTATCTGCTCGTCATGGTGCTCTGGGCGAGCGGAGCCTTCCTGTTCGCACGTTGGGCGGCGTTTCGGGCCGCGAACATGGAGACCGCAGTATGACCGGCGCCCTGGTCAAGCTCGAGCTCTTGCGGCTCCGTCGATCCAGGGCCGCGTGGGCCATCCTGGCCTTCGCACTCTTCGCGTCCTTCTACTCCGTGTGGTCGGGAGTCTCCTGGCGAGAGTCTCATTCCGCGTCCCTCGTCGCCTACGAGGCTGCGATCGAGTCGAAGATGGACGTCTGGCTCGAGACGCTCGCTGCCATCGAGTCCGGGGAGCGCTTCGCCACGCCCTTCGACGCGCGCCCCTCCCAGGTCGAGTTCGCCGCGACCCACCCCGTGGGGCCGCTGGGACATCTGGCGGTGGGCAGCGCGGAGCTGCTGCCGGCGCGCGCGAACATCGGGCCTCTGAAGAACCAGAACCTGATGGTGGAGCGCTATGGGTTCGAGAACCCGACGACGCTGACCCTCGGCAGGTTCGACCTGGCATTCCTCATCGTCGTCGTGCTCCCGCTCCTGATGATCGCGCTGTCATTCGACGTGATTGCCGCCGATCGGTCGCGCGGCACGATCAGCCTTCTTCTCGCCAGCCGGGCCAGCAAGCAGCGAGTCATCGCGACGAGATTGCTGGTTCGCAACGGAATCCTGGTTGGCATTGTCGCGCTCGCCGTCGTCCTCGGCATCGCGATGGCGCCCGATGGCGCCGCGGCGTTCGGCCTGCTCTGGTCTCTCGTGTTCCTCGCCTACAGCCTCTTCTGGATCGGACTCATCTACCTGGTCGTGGGCAGAACGAAGCGCAGCGAAACCTCGGCCGCCGTTCTCGTCAGCCTGTGGGCCCTGTTCACCTTCGCCGCACCGGCTCTGGCCAACAGTGCGGGTGAAGCCTTGTATCCGCTTCCCTCGAATCTCGACTATCTGTCGGATGCGCGAGTGGCGCAGAACGATGCCTGGAAGCGTCGCCCTGAGCTGACTGCCAGGTATCTGAGCGACCATCCCGAGCTGGTCGCCAACGAGCAGGAAGCGCCGGAGTTCGCTCACGCCTACTTCCTGGCGAACGTGATGGAGATCGAGAGCACGGCGCCGATCGTCGCGGCCTTCGAAGAAAGTCACGCCCGCAGATCCGCGTTCGTCGACAGACTGCAGTTCACATCTCCTGCGATTGTCGCGCAGCGCGCCCTGTTCAGAATCGCTGGCTCCGACTTCGACCGGACGCTGTCGTTCCTGACGCAGGCTCGTGCCGCGCTGACCAATCTCAACGACGAACTGCGGCCGGTCATTCTCGCGAGCAACCGCATGTCGACTGAGGACTTCGCGACGCTCTCGGGATTCGAATTCAAGTCGAGCAGTCCGGCCACGGTCCTTGGGCAGATCTCCATACCGGTGGCCTTTCTTGTCGCGTGCCTCTGTCTGTTCGTAGCCCTGGGTCGTCCGGGGAACAGATACTCCCCGTTCCCGTAGCGGACGAAGAAAGGAAACTCCGAGAACCATGACCTCCAAGCCTCGACGTGTCGCTCTCGCTTCTCTTGTATTTGCTCTCCTTTTCTCGTGGTTCCCGGCCGCTCAACTGTCCGCGAGCGATGGCGATGCCGCGGCTTCGCCGGAAAATGACACCGCGACGGCTCCGGAAGACGATGCCGCGTCCCCGGAGGACGTCGTCGTGTTCGATGACATCGTCGTGACGGCCCGGTTCGTCGAAGAGGACATCAGCGACGTCCCCTTCACGGTGAACGTCGTCGATGCGGAGGAGATCCGGCTCAACCGCCTCCTGTCTCTCGAGGATCTGTTCCTCAGTGTGCCGGGAGTGGAGATCACGAGCTTCAACGACACCTCGAATGCCAACGTCCGAATCCGCGGCGTGGGCGCCATCAACAAGACGAGTCGTGACGACAGTTCCGTGGTGATCTACATCGATGGAGTGCCGCAGCCGATCGGCACTTCGACGCTCGGCACGCTGGACTTCGAATCCGCCGAGGTCCTCAAGGGTCCGCAGGGCACCCTGTTCGGTCGCAACAGTGAGGCCGGGGCGATCCAGATCGTGACGAATCCGGCGGTTTTCGAGAATGGAGGCTATGCCCGCGCCGAGTACGGGGAGGAGGCCCAGTACCGGCTGGAAGGCGCGTTCAACGTCGCGGTCTCCGACAGGGTGGCCATGCGCTTCGCCGGAAACTACCGAAGCGAGGACAACCACATCATCAACCCGAACGATTCGGAGCCGATCACCAAGCCGAGCAGTCTGAATGCCCGAGGGAAACTCCGCTGGGACGTGACCGACAGGGTTGCGCTCAATCTGACGAGCAGCCACGCCCGCCTGCGCGACTCCCCCTTCATCTACTCGCTCCATCCTCAGACCGACCCGCCGCAGATGGATGCCCCTCCCGGCGCCGTCGATGGCGACAAGGACGTCGATCAGTGGACGATGAGGGTGACCGCCAACCTTGGCGGGTTCGACTTCACCTCGATCTCGGCGTACGACGAGACCGACAATCGATCGACCGGGATTCTCTACGAAGGCAGGATCTTCCTGCCCCAGTTGGGCTTCGTCCCCGCCAACTACGGCGTCGTCAACAACAGCTTCGAACGCGAGTTCTTCAACCAGGAGTTCCGTTTGAACTCAAGGGGAACGAGCGACCTGTTCTGGGTGGCAGGCGCGCACTACTACGACGACACCAGCAAGTCAGCGTCGTTCGACTACGAGGACCCGTTCTTCTTCCCCTTTGTCGCCCTGAATGCGGACATCAACGAGCGTGACTTCAATACGACGACGAACGCCGTCTTCGGCGAGATGACGTATCCGTTGACGGATCGACTGGAGTTGACAGCCGGCGTTCGCCACACCTGGGAGAAGAAGGACTTCCACATCGTCTGGGCGCCCAACCGGTTCAATCCGAACCCGCTTCGCTTCGTCGAGCTGGAGCAGGACCTGAGCGACGACTACCTCACCGGACGTACCGGCCTCAACCTGCACGTCAGTGAACGTGTGTCGTTGTACGGGATCTACAGCCGGGGTTACAAGGCCGGTGGCTTTGCCGACCGAGGCGCCAACGTCACGCGGGGCCGGTTGGACGCGCCGTATGCGCCATCCAAGGTGAACTCCTACGAGGTCGGATTCAAGAGCGGCCTGGGGAGCGGCGACGTCCTCCTGACTGGAGCCGTGTACTTCAACGACGTCAAGGACGACCACATCTTCACCTTCAACTTCTTCACCCAGGAGACGGCGCCCGAGAACTTCGACACTGAGACGAGCGGAGCCGAACTGGAGCTGGATTGGAGAATCACGAACACGCTGACTCTGCGGTCCGGCCTCAACTACACGGAGGCGGAGATCACGGGCGTGCCGGCGAACAGCTTCGCGCGGGTGCCCGTCGGAAGCAGGGTGCCAAACAGCGCCCACTTCAGCGGTTCACTGGCACTCACGCACATCCAGCCGCTGGGTTCGGCCCGCTCGGGTGGCCTGGAGCTTCGGAGCCACCTCAATTACAACCACCTGGGGGAACGGTTCGCGGACCCGGCCAACCGTCTCTTGTTCGACGCATACGACAGAGTGGGTCTGCGTGTGGGTCTCGGGATGGGCCCGCGCGAGATCTACTTCTGGGGCGACAATCTGCTGGACGAGGACATCTACATGTCCGGCATCGTGTTCAATGCTCCGGCAAGCACGATTGCCCGCGGGCGCAGGGTTGGCGTCGGCGTGAGCTACAACTTCTGAGAGTCGGCTTCTGTCAACTCTCGGCCGCCGGCGCCGTCAGCCCCGTCTGAGTCAGCAGAAAGGTCGCCTCCGCGGCGACGAACTCGAGCCGCTCCGACATCGGCAGACCGCGGCTCGCGGCATGGCCGGCATACGGGTGGTACCGCATGATGACCGGCAGCCCCGATGAGGTCGCCGCCTGCAATCGGGCGGCGACCTTGCGCGCCTGGAGCGGCGGCACACGGGTGTCGAGGTCGCCCTGGGTCAGCATGACGGCGGGGTAGGCAACGCCGTCGCGGATCGCCTGGTAGGGCGAGAAGCCGCGCAGCGACTCGAACTGGTCGGGGATCTCGCCGTCGCCGTACTCGAGCAGCGCCGGCATGTTGTTCGTCTCGGTGAAGGTGTAGAAGCGGATCAGGTCGAGCTCGGGGAAACCGCAGAGGACGGCGCGGTAGAGGTCTGGGCGCTGGGTCAGGGAGGCGCCGACCAGCAGTCCGCCGTTGCTGGCGCCGTGGATCGCCAGGCGCTCGGGGTCGCTGTAGCCCTCCGCGACCAGCCATTCGCCGGCGGAGATGAAGTCGTCGAAGACGGTCTGCTTGTTGTGGAGCATTCCGGCCTGGTGCCACTCCTCGCCGTACTCGCTGCCGCCGCGGAGCGTGGCGACCGCGTAGACGCCGCCGGCCTCGAGCCACAGAGCCGCCAGCGGGTTGAACCGCGGGGTCAGGGAGACGTTGAAGCCGCCGTAGCCGTTGAGCAGGGCGGGGGTCGTGCCGTCGGGCTCGAAGTCCTCCCGGTGGGCGATGTACATCGGCGCGGAGGTGCCGTCCTTCGACGTGTAGCGCACCTGCTTCAGCACGTAGCCGTCGCCGGAGAAGAGCGCCTGAGCTTCCCTGAAGACCTCGCGCGTGCCCGCCTCGAGGTCGAGCAGCCAGGTCACGGGCGGCTGCAGGTAGGAGACGAGCGACAGGAGCGCCTTGCCTTCGCCGGCCCCCCGGATGCTGGCGTTGTGGTGCTCGGGCACCTCGATCTCGCCGGCCGGCGTGCCGTCGAGCTCGAAGACCCGGATCCGGCTCGCCACGTGGTGCAGGTAGGCCAGGTAGAGCTTGCCGCCGATCACCGACACGCCCTGGAGGACATCGTCGGCTTCCGGCACCACTTCTCGCCAGTCAGCGACCTCCGGCCGGTCGAGATCGACCTCCATCAGCCGGTTGAGCGGCGCGTCCAGGTTCGTGCGCACGAACAAGCGGCCATTGCTGTGGTGGGTGTTGAAGCGGGCCTCCATGCCTTCGACGATCGGCGTGACCCGCCAGGTGCCGACCTCGACCAGGTACACGTCGCTACGCGCCCATCCGTGCTGGACTCCGACGAGCAACTTCGTGTCGTCGAGCTGCTCGGCGCGAACGAAGGCCCGCGGCCCGATCCCCTCGCCGAACACAAGGGCGTCCTCCGCCCGATCGGTGCCGAACCGGTGGAAGCGGATACGCGGACCTTCGACACGGTCGCGGACGGTGTAGTAGATGCCGCTGCCGTCCTTCGCGAAGAACGCCTGGTCGTTCAACGCCCGGGGCATCTCGAAGTCGAGGTCGACGTTCTGTTCGAGGTCCCGTAGTTGGACGGCCGTTTCGTCCTCGCCGCCGATACGGATGTTGTAGAGCAGGGACTTCCCGTCGGGAGAGACGGAGACGATCCCGAGGTGCGCGTACTCGCTGCCGACTTCCGCCGGGTCGATCACGACCTCGTACTCGCCGGCCGGGTCGATCTTCGCGGGTCCGGCCTCGGCATCCTCGGGCGCCGGACGACGTACGATGGACGCCAGCTCCTCGCCCGACCGGCGCAGGGTGAAGAATTCGTACTCGCCGGCCTTGTTCGGCGAGCCGACGGAAGGCGTGTCGATCAGCTCACTCAACCGCCGCCGCGCCCAGTCCCGTCCCGGCGGCTCACCGACGATGAGCTCGGCGTACTCGTTCTGCCGGTCGATGAATGCGCGGGTCTCCGGGCTGTCCTGGTCCTCCAGCCACCGGTAGGGATCCTCGAACTCGACTCCGTGGAGCGTCTCCGTGAAGAGAATCTGCTCCGTCTCGGGCGGTGGCGGGTAGTCCCCGCCGCAGGCCGCGAGGCCCAGGACAAGCAGGGCGGCCAGGACCTGGGAGTGCGGCTTCGGCTCAGGCAAGGGGCAAGCGTATCGCCTGTCGCCGCCCGCCCGTCTCGTTGACCAACCGCGGCGTGTCTGGCACAGTGATCAGCGTGAGCACTCCGCTCAAGCGTGTCGTCGCCGTCGCCGTCCTGCTCGGATGCCAGACGCCGGGTACGTTTGCGCTGGCTGCCGGGCTGGACCTGGCGGCTCATCTCTTCGCGCCAGGGCACGAGCACGACACCGCGGCCCTGGCGAGGTCCGCGACGCACGGGCATCACCACGACGACGAACTGGTGCCCGACCACGACCATGACGTCACGCTGGACGCCGAGGCCGACCTTTTACGGCCCGCCGCGTCGTCGTGGGCTGTGCTTGCCGCGCCGCTTTCGTCGTCGGTCACGGTCGCCGAGGGGTCGCCCTTCGACGCGGCTTCCCGACGCGGACCGCCGGCGCCACTCTTCCGGTCTCACTGCGCGCTGCTGCTCTGATCCGCGGCCTTAGGCCCGGGTGCGGTTCGTACCCGGAACCTGGACGCGGAAAGGAGTCAGCATGCATCGCTTTACCCTGATCGGTCTCCTCGGAGGCTTCTTCGCCGTCGCCGGCGCGGCACAGGACCGGTCCGTCATCACCGAGGCCGAGTTCCTCTCGGTCCTCGACGAGACGCACCCCGCCGTTCGTGAGAGCGCCGGGGCCGTGGCGTCCGCGGAGGCTCGGTTGGTGGCGGCCCGGACGTTCGACAATCCCGTCGTCGAGGCTGTGCGCGAGGACCCTGCCGGTCCGATCGGCCAGACGGACGTTCTCGTTTCCTGGAAGATGCCGGACGCCGCGCGCGCCCCGGAGATCGAGGCCCGCGAAGGCGAGATCGGCGCTGCCCGTGGTCGCCTGGCGTACGACCTGCTGGGCTATCGCCTGGCGATGAGGGAGGCCTACGCCGGTTGGGCTGTGGCCGACGCGCGGCAGCAACGACTGACGCTCCAGGCTGAGCGGGTCGGGTCGCTTGCGCAGCGTGAGGCGGCCCGCGCGGAGAGGGGCGAAGCCTCGGGTCTCGAGGCCCGCCGGCTCCGCCTGGCCGCCGCCACGCTCCGGTCCCGCGTTGTCCTCGCGGATGGGGCGAGCGAGCGGGCGAAGGCTGAGGCGGCAGCCTGGCACCCAGGCCTGCCGGCGGACGCGCGGCCGGTTCTGCCTGAACTTCCGAACGCGCCGTCGCTGGATGGTGTGGACAGCCGCGTGCGCGCCGCGGAGGCGGACCTGGCGGCGGCCGAACTGGCCCGGCTTGCGACCCGGCCGATCGTGGCCTCGCCCGAAGTCACACTGGGCTGGCGGCGGCAGGACCTGACGCCTGGCGCCGTCGACGGGCCGATCTTCGGTGTCGCCTGGTCCGTCCCGCTCTTCGACCGCCGGCAGGCGGCGCGGCAGAACGCCGGCGCGGCCCTGGCGGCCGCCGGGGCGAGGCTTGAACTCGCGGAGCGCGAATCCGCGGCCGCGCGGAACGCGGCAAGCACGAACTTCGCCCGGTTCGCAGCCGCCCTCGCCGAGGCCCGCGAAGAACTCGGCGCCACGGAGCTGATGCTGGACGGCGCGGAGGCGGCGTTCCGCCAGGGCGAGGCCGGGCTGACCGACTTGCTCGAGACTCACCGTTCCGTGACCGAGGCGGAACTGGCGGTGCTCGACCTGCACGAGGCGGCGCTGGCGGCGCACCGGGAGCTGGAACGGCTGGCGGCTAGCGGAGAGGGAGGGCCGGGGTCATGAGGCGGGGTCTCGGACGAAGCGGACGCCGGCCGGAGGCCGGCGGCGATACTGCTGGCCGCCTTCGGCGGCAGCGGACCAGAGGGTCCGCGCACCCAGAGAGACGGCGTTGCCGTGGGGTGACTCTTTACTGCAGACGAGAGCGTCTCACCCCGACCAGCCGGCGAGGACGCCGGCGGACCCAGTGTGTGGCGGTGCTGTTGCTCGTGGGGTGTGTCAGTGCTCCGCCGGTCGAGGAGCACGGTCATTCCCACGAGAGCTGGACGGTCACGGCTCTCGGCGAACGGTTCGAGGTCTTCCCGGAGATCGACGCTCTGGCGGAAGGCCACACGGCGACGGCCCACACTCATGTCACGCGCCTGACCGACTTCGCACCACTGGTACAGGGAGCCGTCGAGATCGTCCTTGTCGATGGGTCCGGAGAGCAGGTCTTCCGCGCGGACCAGCCCGCCGCTCCCGGGGTCTTCGACATCGAGCTGACGCCGCAACGTGCCGGCGAGGCGGACCTGCTCTTCCGGATCGACGACGGCAACGGGGTCGAGGAGATCCCGGGAGGCCGTGTCCTCGTCGGCACGGCAGACCACCCGGAAGGCCTCGTGCGGACGCCATCGCTCCCCGCCGGGTCCGACGGGGGCGAGCCCGTCTCGTTCGGCAAGGAACAGCAGTGGCAGGGCAGCTTCGCGGCCGCCTGGGTGCGGGAGGGCCGCCTCGCCCGGAGCGTCGCCGGCGTCGCCTCCTTCCGCCCACCGGCCGGCGGCGAGAGCACGATCACCGCGCAGGTGGACGGGGTCGTCCAGCCACCAGCGGGAGCCCGGTCCTGGCCGTTCGTCGGCCGCCGCGTCGACCGGAACGATGCCCTGTTTCGCGTCGTACCGCTGGTCGCGTCCGAGCGCAGTCTGGCGACCCTCGAAGGGGAGCTTGAGGCGCTGGCGACGGAGTTGGAAAGCGCGCGGTCGCGCAACTCGCGGCTCCGGGAACTCCTGGCTCTCGAAGCGGTCAGCGAGCGGGAGGTAGAGGAGGCGGGCGTCCGCGCCCGAACGCTCGAGGCGCGGCACCGGGCGGCGGAACGGGACCTCGAGTCGGCCCGTACCTCGCGCGAAGGCGGGGCGGACAGCGCCGGCATCTCGCCGCGGGCCCCGTTCTCCGGCCGGATAGCCGCCGTGACGACGACGCCCGGGGCGACGGTCTCCGCCGGGGACTCTCTCGCCCGGCTCGTGCGGACGGACGTCGTGTGGATCGAGATCGCCCTGCCCCCGCAGGATGCACGGCGGCTCATGGACGCGGGCCTGCGCGGCCTGGTGCTCGACGACCCGGAGAGCGGCCCGGTGCGGGTCGAAGGCGACCTCTCCCTCGTCTCGATCTCGCCGGAACTCTCGCCGCGCACCGGCACCGTCACCGTTCTGATCGAGGCCCCGGGCATCGCCGGCACCGGCTTCGCCCTTGGATCGACGGCCGCGGCGCAGGTGCTGATGGCGGGCGAGGAGAGCGGCATCGTCGTGCCCGCCTCGGCCCTGGTCGACGACGGCGGCGTGCCGGTCGTCTTCCTGCAACTGTCGGGCGAGGACTTCCAGCGGCAGACGGTGACCGTGCTCGGCCGGCAGGGGGACCGGGTGCTGGTGAGCGGTCTGGCCCCCGGCCAGCGCCTGGTGACCCGCGGCGGGGACGCCATCCGTCGCTCGTCCCTCATGGCGAGCGGCGAAGCTCACGGCCACGTGCACTGAAGGCGGCGGAGTGGGACCCCTCGAACGACTGCTTCGGTTCTCCCTGCGGCACCGCCTGCTGGTGGTCGCGGGGGCCGCGCTCCTGACCGTGGTCGGTGCGGCGTGGATCCTGAACCTGCCGGTCGACATCTTCCCCGATCTCTCGGCGCCCACCGTGACCGTGATCACGGAGGCCCCGGGGATGGCCGCGGAGGAGGTCGAGCTCCTGGTGACGTACGCGGTCGAGTCCGCGATCAACGGGTCGCCGGGCGTGCGGCGGCTGCGTTCGATCTCGGCCGACGGGATCTCGGTGGCCTGGGTCGAGTTCGAGTGGGGCACGGACATCTACCGCGCCCGTCAGGTCGTCAGCGAGCGGCTGCAGCGCGTCGACCTCCCGGCGCAGGCGGAGAGGCCGGAACTCGGGCCGATCTCCTCGATCATGGGCGAGATCACGTTCATCGCGATGACGACCGCGCCGGTGGAGGAAGGCGGCGTCAGCGCCATGGAGTTGCGGCGAGTCGCCGAAACGGTCATCCGCCGCAACCTCCTGTCGATCCCGGGCGTGTCCCAGGTGGTCCCCATCGGCGGCGAACGGCGGCAGCTTCAGGTCACGGTGCGGCCGACCGCCTTGGCACAGAACGGCCTCCCGCTCGCCGATGTCGTCGACGCCGTGGCGAAGTCCAGCCGCGGCCTGGCGGCCGGCTTTCACGTGGAGGCCGGCGAGGAGCACATCGTCCGCGTGCGCAGCCGGGCCCGCACTCCGGACGAAGTGGCCGCGGCCGTCGTGCGGGTCGACGGCGGGATCCCGCTGCGGGTCGGCGACGTGGCGGAGGTCGAGTGGGGGCCGGCGCCGGCGCGCGGGACCGGCTCCTACCGCAACCGGCCGGCGGTCATCCTCTCCGTGCAGAAGCAGCCGGGCGCGAACACGCTGGACCTGACCCGCGCCATCGATGACACGCTCGCCCGGCTGCAGCCGGTGCTGCCGCGGGGCGTGGTGCTCGAAAGCGAGAACTTCCGCCAGGCGGACTTCATCGAGGTGGCGATCGGCAACGTCGCCGAGGCGCTTCGCGACGGGGCGATCCTCGTCATCGTCATCCTGGCGCTCTTCCTCGGCAGCGTCCGCACCACGTTCATTTCAGCGTTCGCGATCCCGCTCTCCCTGGTCACCGGGATTCTCGTGATCGCGGCCTTCGGCCTGCAGATCGACACGATGACGCTGGGCGGCCTGTCGATCGCCATCGGCCTGCTGGTGGACGACGCGATCATCGCGATCGAGAACATCTTCCGCCGGATGAGGGACGAGCGACGCCTGCCGGAGGGCGAGCGCCGGCCGTCCGAAGAGGTCGTCGCGGCCGCCACCCGGGAGGTGCTGAGCCCGATCCTCCTGGCCACCCTGATCGTCGTCCTCGTCTTCGTGCCGATCTTCTTCCTGCCGGGGCTGGAGGGCCGCCTGCTGCGGCCGCTCGGCCTCGCCTTCATCGCGGCGCTCGCCGCCTCGCTGGTGGTGGCGCTGACCGTCACGCCAGTGCTCGCCGTGCTGTTCCTGGGCCGGGCGCGGGCGCTGAGGTCGCGCCCGCCTTGGCTGCTGCGCGCCTTCCAGTGGGCCTACTCGCCGACCCTCGACTGGTGCTTCTCGCATCGCTGGGTAGTGCTGTCTTCGGCGGCCCTGCTGGTGGTCGTCGCGGCGGCGCTTCTGCCTGGCCTGGGCCGCAGCTTCCTGCCGGCCTTCAACGAGGGGTCGCTCACCGTGTCCGTGGTCAGCCCGCCCGGCATCCCGCTCGCCGAGAGCGATCGGCTGGGCAGCCGGGTCGAGGAGGCGCTGCTCGCCTTCCCGGAGGTCGTCTCGACCAGCCGGCGGACGGGCCGCGCCGAGAAGGACGAGCACGTCCAGGGGGTCAACGCCTCCGAGATGGAGGTCGTGCTGGCGCCGCTCGAAGACGGCCGCTCGAAGGACGAGCTGGTCGCCGGGATGCGCCGCGCGGTGGCCGGGATACCCGCGGTCACCGTCTCCTTCGGGCAGCCGATCAGCCACCGGATCGACCACATGATCTCGGGCTCCCGAACCAACCTGGCGGTGAAGGTCGAAGGACCCGATCTGGCGGTGTTGCGGACGCTGGCCGCACGGATCGAACAGGTCCTCGCGGCCGTGACCGGCATCGTCGACCTGTCGAACCAGGAGCAGTCGCCGGTGCCCCAGATGGTCGTCGACTTCGATCGCACGGCGATGGCCCGGTACGGTTTGAGCCTCGCGGACGTCGGCGAGGCGGTGGAGGCGCTGTTTCAGGGCGTCGTCGTCGGCGAGATCGTGGAGGAGGGCCTGGCGTCCGACGTCGCCGTCCGGCTGCCGCCGGGCCTGCGGGCCGAAGCGGACCGGGTCGCCGCCCTGCCGGTCTCGACGCCGGCCGGGGATCTGATTCGACTTGGCGCGGTCGCCGAGGTGCGGCACGCGCTCGGTCCGTCCCTCATCCGGCGGGAGAACGCCCAGCGGGTGGCGATGGTGACCGCCAACGTGGAAGGCGCCGACCTCGTTGGCACGGTGGAGCGGGCCGAGGCCGCGGTCGCCGCCGAAGTCGACCTGCCGGCCGGCTACCTGGTGACCTTCGGCGGGCAGTTCGAGGAGGCCGGCCGCCGCGTCTACACGATGGGCCTGCTGGTCGTGCTGATCCTGGTCGGGATGTACGGCCTGCTCTACATCGAGTTCGGCAGCCACCGCGACACCCTGGCGATGCTCGTCAACGTGCCGCTGGCCCTAGTCGGCGGCGTCGTCGCGGTGGCGCTGGGAGGCGGCGTCCTGTCGCTGGCGACCGTGGTCGGCTTCGTCACCCTGTTCGGGATCGCGACCCGCAACGGGGTCCTGCTGGTCAGCAACTATCGACGGCTGCTCGGCGAGGGGCTGCCGCTTCAGGAAGCCGTGCGGCGCGGTTCGGAGGAGCGGATGGCGCCGATCCTGATGACCGCGCTGACGGCCGGGCTGGCGCTGGTGCCGCTGGTGCTCGGCGCGGGCGAGCCGGGCAACGAGATCCTGAGCCCGATGGCCCAGGTCATCCTCGGCGGACTGTTGACGTCGACGTTCCTGAACCTCGTCGTGGTGCCGGTGCTCTACGCTAGACGGTCATGAGTCGCCTGGCCGCCGCCGTCCTCGTCCTCCCCCTGCTCGCCGCCTGCAACGTCGAGATCACCGTCGACGGCGCCTCCGACGCGGACCTCATCGCCGCCGCCGGCGACGAGTACCTCGAGTTCGTCGCCGCCCGCGACCCGTACCTCAAGTTCCGGCGCGGGGAGAAGGTGGAGGACTTCCCGGACTGGACGCTCGAAGCAGCCGAGGCGGACGCGGCCTTCGGCCAGGACCTGCTCGACCGGCTGGCTGGGGTCGCCGAGGAGGCGGTCGACCACGAGGACTGGATCTCCCTCCGGCTGCTGCGCTGGAACCTCGGCATGCTGGTCGAGGCGCCGGAGCACTACTGGGCGGACTTCAACATCACGCCCTACGCGGCCGGTGGCTTCAGCCTGAACATCCTCCACCAGGTGCTCGGCGCCGCTCCGGTCGGAAGCGATGAGGAGCGCGCCCACTATCTCCATCTGCTCGACGAGTACGCCCAGGGAATCGGGCAACTCGCCGACAAGGTCGCCGGCCAGAAGGAGCGGGGCATCTACCTGCCCAAGGCCCAGGTCCCGGCCGTGGTCGGGATGTTCGAGGGCTACCGGGGTCGCCTCGAAGAGCTCTTCGTGCCGGCCGCCGAGCGCGCCGGCGACGGGGCCGGCGACTTCCTGGACCAGGTCCGCGAGGCGGTCGGGACGGGAATTGACGCACAGTTCGCCCGCCTGGTCGCCGAGCTCGGCGACGACTACCTGGAGGCGGCGCCGGAGCAGGTCGGGCTCGGCACGGTGCCCGGCGGCCGCGACCTCTACGTCCACCGGGTGCGGCTGCACACGACGACCGACCTCACGCCCGAGGAGATCCACGAGCTCGGCCTGGACCAGGTGGCGCAGATCGAAGCGGAACTCGCCGCGCTGCGCGAGGAGATCGGTTTCGAGGCCGCGTCCGAAGAGACCGCGATGAAGGAGTTCCTGGACCAGGTCCGCGCCGACCCGCGCTTCATCGCTGCGTCGCCCGAAGAGGTCGAGGAGCGCTACATGGGCTACATCGAGAAGATCGAGCCCCACATCGCCGACTACTTCGACGTGCTGCCGGAGGCGCCGTACGGCGTCCGCCGTCTCGATCCGACGTCCGAGGCGACGATGACCTTCGGCGTCTACCAGCTTCCGACGTCCGTCAACCCGCGGGGCGAGTACCGCTACAACGGTTCCGACCTCGAGAACCGGTCCCTGTTCTCGGCCCAGGGGCTGATCTACCACGAGCTGATCCCGGGCCATCATTTCCAGCTCGCGCTGGCCAACGAGCGCGAGGACCTGCCCCGCTTCCGCCGCGAGACGATCGGCTACGGCGCCTTCACCGAGGGCTGGGCCGAGTACGCCGCCAACCTGGGCAAGGAGATGGGCGTGTACGAGAACGCCTACGACCTCTACGGCCGCCTGGTCATGGAGATGTTCATCTCCTGCCGCCTGGTGCTCGACACCGGCATGAACTACTTCGGGTGGGACCTGGAGCGCGCCCGCGAGTACATGAGCGCGCGGGTCGTCTACTCCGACGTGGAGGTCGCCACGGAACTCCTGCGCTACTCAGCCGACATCCACGGCCAGGCGCTGGCCTACCGGATCGGCAACCTGGAGATCCTCCGCCTGCGCCGGAAGGCCGAGGAGGCACTCGGCGACCGCTTCGACATCAAGGCCTTCCACGCCGCCGTCATCGGCAGCGGCGCCATGCCGATGGTGGTGCTGGAAGAGCACATCGACTGGTGGATCGAGCAGCAGGGGTAGCTTCGATGAAGACGACTCGCTACTTCGACGAACAGGTGTCGCGCAAGCGCCCCTACGTCGACGTGGACTTGTGCCGTGCCGTGGTCGCCTCCCCGCTGCGGAGCGAACGCCAGGAGGACGGCCGCATACGCTTCTGGGGCAGAATCAGGCTGTCCGGCGAGGTCGCTGACCGAATTCTCCGCGTCGTGACCTTGGAGGACGGTGAGACCATCCACAACGCGTTTCTCGATCGCAGCTACCGTGAGGACAGGCAATGAAGTTGCACTACTACCCCGACACGGACAGCCTCTACGTGGAGTTCAGGCGCGAACCGAGCGTGGAAACCCGGGAGATCGCTGACGGTCTCAACGTGGATTTCGACGCGAGCGGCAACGTCGTCGGCTTTGACATCGATCATGCCGCCGAACGCCTTGAGCTGGCGACCCTGGAGACTCAAGAGCTGCCCGTAAGGGCTTACAAGGCTGGCTGACTACCGGTCAATCTACGAGTTCAGGAGGCGCATGGAGGAGACGAAGTCGCCTCCGCCGACCACCTCGTCCTCCCAGAGGCGCTCCAGGAAACGCTCCCACGGCAGAATCCAGATCCCGTCGTCCGTCCGTCTGACCGAGTCCTCGTTGCAGACGACGATGGCCGTCCGTGGGCCGTGCTCCTCGACGAACGCTCGCAGGCCCTTGAGGTCCGTGCGCCGTACCCGGCTGGCACCCTTCACTTCGAGCGCCACGTCCCCGTCGCGGCCCAGGACGAAGTCGCACTCGCGGCCGGACCTCGTGCGCCAGAACCGGATGAGGAAGTCGCGCTCGCGGTAGGAGCGGTAGGCCAGCAGCTCCATCAGGACGAAGTGCTCCAGGGCGCGCCCGAACTCGGGTCCTGCGGCCCTTTCGATGCGCCGGCCCGCGATGTGGTTCGCTACGCCCACGTCGAACAGGTAGAACTTCGGCGCGGCGGTGATCACGGATCGCGAAGGCCGCTGGCTGAAGGGCTCGACCAGGACGCCGAGCAGGGTGTCGACCAGGATCTGGAAGTACTCCTTGACGGTCTTGGAACTGACGCCGCAGTCCCGGGCGACGTTGCTGTAGTTCAGCATTTCGCCGTTGCAGAACGCGAGCGCCTCGAAGAACCGCGAGAAGGCCGGGGCGTTGCGGGTCAGTCCCTCGTCGAACACTTCCTCCTTGAGGTAGTCGTCCACGTACCCGGCCAGCGCGCGGCGATGATGCGCCGAGTCGTAGTGCTCGGGGACGAGCCCGCGGTTCAGGGCGGTCAGCAGGTCGAAGTCGGGAATCTCACACCAGGTCAGCGGATGAAGCGCGAAGCGCCAAGCGCGGCCGCCGAGCAGGTTCGCGCTCCCGCGCTTCAGCTTGCGGGCGCTGGAGCTGCACAGCACGAAGCTGAGGCGCTCCGCCTCGATGAGGCGATGCACTTCGTCGAGGAGGGCAGGTGCCTTTTGGACCTCGTCGATCAGGATCGGCAGTTCGCGTCTCGCGCCCTCTGCCGCCGCTATGCGTTCACCGAGGGTCCAGGGCGCGCGGGTGAACTCGAGCATCAGGCGCGTGTCGAGCAGGTCGAAGCAAATCGACTCCGGGAACTGCCGCTGGATCAGCGTGGACTTTCCGGTCTTCCTGGCTCCCCAGAGGAAGGCCGACTGGCCGGGAGGCAGTTCGATCTTGAGTTCGCGGGCGTACACGGTTGGCCTCCGATCTCGGAGTGTACTCCGAAATAGTTGAACTATCTCGGAGTACACTTCGGGAACGCACGCCCCGGCGCAGCTCCTGAGCCTCGGAGTAGCCTTCATGTGCCAATGAAAGCCCTCCTCTTCGCGGTCTGATCGTGGCGGCCACATGACGCCGAAGCTCCATCCGCTCAACGAGGACTTTCGCTGGGAGCCCAGAGACGGTCCCTACAGGCGCATCTCCTCCGCGCAGGCCCGCCAGTGGAGCGAGCAGGGCTTCTTCGTGCTCGAGGACGCGGTCGAGCCCGCCACGCTCGAGCGCCTGATCGCCGAGATCGACCCCTGGGAGGCCAAAGCCGAAGCGGCGCTGCGCGAGCTGCCGCAGGGGCGTCGCTTCATCGCTCGCGCCGACGAGATCACCTTCACCGTCCACCTCGTGCTGCGCTCGACTCTCCTGCGCGACTTCTGTGCCGGGCCTCTCTTTCGCGATCTCGGATGGGACCTCGTGGGCCCCGACGTCCGGCTCTACTGGGACCAGGCGGTCTACAAGAAGCCGAGCGTTCCAGCCCCCTTTCCGTGGCACCAGGACAACGGCTACGGCTTCCTCGATCCGCAGGCCTATCTCACCTGCTGGATCGCACTGACCGATGCCACCACCAGCAACGGCTGCCCCCGGGTGCTCCCGGGACTGCATCGCCACGGCACCCTCGAGCACTGGACCACCGACCTCGGCTACTGCTGCGCGGACGAGGACGCCGAAGGGCTCGCCGCGCCGGCGAGAGCCGGCAGCATCGTCGTCTTCTCCTCACTCACTCCGCATGCCACCGGGCCGAATCTCACCTCCGAGGTCCGGAAGGCCTACATCGTTCAGCTCGCCCCCGACGGGGCGCGCCGCATGGAGCCTGACGGGAGCGCCGGCGGCTACCGGGCCGTTCCCCAGAACGACCCGGATCGACAGTTCTCTATTCTTGTTTCCGGCCGACCGCCTGCCTAGAAGCGGACGCCGACCTTGAGGCGGAACTCCCGCGTCAACTGGTAGGTGGAGAGGCTGGTGTGGGGCCGCCCGTTCCTCGTGTTGATCAGAACGAGAGCCTGCTCGTTCGTGACGTTGGCAACCTCGCCGCCGATGATGCCTTGCACTCCACCCCGGATCGGGAACTGGTAGGTGGCGTTCACGTTGAGCGTGAAGAAGTCGTCGAGCTTGTTCGTGCCCCTCGTCTCGCGGAGGGTCGTCGTGGTGATCGTCTGGCCGGACACCGGGTGCCTGACCTGGGTGGCGGGCTGCAATCCCCACGGCTCGCCGTCGGCCAGGTGCGCGCTGAGACTGGTCATCAGGTCATGGCGGCCGAACCTCCAGACCTTCATGCCAATGACGTTGACGAGGTAGTCCCGCTGGTAGCTGATGGGTCCGAACCAGTTGGGGCCACTGGTGGGATTGAGAATCCCGGTTGAAACCTCAATGCCGCCAAAGCCTTCCAGGTGGTCGTCGTTGTCGTTGCGGGACTCGTTGTTACCTTCGTTCCAGTCCCTCGCGTAGTTCATCTGCAACGACCAGTCGTTGCGAAACGCGCGGTTGAGCTGGAGCAGGATGCCCTCGTACTGGCGTCTGTTCTGCGGCCAGTTTCTCAGGTCGCGAACGACCGCGCCCTGCTCGTCGAACTGCAGAGTGCTGTGGAACATGTTCTCCATCTCCCACGAGGTCACGCGCGACTTGAAGACCCAGTTGTTCGAGAACTGCCAGTCGAAGCCCACCGAGATCTCGTCCTTGTAGTAGGGCTCGACGGAGGAGGCCAGGGGGTCACGGGGCTCGACGCGGCGCTGGAAGACGTCGTAGAGCCCCGTCTCCGGATTCCACCCGTACTGCGTGTAGGCGTTCTCACCATTGGCGCCGGCCGTGAACTCCGTGAAGACGACACCGAGGCCGATGTAGTCGTAGTAGCGGCCGGCGGATGCCTTGACCAGCATCCTGCCGTCGGCGTTGAGGTCGTAGACCGCCGACAGGCGGGGCGCCACCTTCTGGTAGTCCATGACTTCCTGGTCGAGGTTGTTGTTGATGTCCTGGGTGTCCTGGCGCAGGCCGAGGCTGACGGTGAGGTGGTCACCGACCGTGATCCGGTCCTGGACATAGGCGGCACCTATGCCGCTGGTGAAAGCGGTGTTGCAGGGAACGGGGCAGTCGAAGACCCGCTTGTTGATCGGGGTCGCGTAGCCGCCCGGCAACGAACGGCTGTAGCCGCGGCCGCGGTACTCCGTGCCGATACTCGTGATCGTCGCAAAGGTGACGTCCTGGACGTCGATGCCGGCCTTGAACTCGTGCTTGCCTCTGAAGAAGGTCAGCGAGGCATTCGCCTGATCGCGCGGGAAGTCGTTTCCTCCAGCGCCCAGGCGCTGCACGGGAGCGTTGTAGCGCAGACCGTCGGCAAGGTCGCGGTAGCGAAAGTCGTTGCCGTCGGGATCGTCGGGAAGCGCGTCGGGAAGGATCGGGGCCGGCGGGGAACCGATGCGCGCGGTCGTGAGCTCGCGGTTGGCGGCCTTGACCTCGAGGAATGCCGAGCCGGTCAGGGCGAAGCTCCAGGTCAGGGTCTGGATTCTGTTGTTCCAACTGTTCCTGGTGATCGAGTAGACGTCGGCCGCGGTGCCGGGCGGGTTGAGGCGGCCTGACGGGGAGTCGATCCAGGTCAACGCAAGCTGGTGGCGGTCGTTGGGCTGGGTGTTGACCTTGGCAACGAGCGGCTTCGCCTCGCGGTTGACGTCGACCAGATCGCCCTCGCGAGTCCGGTCGAGCGCGTTGTCGTTCATCTCGCTGAGGGATCCGTAGAACCAGGCCTTGTTCCGGAAGAGCGGCCCGCCGAGACCGCTCTCGTAGCTGCTGATCATGGAGTCCGGGCGCTCGATCTCGAGCCAGTTCTCGGCGCGCCACGCCGGGTTCTGGCCGATGTAGAGGAAGTCGCCGTGGAATTCGTTGGTGCCGGTCTTGATCGTCGTGTTCATCACCCCGCTGACCCCCCGGCCGTACTCGGCGCTGAACCCGGCGGACTCCATGCGGTTCTCGGTGATCACGGTCGACGGCATGTAGAAGCTCATTTCGCCGCCGCGCCGATTGTGGGAGATGTCGACGCCGTCGATGAAGACGACGTTCTCCTGGGCGATGCCGCCGTTGACCCCGGGTCCCTGATCGAACTCCTGCCTGTAAGACACGACACCGGCCATCAGCTTCATGTTCGACCAGTAATTCCGCGTGGCTTGGGGGATGTGCTCGAGCGCCTCTTCCCCGAGGGCGGTGACGGCGCCGGTGTCGTACTTCGTGACCAGCGCCGCCTCTGAGGTGACGGTGATCTCCTCCGCCGTGGCCCCGAGAGTGAGGTCGACGTCCTCGCGCTTCCCCAGCTCGAGGACGACGGCGCGCTCGACCGAGCCCAGGCCCTCGAGGTCGGCGGTGACCATGTAGCTACCCGACTGGAGAAGGGCGAAGCGATAGTCGCCGTTGGCATCGGTGATCTCGCTCCTCGTGTTCTGAGGGCCGGTCAGGGTCACGGTGACACCGGGCAGGCCGTCACCCTGGGCGTCGGTTATCGTGCCGTCGATGGTCGATGTCTGCGGTCCGTCGGCCAGAAGCGGCCATGTGCAGATGGCGATGGCGAAGGTCCAGATGGAGGACCTGATGGCGGTGGCTCTCACGATTCTCCCCTCCAGAGTCTGCGACCCGTTGATCGGCGTTTCCTGTTAGGGCCGCCGCCGGGCCGCGTGATGGAAACTGCTAGGCCAAACGTGCGCTCTCGCCTTGATCGGGAGCGGAGGGCACGGAAAACCCTGTTGGAAGTCTCAAACACTGTACTACGAAGCAACGTCGGCGGAAGTGTGGTCGTCGCCGGCGAGAAGCCGCCGGGCGAGACGGGGGCGCGGCTGCCCCCGGTCAAGTCGTATCGCTGACTGCAGGCCAGGAGCAGCGTGGGCGCGCGCCCCGGGGTAGGATTGTCCTGAGCACTCCCAAGCTCCACCCTTCCGAACACCTTCGGAGAGCGCTTGATGCACCAAGCCACGCGCGTGGTCCGCCTCGTGGCGGCTGCGGCCGCCATTCTCTTCGTGGCGCCGGCCGTCGCGGCCGGCCCCAACATCGATCAGCCCACCTTCGTCGACGACGTGGCGCCGATCCTCCACGCCAGGTGCGTCTCCTGCCACCAGCCCGACGAGATCGGGCCGATGTCGCTGCGCACGTACCGCGAGGTTCGGCCGTGGGCCCGGTCCATCGCCCGCGCGGTCGAGAGCCGGGACATGCCGCCCTGGGACGCCGACCCGGGTTACGGGCCGTGGTCCAACGACATCAGCCTGAGCGACGACGAGATCGCGGCGATCACCCGATGGGCAACGAACGGCGCGCCCCGCGGCGAGGGCGACGAACCGGCCTACGAGCAGCCGAAGGCCGCGGGTGAGTGGACGTTCGGCGAACCGGACTGGGTGCTTGAGTTCGATCCCTACGAGGTGGCGCCGGCCGGACAGGACGAGTTTCGGGACGTGCCCATCACGACCGGCTTCGAGGAGGATCGCTGGATCCGCGCGATCGAGATTCAGCCGGGAGACCGCAAGGTGCTCCATCACTTCATTCTCTGGCGGGCCGCCGAAGGCGCGGCCTACCAGGAAAGCTGGATGGCGGCCTGGACGGCGGGCGCCAAGCCCTACCAGTTCCCGGCGGGGTCCGCCCGCCTGCTGCAGAAGGACCGCAAGATGATCGGCGACTTCCACTACCACCCGAGGGGCGAGGCGGCGACCGACAGGACCCGCATCGGTCTTTGGTTCGCCGAACCCGAGGAAGTCGAGAAGGAACTGGTCACGCTGCCGGTCTGGAACGCCGGCATCAACATCCCGGCGGGCGACCCGAACTACGAAGCGGAGGCGAGCCGTGTTTTCGAGGAAGACGTCCTGCTTCACGCGTTCACGCCGCACATGCACTACCGCGGAAAGTCCATGTTCTTCAGCGCGGAGCTTCCTGACGGCAGCACCAGGGACCTGCTCGGGGTCAGCCACTACGACTTCCACTGGCAGACGACCTACCAGTTGGCCGAGCCGATCCGGCTACCGGCCGGGACGCGAGTCCGTGTGAAGGCCTCCTTCGACAACTCGGCCGGCAACCCCGAGAACCCCGACCCGACGGTCGATGTCACCTGGGGCTTGGAGTCCACCGACGAGATGCTGAACGGCCTCGTCGACTACGTCGCGGCGGACGGCTAGATCGCCGGTTGGTTCAGGCGCTTGCTAGACGGCGCCTCGTGGCCTTCTCGTAGACGACAGCGGCAAGGCTCGTGAGCAGCAGAGCACACAGGACTCCCACGAGGGCCCATCCAGTTCCACGATTCCAGATGGCGACCTGCTGCGCGACCGCCATCGCGCCCATCACCGCGAAGACCCCAACCAGGAGGCCCAGGAAAGAAGTCTGCTGAGTCGGCGTGAGCTGACTTCCGGCCCAGAAGCAGATGGCCGAGAAGCCGATCGCGGCTACTGCGAACATGCGAATGAACGTAAGCTGCCGGAAGAACTCCATGAAGGCTGTCAAATCGGTCGCACCGATCGCCGGTACGGGGCTCTCCACTCCCAGTGATACGGCAATGTAGCCCGTTCCCACCATGAGTGCTACGCCGCCTAGCAGCAGTACGCATCCCACAACGTAGATCACGATCGTCTTCGACATCGCTTCCTCCTCCCTAGATCGCCAGATCGTTCAGATTGTAGTCGCGGATCACCCGCTCGAACGTCTCGTCGTTGAAGCGGAAGTCGTCCTCGAGACCGGCGAACGGCTCGTAGACGAACGACGGCTCCCCGGGCCGGTGCTGGCGGCGGGCGTCGATCGCCACGGCGATGACCGACGAGCGATCGAAGATGCGCTGGGCGTCGTAGACGACCTCGTCGGCCTCGACGCCGAGAGCGCCCTTCTGCCCCTCGACCGACTTGCGGCGGTGGAAGCCGAAGGTGAGCGAGATGCGGAGGTCCGCCGAAGTGTTGGCGAACGAGGCGTGGAGCATCTGGCGGTTGACGATCGTGACGTCGCCGGCGCTGCAGACGAGCGGAAGGGCGCCGGGGAGCTTCTCGCTTCGTCCGTTCGCTTCGACCCGCGCCTTGATGTCGATCTTCCCGAGCTTGTGCGTGCCGGGCACGATCCAGAGACAGCTCGCCGGAGTCGTGGGATAGAGCTGCACCTGGAAGTTGAAGCCGTGGATGCCTTCGTCCCAGTCCGGAGAACCCCAGTGGGTGACGCCGTCCTGGTGCCACGACACGGAACCGCCGAGACCCGGCTGCTTGACGAAGATCGCATCGTTGAAGGGCACGAAGTCGTCGCCGTTGATCGCCGCGGCGATGGCGAGGAGGTGCGGGTGGCCATAGAGCCGCAGCCCGGAGGGCATCGCCTGGCACATGGAACCCATCAGGAAGACCACCTCCGCGGGTGCGTCCTCCGCAGGTCGGGGCTGTGTCATCTGCGTCGGGTGGCGTCCACCGAGAAGCTCGGTGCCGCCCCAGGGGTCGGCCAGAGGCTTGGTGAAGAGATACGGCCGGCGGGCGTAGTCGAGCCCCAAGGCCGGACGCCCTCGCGCGTCCACTTCCGCGTCCGGACCCACCGGCGCGCGCTCCAGCATCTCGTTGGCGTCGCGGCGCAGCTCGGCCAACTCGTCGCCGTCGATGACTCCTTCGAAGACGTAGAATCCGTGCTTCCAGAACGCCCCCAGGATGTCCGGATGGAGCCTGCCGCCGTCGGTCAGCCGAATCGGCCCGCGGTTGCCGATCTCGGCGGCGAGGCGCAGCCCCTCTTCCTGGTATGCCGCCATGCCGGCCGCGTGTTGCGCCCGAGTCGGCGCCGCTACTGAGTCGCTTGAAAGGCCCATAGTGCGCTCCGTGTGCGGAGGTACATCGTCGTTCCGTCGATCGCCGGCGTTGCCGTCGCCAGGTCGTCGAGATCCGAGACGGCCAGCGGCTCGAGAGAGCCATCGTTCGGCAGCACGACGAGCTTGCCAGATCTCGACAGCAGGTAGAACTTGTCGTCGGCCACGATCGGCGAGGCGTAGAAGCTGTCAACGGCTCCCTTGAGGCGGCTCTGCTCGATCACCTCTCCCGTCGCGGAGCGGAGCGTCGTCGTGATGCCACTGTCGTCGACCATGAGGAGAACTCCGTCGTCGACGATGGGCGACGGGAGCTGGGGGATCTTGCGGTGATAGGTCCACCGTACGTGACTGGCCGTGAGATCCCCTCGCAGGCCAGCCTTCGGTAGCTCGACGGCGAGGATTCCGTTGCGGCTGTCGAGCGCCGCCTGGAAGTACGTCCAGTCGTCTTCGTCGAGGCGGCCGTCGCGCCCCAGATCGAAGAAGGAGAGGGAGCTGCGAACCAGGCCCTCCGGCGCCTCCTCCCTGGAGATCATCCCGTCCCCGTCGCCGTCGTGCGCGGCGACGATGTCCGGGAAGGGCTCGAGTTGGACGTGACGCCCTTCTTCGTTCAGGGGCATGGCGTAGCCGTTGATGAAGAGGACGCCATCCTCGATCGCCGGGGTCGATTTCATCTCGAACGAGAGACCGCGCACCCACCAGAGCCGCTCGCCCGTCTCGGCCGAATAGCTGGTGAGAAAGAACGAACCCGGCACGACGACCTGGAGTTCGCCGCCGTCGGGATGGTGGAGGACGGGCGTCGAATGGCCGCTTGTGGCGGCAGGCCGCTCGGTGCGCCATGCCAGTTCGCCGGACCCGGCGTTCACGGCCAGGACGTGGGAGCCCTGCTGCTGGTCGACCACGAGGACCACGTTGCCCGCGGCGAGGATCGGAGAGGCGCCCATGCCGTAGATGTTGTCGAAGGGACCGAGAGGATGGCGCCAGAGCTCTTCGCCGTCGACCGTGTAGCAGAGCAGGCCGAAGTCGCCGAAGAAGACCCAGACGCGCTCGCCGTCCGTGACGGGCGACGGCGACGCCGGTCCGTTGCGGTTGTCGAGCGTCTCGGTCCGCGGCCTCGGCGCCTCGCGCCGCCAGAGCTCCGATCCGGTCTCGCGGTCGAGGGCGATCGTGTAGAGCGCTTCGCCTTCCGCGGCGGTCAGGAAGATCCGGTCCGCGCTCAGGACCGGCGACGAGTCGCCGGCCGGGAGTTCGGTCCGCCAGAGGAGGTTGCGGTCGGGGCCCACTTCGACCGGCAGGGCGCCCGCCTCGATGGCGCCCCCGCCGTTCGGCCCCCGGAATCGCGACCACTCGGTGGTCTCCGCCCAGGCGAGTGACGAGAGGGCAAGAGCGGTCAGGATCAAAGCAGATCGCCGCCGCAGGCCGAAGCGCAGGTGCCGTGCGCCTCGAACGCCTGCACGACGTTCTTGCCGGTGCGCCAGCGATGGACCTCGTCCGGCCCGTCGACCAGACGCTGCGCGCGGACGGCGCGATACCAGCCGGCCAGCGGCGTGTCCATGCTGTAGCCCAGGGCGCCGTGGAGCTGGAGCGCGGTGTCGACCACCTGGTGCACCATGTTGGCGAGGAAGACCTTGGCGATGCCGTTCTCGTTGCGCAGGTCCATGCCGTTCTCCGCCTTGTAGGCGATGTGGAGCAGCATGAGCCGGGCCTTGTAGAGCTCGGCGGCGCAGTCGGCGAGCATCCAGCGAACCCCCTGGCGGTCGGCGAGGCGCTTGCCGAAGGTCACCCGCTTCACGGCGTGGCCGACGGCGAGATCGAGTGCGCGCTGCGCCCTCGCCACGTTGTGCATGCCGTGTCGCAGCCGCCCGTAGGCGAGGCGATGCTGGCCCATCGCGAAGCCCTGGCCGCGGCCACCGAGGAGGTTCTCCTTCGGGACGATCAGGTTCTCGATGCGGATCTCCGAGTGCGAGCCTCCGAGTTTCAGGCCGAGTTCGGTGTGCGGCTGCATCGTCTCGATGTCGCGGATGATCCTGTAGCCGGGGTTCGGCAGCTCGACGAGAAAGGTCGAGAACTGCCGGTGGCGGGCGACGTCGGGATCGGTCTTCGCCATGACCAGGGCGACGTCGGCGACGCTCGCGGAGGAGCTGAACCACTTCTCGCCGTTCAGCACATAGTTGTCACCGTCGAGTACGGCCGAGGTCTGCATGCCCGTGGCGTCCGCGCCGGCGGCTCGCTCGGTCATCGAGTAGCAGATGCGCTTCTCGCCCGCCAACAGCGGCTTCAGGAAGCGCTCCTTCTGGTCCTCGGTGCCGTTCTCGAGCAACGTCAGCATGGTCGCATCGTCGGGACCCTGCGTGTTGAGGGAGAGCGCTCCGAGGAAGCTCTCGCCGAGCTCCATCTGGACCAGCGCATTGGCCAGCGGCTTCAGACCCATGCCGCCGTGTTCCTCCGGAATGAAGGGGCACCACAGCCCCTGCGACCTCGCCTTCTTGCGCAGCTCGGCCAGCACTTCGTCGAAGTTCTCGGGAGTGCATCCCCCTTCGGCCGGGATGCACTCGTTCTGAACGAAGTCGCGCACCTTGGCGCGCACCGCCTTGGTCTCTGCTGGAATCTCGAAATCGATCATCGTCTTTCCTCTTTCCTTCCTGTGGTCAAAAGATCGCCAGTGCGTTGAGCGGCGAGCCGGTTCCGGTCTCGACGGCCAGCGGCCCCGCCACGAGCAGAAACTCCCAGCGACCCAGCTCGGCCGCCGTTTCGGCGACGGCCTCGAGGTCCTGGTTGTCGAAGATGTCGATGCCCATGGCGACGATCGTGAGGGTGTGAACCGGAAGGTCGACGCCCTCCACCTGCGATGGGACGACGTCGAGCGCGGCATCGGAGCCGATGAAGGAGATGTCGCGCGAGCGAACCCAGGGCATCGTCGAGGCATGGAGGCCGGCCGCGTTCTGCGACACGGCCCAGGGTCCGAGTTCGGCGCGCCGTGCCCAGCGGCCGGTGCGGATGAAGACGGCGTCGCCGGCACGGACGCGGAGCCCGGCCATCTCCTCGAAAGCTTCGAGGTCTTCGGTGTAGATCGGCGTCCCCGGCTCGAGATACGGCACGCCCTTCAGGCGGGGGATGTCGAACACGATGCCCCTCGTGACGATGCCGCCCCGGAGGTTGAAGATCGAAGACCGCGTGCAGCCCTCCTCGGTGACCGTGTCCTGCGAGTAGCCGTTGTACATCTTCCCCTTGTAGAGGATGTGACACAGGGCGTCGATGTGGCTGTGCGAGTAGCCGTGGTAGCTGATCTCGTAGCGATCGCTGACG
The DNA here is from genome assembly GCA_026707545.1 of Acidobacteriota bacterium. Lineage (NCBI taxonomy): Bacteria > Pseudomonadati > Acidobacteriota > Acidobacteriota bacterium. Next base: position 62,406 of record JAPOWR010000003.1, on the reverse strand, counting down.
CCGCCGCGGAACGCGGGCTCCTCGTCGGGATCGGGAAGCGCCAGGATCGCGCGCTCGAACGGCAGTGGCACGTCGACGGCCTGCTCGATGATCAGCGGATGGGCGAGTGAGACGGAGATGCCCTCCGTCGCCAGGGCCAGCGCTTCGAGGCGCTTCTCGCGGGTGATCAGGTTGGCCGCCCCGAGCTGGTCGTCGTCGCCCCAGCGGCCCCAGTTGGAGAGCTCCTCCATCATGCGCTCGATGTCCGCCTGGGCGAGATCGCGCGACTCGGGCGAGTAGCTTGGAACGGGTTCCGCTGCCGAAGCCGTTTCTGTTTCAGATCCAGGCTCAGTCCCGCCTTCCGGGGCGGTTGCGCAAGCGCCGATCAGCAGTGTGCATGCGATGCCGAGCCTCAGGTGTGTAGCCTGCATATGCTCCCTCCCTGTTGGAGATCCCGGCCGATTCTGCCGCATCGGGGCAACAGCGACGTGTTCCGCCCAAGGTTATATCGTGGTATAACTCGCGGATATGCACACCACGAATCTCCGCAAGGTAGGCGGCTCGGTCATGCTCGCAGTACCGCCGGTGCTTCTCGATCTCCTGAACCTGGCTGTTGGGGCCAAGGTGGACATCGGTGTCGAGGGCGACCGCCTGATCGTTGCGCCCCGGAGCCGCCCAAGCTACTCGCTCGACGAGTTGCTGGCGATGTGCGACGAGACCGCTCCGGTCGACGATGGAGATCGCGCGTGGCTTGATGGCTCGCCTGTCGGCAATGAACTGTTGTAATGCGCCGCGGTGAGATCTGGCTCGTCAGCCTGGATCCCACCGCGGGGCATGAACAGCGGGGGACGAGACCGGTTCTGATCGTGTCGCCCGCGCGCTTCAACGCGCTGACCAGGACGCCGGTCGTTCTTCCGATCACTACAGGTGGGAACTTCGCGCGCCAGCGCGGCTTTGCGGTCTCGCTCGACGACGCGGGTACACGAACGGTCGGAGTGATCCGTTGCGACCAGCCGCGCACCCTGGATCTCGCCGCCCGGAACGGGAAACGCCTCGAATCCGTCCCCGAGCAGACCATGGATGAGGTCCTGGCGCGTCTCGCTGCAATCCTGACCTAGGGCGCGCACGTTTCTGGGCTGGCTCCTAGTAGTGCACGCCCTCTTGGGGACGCGGCGGCGGGGTCGTGCGTGGTCCTTCGACGCGATGGTGCATCTCTTCGTAGGACGCGCCGCCGCGTACCTTGTCGACCATCTCGTCGGGGTCGAAGTCGATGCCGACCGGGTTGCGGGCGAAGTCGGGGCCCCTGATGTAGGCCAGCCCCTCTGCCTTCGTGGGGAAGTTGTCCACCTGCGTCTCGACCCTGTTGCCGTCGGGGTCGGTGTAGTAGATCGAGGTGGTCATGCCGTGGTTGGTGCACCAGTAGGGTTTGACGCCACTCTCTTTGAGTCGGGCATAGGTACGCACGACGAGTTCGTCCATGGTTCTGTACTCGAAGGCGAAGTGGTCGTAGCCCTGGTTGCCGGCGCCGCGCTCTCGCTTCCTGTCTTCGACGAGCAGGATGCGCAGAAGGCGGTGGTCGAAGCGGAGCAGGGCCAGCGTCTCGCTGCGTTCGGCGACCTCGCAGCCGAGCGCCCGCACGTACCAGTCGACCATGGGCTCCAGTTGCCTGGTGCGAATGACGGTGTGGACAAGTTCGGAGGGTGCGACGGTTTCGGTCTCCGCGGACGCCGCACCGCCCGGAGCCGGCAGACTGGCCGGATCGAAGTCGACTCCGGCGGCTTTCTCCGGACCTGCCGCTTCCCCCAGGTAGGGCTCGAGGTCCTCGATTCGATCGAATCGGTCGAGGAGCATCTCGATGCGATTGCCGCTGGGGTCGGTGTAGAGGAGTGAAACGCTGTCGCCGTAGCGTCTGGCCGCGCGTGGCTCGATTCCCCCTGCCTTCAGCGCGTGGTAGTTCGCGCCGAGTTCGGTGAGGGAGTCGTAGCTGAAGGTGAAGCGGTCCCAGCCGAGAAGACCGGTTTCGGGCACGGGCTTGCCGCCTCGCCCGAAGATCGAGACGCGATGGTGCTCGATGTCGTAGGAGCACCAGGCGCCGCCGCGCGAAGGCGCGTCCGGCCGGCTGGCGACGTGGTGGGGACGGCAACGAAGGACGGTGTCGTAGAAGGCCACTGCCTCCTTCAGGTCGCCGACTCTCACCGCCAGGTGGGCGAAGTCGGAGGGCGACACGATGTCGGCGCCTGTCGCCGCCCGCGCCGAACCCACTCCCAGGCAAGCGCCCGCCGTCACCACCGCTCCTTCCAGGAAGCGGCGCCGATCCATCGAGCTGTCTGTGGACATCATTTGCTACCTTGCCACACCTACCCTGGGGAGGAAGCTGATGAAACGGTGCGTGAGACGGGACGTGAGGCTCGTGGCTCTGTCACTGGCGGCACTTGCGGCAGTCCCAGGGGCCGGTAGGGCGCAGGAGCCGAAGACGGTCCGGATCGACACCCTGGGCGTGATGGACACCCTCTACCACCTGTCGGGCGGCGGCGCCAACTCGCTGGCGCTCATCGATGAGATCAACGGCGGCGTGGTGTTGATCGACACGAAGCCCCCGGGCTGGGGCCAGCCGGTGCGCGACGCCCTCGACGGGGTGACGGATCTCCCGGTGACGACGATCATCAACACCCACGCGCATCCGGATCACGCCGGCAGCAACGGCGAGTTCGGGGCCGCCGCCTTGATCGTGGCGCACGAGAACACCCGGGCGAACATGGCCCGGATGGACCTCTACTCGAGTGCGGACGCGGCGGGGTTGCCCACAAAGACGTTCACCGACCGGTTCTCGCTGCTCGAGGACATCGATCGCATCGAGCTGTACCACTTCGGCCCGGCCCACACCGATGGCGATGTCATCGTCGTCTTCCCCGCCAAGGGAGTGGCGTACCTGGGAGGCCTGTTTCCTTCGAAAGCGACGCCGGTCATCGATACGCAGAACGGCGGGAGCGGCGTGGCCTTTCCCGACACGTTGGCGAAGGCGGTCGCCGGGATCCCGGGCGTGAGGATCGTGATCACCGGCCACGGCCAGCCTCCCGTGACGTACGCCGGGCGGGGTCGCCGGGAGACAGGTGTGAACCGTCCCTGGGCGGGGTTCATGACGTGGGACGATCTCAAGGAGTACGCCGACTTCAACCGCGACTTTCTGGCGGCGGCGGAAAGAGCATTCCGAGCCGGCCTGAGCGTCGAGGAAGCGGCGGCGACCCTCGAGTTGCCTGAGCGCTACAAGGACTACGGCATGGAACACGCGAGAGCGAACGTCGAAGCGATCTATGACGAACTGGCGAACAGGTAGGGAGCCGCGTATGGCCAGAAGACTCACGGTCGCGCTTGCGTGCGTCGCATCCATCCTGGTGGGTGCGACGGAGCTACGTGCCGACGACTGGCCGGAGTTCCGAGGCAAGGGCCGCCTCGGCGTCTGGCACGAGACCGGGATCCTGGATGAGTTCCCCGCCGATGGCCTGAAGGCGCTCTGGCGGACCCCGATCAAGGCAGGGTTCGCGGGCCCCGCCGTGGCCGACGGCCGCGTCTTCATCACCGACTTCGAAGCCACGCACGGCATGCGCGGAACCGAGCGGGCGCTCGCGCTCGATGAGGCGACCGGTCGCATCCTGTGGAGTCAAGCATGGGAGGCCGACTACGCGGGGATCCAGTGGGAAACAGGCCCCGGCGCGACCCCGACGGTCGATGGAGACCGCGTCTACACCCTGGGGCGCACGGGCGTCCTGTCGGCGTTCGACGTCGAAACCGGCGCGCTCCTCTGGCGAAAGGACTACGCCGAGGACTACGGCGTCGACCGCTTGCAGTGGGGGTTCGACTGGGGCTTCGCCAGCGCGCCGCTGGTCGATGGCCCGCGGCTCATCTGCTTCGTCGGCGGCCCGGAGAACGCGCGGGTCGTCGCGTTCGACAAGATGACCGGTGAGGAGCTCTGGCGCGCGCTGGACAGCGAAGCGGACCTTGGCGTCGCGCAACCGATCATCGTCGAGGCCGGCGGAGCGCGTCAGCTCATCGTCTGGAACCCGGAAGAAGTCGTCTCCCTCGATCCGACCAACGGCGAGTTCTACTGGCGGCAGCCCTACACGGTCGGCGGCGCGATGACCGTCGCGACACCGGTGCAGGTCGGGTCTCAACTGTTCTTCACAACGTTTTACGACGGACCCCTGATGCTGACGCTCGACCAGGACAGGCCCGGCGCCACCGTCGCCTGGAAGGGCTCGAGCAACAGCGAGATTCAGACCGACGGGTTGCACGCCGTGCTGGCGACGCCGATCATCGATGGAGGGACCATCTACGGTATCTGCAGCTACGGCCAGTTGCGCGGCCTGAACGCCGAGACCGGCGAGCGTCTCTGGGAAACGCAGGAAGCGACCGGAGAACGACGGCGCTGGGTCTCCGGGTTCCTCGTCCAGAACGGCGACCGGGTCTTCATCAACAACGATCGCGGCGACCTGATCATCGCCAGACTGAGCCCTGCCGGCTACGAAGAGATCAGCCGAACGCACCTCATCACCCCCACGTCGAGACCCGGCAACCGGCGGGAACTGCGTTACGTGAGCTGGGTTCACCCGGCCTACGCCAACAAGCACATCTACATCAGAAACGACGAGGAGATGATCTCCGTGTCGTTGAACCAGGCAGACTACGAGTGACCGTGCGACCTCCTCGACTCCTTCTCCCGGCGATCCTGGGGACTCTCACCGCGGTAGCGCCGCTGTCACCTGCCCAGGGGCAGGAGCGCTCGTCTTCGGGCGGTCGGATGTCAGGCCGGCGCACCCAGTTCCTGCCGCGCTAGTAGGGCGGGGCCGGATCGAGCCCGACGTCGTTCGCCGCGCCGGCCCGGTGGGAGCGGCCCGGCAGGAGCTCGGTGAGGCGGCGCTCTTCCTCGGGCTGATCGGAGACCTGCAGCACCTCCTTGCGCGAAGGGTTCCGCGGCAGCATGGCCCGTAGCCGCTGCTTCGTTTCGGCGTGCTCCGGGAGGTTCGCCAGGTTGCGCCACTCGTTCGGATCGCTGTCGTGGTCGTAGAGCTCTTCGCCGTCGGGATAGGTGGTGTAACGCCAGCGCTCGGTGCGGATCGAGCTTCTGTCCGGCGCGTCGGAGGTGATCGCGGGGTGATCCCACACGGCCTCGGGATTCTCGAGCAGTGGCCGCAGGCTCTCGCCGTCGAGGTCCTCGCGCCCGGGGAGCCCGGCGAGGTCCGCCAGGGTGGGGTAGATGTCGAGCAGCTCGGCGGTCCGGTCGCAGAATTCTCCCTTCGTCTCGATCCCGGGGCCGGCGAAGATGATCGGCACGCGGCAGGAGCGCTCCCAGAGCGTGTACTTGCGCCACTGGTTCTTCTCGCCTAGCTGCCAGCCGTGGTCGGTCCACAGGACGATGACCGTGTTCCCGGCGTGCGGCCCCTCGTCGAGTGCTTTCAGCACCCGCCCCACGTTCGCATCGGCGAAGTTGATGCACGCGAGATAGGCCGCCACGGCGCGCCGCCACTGCCCCGTCGCCGTCACCAGCTCGTGGTCTTCCAGACCGCGCTCCGTGGGCGCGGACTCCGGCACGTCGTCGAGGTCGTTCGCGAGGTAAGGCGGCAGCTCGATCTCGGCCTCGGGGAACTTGTCGAAGTACTTCTTCGGGGCGTAGAACGGCAGGTGCGGGCGATAGAAGCCGCAGGCCAGGAAGAACGGCCTGGAATGATCTCTCGACAGGTACTCAGCCGCCCAGTTGGCGAGTTGGGTGTCGGTCGTCTCTTCGTCGTCGACGTCGAGGGAACCCCAGTCGAAGCCACCGCGGTCGAGCTCGTTCACGGGGTAGCCGGAGGCCCACAGGAAGCCGCGGAAGCTGTGGTAGTAGTGCCACGACGCGGTCTCGTTCTGGCTCTGGTGAAACGTCTTGCCGCCGCCGATCGCTTCGTAGCCGTGCTGCATGAAGTGCTGCGGCAGGGTGACGGCCAGCGGCATGGCGTCGCGCCAGACGTCCCCGTTGCCGTAGCAGCCCGAGGTGGTCGGGCGCCGGCCGGTCATCAGGCTCGCCCGGGAGGGGTTGCAGGCGGGCGTCTGGCAGTAGGCCCGCCGGAAGGTGACGCCGCGCCCGGCGAGCGCGTCGATGTTCGGCGTGAGCGTCTGCGGGTGTCCGTCGAGAATGCCGATCCAGTCGTTCAGATCGTCGATCGAGATCATCAGGACGTTCGGGCCAGCGGCGCGCGGCTCTCGACTGCCCGCGCAGCCCGCGGCCAGGGCGCCGAGCCCCAGGCCCCCGAGCAGTTCCCGTCGCGAGAGCCGCTCGCCGCTCAAGGCGAGCCGGTCCCGCCAACCGAGATCAGTCCCGTGTCCCTGGCTGGATCGTACTCGGGATTCGGCGTTGGCAGCTCGAGATCCACGCTGGCGAGATAGTCGTCGAGCAAGCGGGAGAGCCGGCGGGCGACCTCGGGACGAAACCGGCTGAGGTCGGTGGTCTCCGCGAGATCCAGATCGAGGTCGTAGAGGACCTCGCGCCCGGACTCCAGCTCGCGGATCAGCTTGTGTTGGTCGAGACGGATCGCTGTCTGAGGCGTGACGTGCTTCATGTTGCGATAGGCGCCGTAGTACCAGATGAGAGGCTCCGTACGCCGATCGACCTCGCCGACTCCTTCGTTTGCCAGCACGCCGGCCAGACTGCCGCCATCGAGCTGGTCGGGAAGCCGATCTCCCGCACCCAGCCACTCGGCGATCGTCGGCAGGAAGTCGTAGCCGATGGCCGGCACGTGACTCTGGCTACCCGCGGCGATACCGGGACCCCGCACGATGAGCGGTACTCGAATGCCGCCTTCCCACACATGCGTCTTGCCCATCGACAGCGGCACGTTGCTGGTCACGGGGCGGTCGGATTCGCCGCCGTTGTCGGAGGTGAAGATGACATAGGTATCGTCGGCGATGCCGAGAGCTTCGATCCTGTCGAGGATCCTGCCGACGCTCTGGTCCAGCTCGTCCGTCATTGCGCCGTAGGTGTTGTTCGAGTGAATGACGCTCGAATAGCCGTGATAGCGCGAAACCGTCTCCGGCTTCGCCAGGACGGGCGTGTGGACAGCGTAGTAGGAGATCTGCAGTAGAAAAGGGTGCCCAGACGCCCCGTGCTTCTCCAGAAAGGCGAGAGATCGTTCGGTGATCTCACCGGTGCGCTTGGGGTCGGGCATGCCCTGCCTTCCGGGCGCGTTCGTCGTGAGGCCGTCGTGCTCGTCGTAGCCATGACGAGCCGGCGAGCCGCCGCCCATGTGCCACTTGCCGATGTGGCCTGCGACGTAACGCGAGTCCTGTTGCTTGAGAAACTCTGCGATCGTCAGCTCCTCATCGGCCAGATCGGAGATCGGGAGCGGCACGTGCATCGGCTTGTTGCGGTAGAAGTCGTCGTAGAAGAACTGGTACACCGCGCGCCCGGTCTCGTCGGGCACGACGTCGATGATGTCGGTGGCTCCGAGCCGTGCAGCGGTCTTCCCCGTTTGAATCGACATGCGGGTCGGCGAGCAGTTCGGCGCCGGAGAGTAGGCGTTGGAGAAACGCATGCCCTGCGACGCCAGGCGCTCGAGATTGGGTGTGCGGTAGAGGTCGCTCTTCGAGCCGGGGACGCGCTCGTCCATCTGCACCGAGGTCCCCGTCCAGCCGAGGTCGTCGGCGAGCAGGATGACGATGTTGGGGGATTCCGAGACTGCCGGGGAGGACACGACAGTGGCGAGCAGAAGGGCTACGAACTTCTCTCTCATTGGCTCCTCCTCCTTCACACCGTAGCAGTTGTAGAGTCGCCCATATGACCGGCAAGGACGACGAGGCACGCGAGCGCGTGCTGGCAAACATCGCGGAGCTCGGTCTCAACGAGAACCTGCTCGAGCTCGAGACCAAGGGGTACACGGTGCTCCCTGGCGTGCTGTCCGAAGACCGGATCGAGCGCGCCAAGGCGGCCATCCTGCGGCGCGTCGAAAGGACGACGGGCAAGAGAATCGATCCCGACACGGCCACGTCCGACGACTTCAGCGGCATGGCGTATCAGCACTACCTGATCTTCGAGGATCCGGTCTTCCCCGAGATCCTGCTGGAGCCGAAGCCGCTCGCGATGATCACGTATCTGCTTGGTGAGAGTTGCGTGTTGTCTTCCATGGGGAGTCACTTTCGTGGGCCCGGCGGCATGCCTTTGTCGGTGCACGCCGATGGGGTTCGGGTCGGCATGACCGAGACGTCCCTGGTCGCCAACTGCAACTACGCGCTGACGCCCTACAGCCGGGAAGCGGGCGCGCTGGTGCTCTTCCCGGGCAGCCATCGAAAGCAGCGCCAGCCCACGGCTCACGAGAACTGGATGGCGGGCAATGAGACCGTTCCGGCGATCATGGCGAAGAAGCTCGATCGGGAAGAGCTGGACGCCCTCGAGTGGACGGTGCCGCGAGGCGCCGTAACCATGGACCTCAATCCGGGAGATGCCGCGATCTGGCATGGCAACTCGTGGCACGGCGGCTGGCGACGCGAGTTGCCTGGCGCGCGGATCAATCTCGCAGCCTATTTCTGCCGGCCTCACCTCTCGACACAGGAGCGACGCGGCGATACCCGGTATCCCGAGGTGTTCGAGCGCTATGCCGACGAGCCCCGGTTTGCCCGCCTGATGGGAGAGAAGATCTTCAACGGCTGGCGTGAAGAAGGGCCGGACTTCACGGGCGCGAAGACTTCGCCCAGCGGCCTGTTCGACTGAGTTACCTGCCCTCGGCCGCCCAGCGCTTCATCAGGGCGATGTTGCGGCTGAGGATGGCAGCCGATTCGGGGTTCGCGCTCACGCGCGCGGAGTACGCGGCCATTTCGCTGTCGTACATGGCTGCTGATTCCGCGCCATGGTCGTTCGTGCGCTCGATCCAATCGTCCATGCGCTTCCTGAGTTTCTTCAGTTGCGCCTGGTGCTTCGGATCGCCGGCCAGGTTCCGGACTTCGAACGGGTCGTCCGACAGGTCATAGAGCTCCTCCGCGGGACGAGTGGGAGCGAAGAGAAGCTGCTGCGTCTCGTTCAACGTCCCGGCAGCATGAGCCTCCCGCAGCGCGATGACAATGCTCTTTCCGTCCTTGTAGAGGTTGGGTTGCAGATGGGGGCGGTTGGGCAGGAAGTTGCGGATGTACTTGAAGCGCGTCGTCCGCAGCGCTCTGATGTAGTCGACCGTCTCGTCGCAGCGGTCGCGGGCGGCGAAGATCGCTGTCCGCTTCTGGTAGTCCCGGGCGAGGATGTCGCGCGCGTGCATGTGGTCGGGAATCTCGATTCCGGCGAGTGCGAGCGAAAGGGCCGCGATGTCGATGTGCTCCACGAGGTCGTCGCGAACCTGCCCGGGCTCGATCGTCGGTCCGGCGATGACCAGGGGCACGTGCAGCCCTTCGTCGTAGAGGAACTGCTTCCCCCTGGCATGGCTGATTCCGTGGTCGGTCATGAAGAGAACGACCGTGTCCTCGAGGTCGCCCTCGTCTTCGAGCCGTTCGATGACGTCGCCGACGAACTTGTCCGTCAGCCGAACCGAGTCGAGGTAGGCCGCCCAGTCCGCCAGCAGGACCGGATCGTTCGGGTAGTACGGGGGAAGCTCCACCATGGAGGGATCGGTCCTGCTCCCCAGCAGCTTCTCGACCCGATCGCTGATCTGCCGGAACGACTCGAGCGATCGGCCGCGGTGTTTTCCGCCGGGGAGGTGAACCTGGGCGAAGAAGGGCTGGCCGGGTTGACGCTGACTCCAGTCGGGACCGTCGTAGATGGCCGGGTCCCACTCGAAGTTGTAGTGCGTCTTTCCTATGGTGGCTCGATCCGTGTTGGGCCAGCCGGTGATCGCGGTGTAGTAGCCGGCTTCCTGGAACAGCTCGGGGATCGGCCGGATGCCGGGAGGCAGGTGGATCTTCAGCTCCCCCTGGCTGCTGTTGTGGTGATGAGCGCCGATGGAAGTCTGGTACATCCCGGTAATGAACGCCGAGCGGTTGGGCGAACAGACCGGCGCCGTGACGTACGCATTCGTGAATCGCACTCCCCGGCTTGCCAGGCGATCGAGATGCGGCGTCTCGATCGCCGTCTCTCCGTAGGAAGAGAGATTGGCCGACATGTCGTCGACGATGATCCAGAGGATGTTCGGCGGCTCCGCTGCCTGCACCGGAAGCGACGTCAGCGCTCCCAGGGCGACAGCGAGGGCGGCGGTCCCGAAGCGGTGCGTCGTCATGGCCCGTTTCTCCATCTGCGTTAGGATTCTGACCATCATGATCACACGACGACAGGCAGTCAAGAGCGTCGCCGCAGCGTCGGTGGGGTCCGCCGTGGGGGCCGCCTTCAGCTTCGCGAAGACGAACCGGGCGAATCTGCTTTTCCTGTGCTCCGATCAGCACCAGACCGCCGCGACCGGCTGCTACGGCAGCGGCGAAGCGCAGACGCCCCACATCGACGAGATCGCCTCGGACGGCGTCCGCTTCGACCGCGCCTACTGCAACGCGCCCGTCTGCGTCCCCTCCCGCGGGTCGATCGTCACCGGTCTTCACCCCTGCAGGCACGGGGCGAGGATCCTGCGGGACCCGCTGCCCAACGAGGCGCGCACGGTCGCCCACTACTTCAAGGATCACGGCTACGTCACCGGCGCGATCGGCAAGATGCACTTCGTCGACGAGACCCGGCGGCACGGCTTCGACCACAGGCTCCATCGCCCCGATCACGACAAACGGCTTACCCAGGCCGAGCAGCAGGCGTTTCGAGATGATCAATACGTGGGCTACCCCGCGGACGGCGGGTACGCGACCGGGCTGAGCGGCTCCGCCTCGACCCTGCCGGAGCGGTACTTCCCCGACACCTTCTTCGCCGAGGAGTCGGTCGCCTTCCTGCGCGAGAACAAGGACCGCCCCTTCTGCCTGTGGACGTCGTTCTACATGCCGCATACGCCCTTGGTTCCGGCGAAGCAGTACTGGGACATGTACGACGGAATCACTCTCAGTCTGCCGGAGCGTTCGGACCGGGAGCTGGAGGACGGCTTCGAGGGGCACCTGATTCGCTCCAGGCAGCGTGGCTGGTACGACCAAAAGGACGACGACCTGCGTGACGCGATCCGCGGCTACTACGGCAACATTTCCCAGACGGACGCCAACGTCGGGCGGGTGTTCGACACGTTGCGCGAGCTGGGGCTCGACAAGAACACGGTGGTCGTCTACACCTCGGACCACGGTGAGATGGCCGGCGCGCACCGCACGTGGACCAAGCACAACATGTACGAGCAGAGCGTCAGCGTGCCGCTGATCGTGCGGATGCCGGACCGGATGGAAGCCGGAACGGCCCGCACTCAGCTCATCGAGCACACCGATCTGCTCCCGACCCTCACGGAGCTGTGCGGGCTGGGGAGCCCCTCCTCCGGGATCGACGGCCGGAGCTTCGCGTCCCTGGTCCAGGGCGGGGCGTACACGCCGCGTGAGCACGCCTACTCGGAGTACTACTTCTGCCATCGCAGCTTCACGGAGGACGACCGCTACGTCGGCAAGCCGCCTATCCTGATGGTGCGCACCGGCAAGTGGAAGCTCAACTACCTGAGCTGGGCGCGCTCGGAGTTGTACGACCTCGAGGCCGATCCGGGAGAGTTCCACAACGTGATCGACGACACCGGCAACTCGGGCATCGTCAGGGAGCTGACCGCCGTCGCCGAGCGCCTCTACGCTGGTTGAGGGAGCTCCGAATCGTGCGGGCTCCATGACCTGCTGCGCTCCGTCGCGTGATTCCGAGCGGCCGGCCCGCGGCGCGGCGCCGGCCTCGGGACCGGCGCCGACCGCGGGACCGAACGGCCGCGACATGGTCCGTCTCGACGGCGGCCGGTTCCTCATGGGCACCGACTCGGCCGATGCCATACCGGGCGACGGCGAGACCCCGGTCCGCGAGATCTTCGTCGATCCGTTCCGCATCGACGCCTGCGCCGTCTCCAACGCCGACTTCGCCGCCTTCGTCGACGCGACCGGCTACCGGACCGACAGCGAGCGGCTGGGCTGGTCCTTCGTCTTCGAGGGTCGCCTGTCGCGCAGGCTCCGACGCACGGCGATCGAGGACCGTCTGCCGGGCGCCGGCTGGTGGTGCAAGATCAGCGGCGCCGACTGGCGTCATCCCGAGGGACCGGGATCGTCGATCGCCCGGCGTCAGGACCATCCCGTCGTCCAGGTGTCGCATCACGACGCTGTGGCGTACTGCGCGTGGGCGGGATGCCGGCTCCCGACCGAGGCGGAGTGGGAGTTCGCGGCTCGCGGAGGAGTGGAGCAGACCGCTCAGCCCTGGGGCGACGAGCTCGAGCCCGATGGCGAGCATCGCTGCAACGTCTGGCAGGGCAGCTTTCCGAAACGCGATCTCGGGCTCGACGGCCATCGCGGCACCTGCCCGGTCGATGCGTTCGAGCCCAACGGCTTCGGTCTCTACAACGTCTGCGGCAACGTCTGGGACTGGTGCGCCGACTGGTGGAGCCCCAGTTCCGCCGCGCCGGGCACTCGCAATCCGCGAGGTCCTGCTGCCGGCACGGCACGCGTCACCCGGGGCGGGTCGTACCTCTGCCATGTCTCCTACTGCAGTCGCTACCGCCTGTCGGCCCGCACCCACAACACGCCCGACAGCGCGGCGGGACACATGGGCTTTCGCTGCGCCGCCGACGTCGGCTAGACCAGGCAAGCCGCGCTAGGGCGGCGCGGCAGGAGTCCAGAAGCCGGCGCGGTGCGCCGAATGCCGGCCAGAACCCGGCTGGCGCGTCCTCGCGCCAGCCGCGTCACAGTCCGAGCGCCCGTCTTCGGGCGGTCGGATGTTAGGCCGGCGCACCCAGTTTCCTGCCGCGCTAGGGCGGCGCGGGTTCGAGCCCGACGTCGTTCGCCGCGCCTGCCCTTTGGGAGCGACCCGGGAGCCTGTCGAGGCGACCCGGCAGGAGTTCGGTGAAGCGACGCTGCTCCTCGGGCAGGTCGACGACCTGCAGCACCTTCTTGCGGGAAGGGTTCCGCGGCAGCATGGCCCGCAGCCGCTGCTTCGTGCCGGCGTGCTCGGGGACGTTCGCCAGATTGCGCCACTCGTTCGGATCGTGGTCGTGGTCGTAGAGCTCTTCACCGTCGGGATAAGTGGTGTAGCGCCAGCGCTCGGTGCGAATCGAGCTCCTGTCCGGCGCCTCGGAGGTGATCGCGGGGCGATCCCGCTCCGCTTCGGGATCCTCGAGCAGCGGCCGCAGGCTCTCGCCGTCCAGCTCCTCGCGTTCGGGCAGCCCGGCGAGATCCGCCAGGGTGGGGTAGATGTCCAGCAGCTCGGCGGTCCGGTCGCAGAATTCTCCCCTGGCCTCGACCCCGGGGCCGGCGAAGATGATCGGCACCCGGCAGGAGCGCTCCCATAGTGTGAACTTGCTCCAGTGGTTCTTCTCGCCGAGCTGCCAGCCGTGGTCGGTCCACAGGACGATGACCGTGTTCTCGGCGTGCGGCCCTTCGTCGAGCGCCTTCAGCACGCGCCCCACGTTCGCGTCGGCGTAGTTGATGCACGCCAGATAGGCCGCCACGGCGCGCTTCCACTGCCCGGCCGCCGTCACCAGTTCGTGGTGGCCCAATCCGAGTTCCGAGGGCGCGGACTCAGGCACGTCGTCGAGGTCGTTCTCGAGATAGGGCGGCAGCTCGATCTCGGCCTCGGGGAACTTGTCGAAGTACTTCCTTGGCGCGTAGAACGGCAGGTGCGGGCGATAGAAACCGCAGGCGAGGAAGAACGGCCTGGAGTGATCTCTCGACAGGTACTCAGCCGCCCAGTTGGCGAGCTGGGTATCGGTCGTCTCTTCGTCGTCGACGTCGAGGGCGCCCCAGTCGAGGTTGAGGCGGTCGAGCCCGCTCACGGGGTAGCCGGGGGCCCACAGAAAGCCACGGAAGCTGTTGTAGTAGTGCCACGACGCGGCGTCATTCTGCGATTGGTGAAACGTCTTGCCCCCGCCGATCGCTTCGTAGCCGTGCTGCATGAAGTGCTGCGGCAGAGTCACGGCCCGCGGCATGGCGTCGCGCCAGACGTCTCCGTTGCGATAACACCCCGATGTCGTCGGGCGCCTGCCGGTCATCAGACTCGCCCGGGAGGGGTTGCAGACGGGCGCCTGGCAGTAGGCTCGCCGGAAGGTGACGCCGCGCCCGGCGAGCGCGTCGATGTTCGGCGTGAGCGTCTGCGGGTGACCGTCGAGGACGCCGATCCAGTCGTTCAGGTCGTCGATCGAGATCATGAGGACGTTCGGGCCTCCAGGACGCGGCTCTTCACCGCCTGCACAGCCCGCGGCCAGGGCGCCGAGCCCCAGGCGCTTGAGCACTTCTCGTCGAGAAAGCACTTGTCCAAAAGAAAGACACCGGCGGCTGGGCCGCCGGTGTCTGGGAATCTCAACGAAGCCCACTGTCCCTCGACGCGCTCAGAAGCGGAACCCCACCTTGACTCGAAGCTCGCGCGGCAACTGCCAGGCCGCGAGCGAGTTGATGGGCTCGAGGGTATTCGTATCGATCTCGAGCACCTTCTGCTCGTCGGTGACGTTGGCGACCTCGAAGCCGAGCTGCCCTTCCCATTGGCCACGAATCGGGAAAGACCACATGGCCGACAGGTCGAGAGTAAAGATGTCCCCCAACTGCTGGCCGTCCCGCGGCGTGGTGAATGTCACGGTGTCGATCTCGACACCGGTCACCGGATGCGCAACGGTAGTGGAAGCAGACCGGCCGAAGTACCTGCCGGTGGTCGTTGCCAGGAAGCCACCCAGTGTCAGGGCGTGATTGCCGAAATCCAGGCGTTTCATGGCGACGATGTTCATCCGATCGACATCGTGACTCAGCCGCCCATCCCGGAATCTGGTGGTGACGTCGGTTCCGCCAGGTGGGATACCCGCGTCCTGCACCTCTTGATTCGGCAGCTCGATACCGCCGAGGCCCTCGAAGAGGTTGTTGGCGGAGTTTGCGTTTGCCGCGTTTCCTGTGGCCTCGCCGATGGTCAGGTTGGAGCGAAGCGCCCAACCGTTGCGGAATCTGCGATTGAGCTCGAGACTGAGGGCTTCGTATTCGCGGAAGGCGCCGGGCCAGTTGCGCACCACGCGCACGACGTCCATGCCGTCAGCGGTGAACTGGTCGTTGCCAAAGAAGATGTCCTTGGTCTCGTGCATCACCACGTTCGACTTGAAGACCCAGTTGCTCGAGATCTGCCAGTCCACGCCCAACGCAACCTGATCCTTGTACGGGTGGTCGACCGGCTGCAGGGTCTGGGTCTCGCCCGCCGGCCTCCTGCTCAGGCGGAAGCGGTCGTAGCGCTGGGTGGCGGGATTCCAGTTGTACTCGTCGAAGCTCTGCTGCCCGGTGGGTAGCACACTGAACTCGCGAAAGGCGAAGTCCAGGCCGATGTTCTGGTAGTAGCGTCCGACGCTGCCGCGAACCAGCAGCGTGCCGTCGGCATTGACGTCGTAGACCACCGTCAGACGCGGCGCCAGGTTGTCGGAATCGTGGACCCGCGTGCTGACGTCGTTGTCGATTGTCTCGGCGTCGTAGCGCACGCCCATGTGGAGGCTCCAGCGATCACCGACGTCGAGCCGGTCCTGCACATAGGCCGAGCTCTCGACACCCTCGCTGTGGGACGGCAGGGACTCCTGGAAGATCCGCACGCGCTGCGGTGTCACGTAGCCTCCGGGGCACTCAAGACAGAAGTTCCGGCCTCGATACTCCTTGCCCACGTTGCCGTAGTTGGTGAACGCGATGTCCTGGATGTCGATGCCGAACTTGATCTCGTTGCGCCCCTTGAAAAGAGTCGCCGAGCCATGGGCCGTGTCGCGAGGGAAGTCGTTGAAGCCGATTCCGTTCCCGCTCGTCACGCCATTGAAGCGAGCGGCGCGAGCATGCGCCAGATCGCGGTAGCGGAAGTTGTTGTCGACCGGATTGTCGGAGCATTCGGGGCAGAGGTCGTCCGGATCCTTGGGGTACTTGAGAGTGCGAGGGAAGAGATCCTTGCGCTCGGACACCTTGACCTCGATGAAGGTCGAGCTCGTCGCGGCGAAGCTCCAGCTCGCAGTCAGTACGTTGGCGTAGAGGGGACGGTTCGTGATGGCTCTGAGGTCACCGGTGCGAAAAGGTGCCGCGATGCCCTCGCCGCGCGAATCGATCCACGTCCCCGCCAACTGGTGCCGATCGTTGGGCTGGTAGTTGAGCTTGAGGATGCGCGGCACCGATGTGCGACTGATGTCGGCTATTTCGCCGCTCGCCAGTTGGTCCAGCAGGTTGTCGCTCAGCTCGGCGTGAGCGGCGAAGAACCACGCCTTTTCGCGGAAAATGGGCCCGCCCAGCGACGCCTCGTAGCTGGGGATCTGCTCGTCCGGCCGCTCCAGCCCGAACTGGTTCACCGCTCTCCACTTCGGATTCTGGCCGACGTAGAGAGCATCGCCGTGAAACTCGTTGGTGCCGGTTTTGACGGTCGAGTTGATGATGCCGCCGGAGGCCCGGCCGTACTCGGCGCCGAAGCCCATCGATTCGACACTGGTCTCCGACAACGCCGACGCCGGCATGATCAGGCGCGCCTCCCCAAGCCGCCTGGTGTTCGAGGTGTCCACGCCATCGACCAGGACCTGCGTCTCGTTCTGAATGCCGCCGTTGATCGCGGGAGAAGTGTCGAACTGACCGATGTTCACCACTCCCGGCAGCGCGCGGATGGTGGCATTGTAGGCGCGGGTGGCGAAGGCGGCGTTCTCGACCACTTCCGACTTGAGGGCGCTGATCGCGCCGGTCTCGTACTTCGACACCAGCGGCGCCTCGCCGAGGACCGTGATCTCTTCCACGGTGCCCCCTTGCAGGGTCAGGTCGACTCCCCGGCGCTCACCCGGATTGAGCGTTGTCGCAAGCTCGGCCGTTCCCAGCCCCTCGAGCACGGCGCTGACGGTGAAGTCACCCGCCTGCAGCAGCGCGAAGCGATAGCGCCCCTCGGCATCGGAGATGGTGGTCGTCGTTCTCTGAGGACCCTCGAGGGTCACCGTGGCCCCGGGCAGGCCCTCCCCCTCGGCGTCGAGAACGCGGCCGTCGATCGTCCCCGTCTGCGGGCCGTCGGCCCATAGCGGCAACGGAGCACACAGGCTCACGGCGAGAATCCAGATGCAGGTCCTGGAAGTGCTGGTGGTCAGGGCTGGTCCCTCCTTGGTCTGTCTCTCCTCCTCGGTCTCCGCGGGCGCTGTCAGAGGCCCCGCGCAACTAGCAGTGTAGCGCCAATCCTGTTTGATCTTCAATCCTTGTTGGAGAGTCGGGCCAGACCCCGCGCGGATTCTGGCCCGCAGCCAGGCTGCGGACGCTACCGGCTGGCTCTCGTCTGCGCCGCGACCTCCCTCTCCTGGAAGCGGGCGCCGCGGAGAGTGTTGCCCATCGAGTAGTTGGCTTCGTGGCAGGCGAACTCGTACAGCTTGTCGTTCGTGGCGGGCCAGGTGTACTCGCCGCTGTAGGGCGTCTCCCAGTCACCGCTCTTCACGGTGAATTCGTAGAGAAGAGTGTTCTCGTCGGTGAGAGAGAAGCGCTCGACGACGTGCTGATCGTGCGGGGGGGAGGGCTCGCCGAAGAGGGTGACCGTCCCCCAGTTCTCCTCCAGGAAGTTGGTCGTCTCTACGACCAGCGTGTCACCCTCCCACCAGCCGACCGAATCGCCGCTGCGTGAGCGAATCTCCGGCGGCAGATGCCTGGCTTCGGCCCGCGAAGGGCTGAGTCGAATGACGCGCGCTTCGTGCATCCACTCGATGAGGATCATCACGTGATTCTCGGTCTGCACGATCGTCTTGAGGTTGTTGTAGTTCTTCGGCAGCACCGGGATCGTTGCCTCGAGCGTGAAGATGCAGCGATCGGCGATCGACAGTGACTCAGGCCCGTCGTAGGGGCCGGCCTGGAGATCGCGCCACCAGGCGGGGCTCGCGTTCCTGTCCGCCAGACTCCGACGTACGTAGAGGCCCTCGCGACGCTCGCGCCCCCTCTCGGTGAGGGGTGGAAGGCGGCCGTCGGGCGGATCGGTAAGGAGCGATGTGCGGTACTTGCCGTGGACCGCAACCGCCTCGGTGCCGCGATCATGAAAGAACTCGTTGTAGCCGCCTAGCCGGCCGGTGAAAGGCGGGGGTGGGCGATTCGGATCGCTGGGGCGAGAGCGCTGAGCCGTTCTCTCGGCCGCGCTCCGTCTGATCTCTTCGGCCTCGGCGGGGGTGAGAAAGAGGCGGTTTCCGAATTCGGGACTCCTCTGCAGCGGCGTCAGGGTGCCGATGTCGTAGTTCCCCGACAGATCGGGCTTGCCGCTGGCGGTTCGAGGGATCTCGCTCGCGGAGGCGACCCCAACCGCGGCCACGACGACCACGAGGAGCGGGGCGATCCTGGTCTCGGCTTGGTGGCTCATCTGAGATCCTCCAGATGGGCGGAGTTGGCTGGCTTTCAGCTAGTACCCTATCGGAGCAGTCAGCGCTCATGAGATTCGTTCGCGTCGCGTCCATCACCGTTCTGGCTCTTCTTGCCGGGGTCGTAGCGGCTCAGGATCGGCGCGGCTCGGGCGACTACCTGTCGCAAGAGCTACGCGCCCGAGTGGACGCGCTGGTGGAAGAGGCCTCTGTTCCGACCGGCGACATCGACGAACTGACCTCCAGGTTCCGGACTCTCTGGGAATGGGGGAACGCATACGCGCGAGAGCGCGGCCGCATCCCTGATGACTTCCCTCAGAACGCGTCCTACCTGAACCCGGCCTTGCGTGGGCGTGCCGGTCAACCCATCCCGGTCGACCGCGTTTCGGATCTCATCGGCTACATGGTCCGGCAACTCCAGGTCCTGGACGAGGCCCCTGGAGCCTTGGGCAGCCTGACGATCTCTTCCGAGGGGCCCTTTTCAGCGGGAGGGTACGCCACGGTCACGCAGACCTACACCGTCGGGGACCGGCCGATCGCCGAAGGCGGCGGGCTGATCCTTGGCAAGGGGCGGCGGAACGGCGCCTTGTCCACGCGCGCCACGGACGCCGACTTCGTCACCGTCCGCTCTTCGAATCCGAACGCCCGGTTCTCCGCCGTCGAGCCCTGGACGCCCTACCCGGTTGGACTCACCGGAACCTCGATCGGATTCCGTCTAAGCGGCGTCGCGCTGCAAGAGGACGACACGGTGACCGTGACGTACGGGGATCGATCCGGCGGCGGGCCGGGCATGAAGCTGCAGGAATGGTCCAACGACGAAGTCCCCCTTCCGTTCCTGGTGGATCTGGACGGAGACGGCGTGCTCCTCTGGCCCGACTGGCCGTCGTTCGAGGTCGTCGGAGAGGAGAGAGCGAGCTCTCTTAACGCGATTGTGCCGTCGGTGGTCAAACCGGGCGAGGAATTCACCCTGACGATTCGCGCCGAGGACCGCTTTCGCAACGTTGCGTCAGCCGGTCCGGGCGAACTGGAGGTGCTGCTGGACGGCGAGCCCTTCCGGACACTCTCGGCCGAGTCGGAAGCGCTGATGCAGATCGAGAACGTCGCCATCCGCTCCGAGGGCGTCCATCGGTTCGCGGTGCGCACCGCCGACGGGACCTTGCAGGGGGTCAGCAACCCCGTCCTCGTCGAGAGGAATCCGGCTCGGCGCATCTACTGGGGAGAGACGCACGGTCACACCGGGATGGCGGAGGGACAGGGTTCCGCCGAAGGCTACTTCCGCTTCGGGCGTGACGCGGCCCGGCTCGACTTTCTCACATTGTCCGAGCACGACCGCTGGCTCGACGACGGCGAATGGCGGACGCTGCAGGAGCTTGCCGAGGAATACCGCGCGCCAGGGCGATTCACGCCGATTCTCGGGTTCGAGTGGACGAATCAGATGGCCGACGGCGGACACCACAACGTCTTCTTCCGCGACGTGCCTGGACGACGACGCGTCGGCACGCAGGAAAAGCCTCTGCTCGACGAGCTCTACGCGGAACTGCGAGCGGCGAACCGGAGTGACGACGTGCTGATCATTCCGCACGCCCACCAGCCGGGCGACTGGACCCGCAGCGACGCCGAGATGCAGAAGCTGGTCGAGATCCAGTCCAGCCACGGCACATTCGACTGGTTCGGAAACCGGTACCTGCAGAACGGGTTCCGGATCGGGTTCGTCGGCGCGTCGGACAACCACACCGGCCATCCGGGCTACGGCTTCATGGGCGGGCCCGGACAGTCTTCGGGTACGCAACTGGGGGGGCTCGCCGCGGTCCTGGCGGCGGAGAACACGGGTGAAGCGATCTTCAACGCGCTGCGCAGTCGGGCGACGTATGCGACCACCGGCGAACGCATCGTCCTTGACGCGTGGCTCAATGGAGTCCCCATGGGACAGGAGCAACCCGCCACGAACCGGAGAGAGCTGGAATGCCGGGTGTACGGCACGGCTCCGATCGACGCCATCGATGTGGTCAAGAACGGCCGCATCGTGTATTCGCGGCGGTACCTCGAAGCTGATGTGACGAGCGCCGCGGTCGTGCAGGTGAGCTTCGAGGCGTCGACAGAGGTCGTGGGCGAGCGCCGGGGCCCTCGGGGCGGTCGGCCGTGGCTAGGCGTCATTCGCGTCGAGGGCGCGGAGGTCATCGGTCACCGGGACCCCTGGTTCCGCCATCCGGGTTCCTACGCCACGGAGCGGACGGGAAACGAGATCCGGTTCAGAATGCTCACCCGAGGGCGCAGTACGGCGATTCTGCTTCGGCTGCGCGCCGCCGACGCCGACACGCGCGTGATCGTGGACATGGAGTCGACGCAGGAGTTGCGCGGAACGGGAAGCGACCAGCGCGAGCCGCAGCGGATTCCCGCCCGGGTCGAGGCCTTTCGGCTCGGAAGCCTCGGCGGTCAGGTCGACCGACGGGAGCTTCGAGTGCTGGATCACACCGATGCCCTCTCGGTCCAGGTGGTCAGCGACCAGGGCGACTTCGATCAGGACTTTCGATACGCGGATCTTGACAATCCGCAGGCCGGCGACTACTACTATGTGCGGGTGCGCCAGGTTGACGGCGCGATGGCGTGGTCGAGCCCCTTTTGGGTGGGCGAGAGCCCCGCCGGCGATTCCGACTAAGGGGAGGCGCCAACATGATGAACCGAAGAGAGTTCCTGGCCTCGGGCCTGGCGGCGACGGTTCTCCACTCCGCACCGGGAAGGGTGCTTGCTCGCCCAGACTCGGGGAGAACGTTCCGCGTCGCCCACGTTGGAAACATCTGGCCCGACAGCGTTGAGGAAGCGATACGCGAGTGCGGTCGCCTGGGCTTCGAGGGCATCGAGCCCTACATGGGCAGCATCGTCAAGTACGTCGACCGGCCGCAGGCCCTCACGGAGCTGCTGGATGCGGCCGGCATTCGCATGGCGACATGCTCCAATGGCGGCGCATCGATGGCCGACAACTTCACCGATCCTTCCAAGGTGGAGGAGACGATCGCCGCACACGCCACGTTTGCGCGTGATTTCCTTGCCCACTTCGGTTGTTCGCATTTCAAGATCAACGTGGGTCCCCAACGTGAGGGAGGGACGATCGGCGACGAGCAACTGCGGACGATGGCGAAGGCCCTGAACGAGCTGGGCAAGCGCACCGCCGAGGTTGGAGTCAGGCTGGCCCCTCACCCTCACCTCTGGTCACCCTTTGAACGGCAGGAGGAGGTCGATCGCGTCCTGGAGCTGACGGACCCGCGATACGTCTACCTGACCGCGGATACGGCGCATCTGACACTTGCCGGTATGGACCCGGTCAAGTTCCTCAGCGAGCACTATGACCGCGTAGCGGCCATCCACTTCAAGGACATACCGGCGAAGTACCACGGGTACCAGGGTCCCTCACCTTCTCGCGAGGAGCACCGCCGGGTCGGCCTCTACAAGAGGATGGGTGCGGGCGGTGTGGATTTCGTGGCGTTCACGAAGATCCTTCGGGAAAAGAAGTTCAGTGGCTGGGTGAGCCTCGACTACGGCAGACCACGCCCAGAGGAAGGAAGCGTGGCCGACTACGTGGACCACAACGTCCAATACCTCAACGATGTCCTGGACATCCGGCTGTAGTCAGCGCGGTGCTGGACAGGCCAGCAAGTTAGCCACAGTTTCGCTCCTCCTGGTGGGGTTCTTGTCCGTCACCGCCCAGGTCCGGGCGGCGGACGAGTTCATCGCCGTCACCGACGAGATGCTGCAGGACCCCAGCGATGACGACTGGCTCATGTGGCGCCGGACCCTGGACGGCTGGGGCTACAGCCCGCTCGACCAGATCGACCGCCAGAATGTGAACGAGCTGCGCCTCGTCTGGTCACGCGGGATGAGCGAGGGTCGCCAGCAGGGGACTCCGCTGGTCTACGACGGAGTGATCTACCTGCCCAACCCGAAGGACGTCATTCAGGCGATCGATGCGGTGAGCGGCGACCTGATCTGGGAGCATCGCCGCGACCTTCCCGACGACGTTGCCAGCTACGTCGGCAGCCTCGGCGCCAACAACCGCAATCTGGCCATCTACGACAGGTTGATCATCGATACCAGTTACGACGAGCACATCTTCGCCCTCGACGCGACGACGGGCGAGTTGGTCTGGGACACGGAGATCCTCGACTACCGGACGCATCCGGCGATCCAGGGTTCCGGTCCCATCATCGCCGACGGCAAGGTGATCTCCGGGCGCAGTTGCCGGCGACTCGCCGGGCCTGAGGCGTGTGTCGTCACCGCCCACGATCCGCACACCGGCAGAGAACTGTGGCGCCGGCGCACGATTCCCGCGCCCGGCGAGCCGGGAGACGAGAGCTGGGGTGGGGTGCCCTTCGCGGATCGCAGGCACGTCGGCACCTGGATGGTGCCGAGCTACGATCCCGCCCTCGAGCTCCTCTACATCGGAACGTCGGTGACCTCGCCGGCGCCGAAGTTCCTCCTCGGCGGCGCGAAGAACAGGCACCTCTACCACAACTCCACCCTGGCGCTCGAGGTGGCCACCGGCGAGATCGCCTGGTACTACCAGCATCTCATCGACCACTGGGATCTCGACCATCCCTTCGAACGCATCCTGGTCGACACGGCGGTCGCGCCCGACCCGAGCGAGGTGCCGTGGATCAACCCCCGTCTCGAGCCGGGAGAAGTGCGCAAGGTGACGACCGGGATTCCAGGCAAGACCGGCGTGGTCTACACCCTCGACCGCGAGACCGGAGAGTTTCTCTGGGCCACTCCCACCGTGACGCAGAACGTGATCAGCGACATCGACGGCGCCACCGGAGAGGTGACCGAGAACGTCGAGACGGTGTTCACCGAGCTCGGCCAGACCATCCTCGTCTGTCCGAGCTACTTCGGCGGCAGGGATTGGCAGGCCGGCGCCTACAGCCCGCTGACCGGCAACATGTTCTTCCCCCTGCGCAACACCTGCGCGCAGATGACCGCCAGCCTGGAGGAACGTCTCGCCCTCTACGCTCTGAACGTGGATGACCAGATCGCCCCCGGCACCGACCAACTGGGTAGCGTCTACGCCGTTTCGGTGAAGACCGGAAAGATCGTCTGGACTCACGAGCAGCGGGCCGGAACCCAGGCGCTGTTCGCGAGCGGCGGCGGACTGGTCTTCGTGGGCGATGCGAACGGGCGTTTCAAGGCTCTGGACCAGGAAACCGGCGACGTCCTGTGGGAGATCAATCTCGGCTCGGCGGTCTCCGGCTTTCCGATCAGCTATGGGGTCGACGGACGGCAGTATGTCGTCGCTTCGACCGGCCCTGGGTCGGCGGCGCTTGGCTCGCCGCTCACCCCCGAGCTGCGCCCGAGCTCGAGCAACACCCTCTTCGTCTTCGCTCTGCCTGAGCGCAGAGTGTCTGCCCAACAAGGCGCAGGGGGTCAATGAGGAGGAGAGCAACAATGAGGAGGAGAGCAACGATGAACGTGTTTCCGACCGTGAGGTCCGTAGGCCTCTGCCTTGTTGCACTCGGGTTCTGTGTGCAGACGCCCGCCCTCGCGCAAGACATCGGACTCTGCATTTCCGAGCGATTCGCTGATCAGGTGGCCGATGTGGTCGCGCAGCAGGACGGCGCGCACATGATTCGTTTCGGTGATCACGCGGAGCTCGTGGAGAGAGTGGCGCAGTGCGATGCCGTCATCGCCATGGCACCAACCGGCCTCGACGAGGTTCTCCGTGCCGGGTCGCGCCTGCGCTGGCTGCAGACCGCGAGCGCCGGGGTCGAGAGACTGGTGCGCTTCGAGGAGCTCGTGGCTTCGGACATCGTGTTGACGAACACAAAGATCCTCCAGGGGCCTGAGATCGCCGATCACGCCTTTGCCCTGCTCCTGACTCTCACTCGCGACATCCGCTTCTTCAACAAGCAGGAGACATGGAACCGCGCAAACCCTCTTCCCATCATCGAGCTGCGGGGCAAGACGGCTCTGATCATCGGCCTGGGGGGCATCGGTAGCCAGATCGCGCAGCGCGCGGCGGCCTTCGAGATGCGCGTCATCGCGGTCGATCCGAAGGACATTCCCATGGGCCGGGATCTTGACTATGTCGGTACGCCGGACCAGCTCGACGAGCTCCTGCCGGAGGCCGACGTCGTCTTCAGCAGCGTTCCGCACACGCCGGCCTCCCGCGGCATGCTCGGCAAGGAGCAGTTCGCGCTGATGAAGGACGGGGTCTACATCGTCAACGTGTCACGCGGCGCGATCGTCGACACCGACGCTCTCGTGGCGGCGCTCCGCTCCGGCAAGGTGCGTGGGGCGGGTCTCGACGTGACCGACCCCGAGCCCCTGCCCGACGGTCATCCCCTCTGGTCGATGCCCAACGTGGTCATCACGCCACACATTGCGACGGTGTCCGATCACTCGATCGAGCGGCGGGTCATTCTCTTCCGCGACAACATCGAGCGTTTCGTCAACGGCCGTCCGCTGCGTAACGTGATCGACAAGAAACTGGGGTACTGACGAATCCAGGGGTGGCCATGAGATGCATGTTGGGTCTGCTGACGGCGGCCCTTCTACTCATCGGCTGCGGCCCCGGCGAGGAGCCGGCAGCCGAGGCGCCGGCGGCGGACTCCACGCCCGACGCCGCAGCCCCGACACCCAATCCGACGCGGAACGCCTACTTCGGCGATCTCCACGTCCACACGCGCTACTCCCTCGACGGCTTCATCTTCGGCACCACGGCGGATCCCAACGCGGCCTACGAGTTCGCCAAGGGCGGCGCGATCCTGCATCCGGCTGGCTTCGAGATGAAACTCGACCGGCCACTCGACTTTCAGGCCGTGGCCGATCACGGCTGGTATCTCGGCATGCTCGCGGCGATGACCGATCCCTCTTCACCTGCCTACGATCACCCCATCGCCGAGGGCGTGCGCAATGCACGCTCCGCCGATGAGAGACGCGGCAACTTCATGGCCGTAGGCCCCTACTGGAACGCGGAACCGGGCACCGAAGAGCACCTGAACATGGAGATCGTGCGCGACGCCTGGGAGGAGATCCAGGCGGCCGCCAACCGGCACAACGATCCGGGGACCTTCACCGCCTTCATCGGCTACGAGTACACCTCTGCCGGCGAAGGGGGAAACAACCTGCACCGCAACGTGATCTTCCGCGGCGCCGCGGCTCCCGTACTTCCCTTCAACCGCGTCGACTCCTCCAACCCTGAAGATCTCTGGGCCGCAATGGACGGGTGGCGCGCCCGGGGCATCGACTCGCTGGCCATTCCGCACAACTCGAACGCCTCAGGGGGTCGCATGTTCGAGCTCGAGTACTACGACGGTGGTGCGATCGACGATGCCTACTCGGAGTTGCGCTCGCGCAACGAGCCGGTGGTCGAGATCACCCAGGTCAAGGGAACCTCCGACACCCATCCGGCGCTGTCGCGCAATGATGAGTGGGCCGAATTCGAGATCATGCCGTACAGGATCGGGTCCGTGGTCCTCAGTCTGCCGCTGGAAGGCAGCTACGTGCGTGACGCCTATCGACGGGGCCTTGCGATCGCGGACGGCGGCGTCGCGAACCCGTACGAATTCGGCCTGATCGGGTCGAGCGACAGCCATGTCGCGGGGGGCTCCTTCGAGGAGGACAACTACTGGTCCAAGACGGGCATTCTGGACGCCACGCCGCGGTTGCGCGGTTCGGTGCCGGGCACGGGCGTGATCGCCAGCTACGGCGATCCCTCGGAGCGGTCCGGATCCTCCACGCGCACCAGCGACGGCTCCGGCCGGACCTACCGCGACACCTACTACCACACCTGGGGCGCATCGGGCCTCGCCGGCGTCTGGGCGGAGGAGAACACGCGCGAGGCGATCTTCCAGGCCCTTCGGCGCAAGGAGGTCTTCGCCACATCGGGTCCGCGCATTCGGGTGCGCTTCTTCTCCCGGGCGGGGACCACGAGCGCCGATCTCGAGGATCCCGACTTCCTTCCCAAGGCCTACGCGGAAGGCGTACCGATGGGTGGCGACCTGTCCACCCCGAACGGGGCCGCACCAACCTTCGCGGCCTGGGCGCTGCGCGATCCTCTCGCCGCTCCGCTCGACCGGCTGCAGATCATCAAGGGATGGTCGGAGGATGGCAACAGCGAGGAGATGGTCTACGACGTCGCCTGTTCGGACGGCGCGGCCGTCGACCCCGCCACCCACCGCTGCCCGGACAACGGGGCGAGCGTCGATCTCGCCACCTGCGCCATCAGCGCGGACGTCGGGGCCAACGAACTCAGGGGCGTGTGGACCGACCCCGACTTCAACCCGGCGCACCGGGCCTTCTACTATGTGCGGGTGCTCGAGAACCCGACCTGCCGCTGGTCGACCTGGGATGCGCTGCGAGAGGGCGTCGAGCCGCGCCGGGACATGCCGTCCACGATCCAGGAGCGGGCCTGGTCGTCGCCGATCTGGTACCGCCCCTGAAGATCCTGGTCTTCGCCGACGTGCACGGGAACGCCGAGGCGCTCGCGGCGGTGCTCGAGAAGGAAAGCGACGTTGACGCGACGATCTTCCTCGGCGACACCGTGCTCTCAGGCCCGCAGCCGAACGAGACGATGGCGCTGCTCGCGGATCTCGACGGGATCCTCATCGAGGGCAATCACGACGTGGAGATGTTCGGGCCGGAGCGCTTCGAGGGCTGGCCGGCTCCTTGGCGGGCCTACACGAACTGGATTCTCGACACGCTGGAACCGGCGGGTTGGGAGCTGCTCCGTGGTCTGAAGTCCGAGGGTGAGTACGAAGTCGGCGGCCAACGGGTGTTCCTGCACCACGGCGTGCTACCCGACGAGCCCCGGCAGGCGCTGCCCGACACCCCCGACGAGCGGTTGGGCGCCCTGGCAGGGGGCACGGATTGCCCGATGGTGCTCTTCGGTCACTCCCACATCCAGTTCTGCCGGTCGATCGGTGGCCAGGAGTTCATCAACCCCGGCAGCGTCGGCCAGCCGCGCTGCGGCCGGCGGGTGGCCTGCTACGGGTTGATCGAGGACGGCGTCTTCCGGCACTGCCAGGTGGACTACGACCCGGGCCCGTGGCTCGAAGCGCTCGCCGACATTCGGCCGCTCGACGGGTTTCCGGAGTTCCGGGAGTGGCTGAAGAAGGCGTTGCTCGGCGGCTACGGGATCGGTGAGCGGGAGCCGTGGACACGGTTTGCGCGAGAGGGCTACGTGTAGCTGCAGCTCCTCGCCCGCGACTCCTCCTTCGACAAGGGGGGTCAGTCTTCCATGTTGAACCGCGCCCTGAACTCCGCGTAGCCCTCGTCGAACGTGCACGGATAGCCCTGAAGTGCGTCAGCCATCGTCTCCAGTGGCCCGCGGCGGAAGTACAGGTGCGCTCTTCTCAGCAACCCGTCGTCCTTCCGCCCGCGATACAGCTCCAGCACGCGTCCGGCGAAGTCGTGCCCGTACCCCATCGGTCCAACGAAATCGAGGGCGTGGTCCCCGATGGAGCGGTCGCTGAAGTCGATGATGTTGACCTGCTGGCTCTCCGCGTCCCAGAGAATGTGTTCTCCGCTCAGGTCTCCATGGACGAGGCACGTCGGAGGCGTTGACCGCAGTTCGCCGGCCAGTTCGGCGAGGAATGCTCTGACGACTCGGACTTCGCGCGGCGCAAGGCGCGGTAGCACGAGCGCCTCGGTGTCGCGACGGAGGTCTTCGAGGTCCTTCTGCGGGTCCTGCAGGGACACGCCACACTCGCGGACGACCGACTTCGGGGTCTCGTGGAGCGCGGTGAGGAACGTGGCGAGCTGTTCCGCTATCCGTTCTCTCTCCGTGTCGGAGAGGCCGCCGAAGGTGTCGACGTCGAGCTCGCGGCCGGCGAGAAGCGGGTAGCCGGCGAAGGAGCCGTCCGCGGACTCGTAGACGTAGTCGGGAATGCCGACGTCGACCCCCGGCCGGAGGTAGCGAAGGAGCCTGATTTCGTTCGCCAGCGCATCCCGGTACGCCTGGGCCTTGGGCGACCGAAAGACAAGCGCCTCGTCGAGGACGAGGACGGTATGGTCCCAGCCGTGCGTCAGGCAGCGGTGCGACGTCCAGGTGACGTCGGGGAACTCCTCCCGTATCCGCCGCAGGAACAGTTCTTCTTCCATAGGCCGACGACGTCCAGGCGGCCTTTCAAACCTGTCTACCCGGCAACCTGGCTACTCGCCGGGCTTGCGGCGCGCGCCCACCGAGGAGTGCTTGCGTTCGAGACGACGAAGCTCTTTCTCGATGCCAGGGCGCACATGCGGCTCGGCGAAGGCGAGCAGGGTCACGTAGAAGCCGCTGAGGCTCTTGAGCCGGAAGGCCTCGTCGTCGAGAACGCCGAATGCCCACAGATCGAGGGCCAGTTCCCAGCCCACGTGGAGCTGCACCTCGAGGAACTCCAGGCCAACCACGTTCCGTAGTTGACCGTTGTGCAGCGCCTCGGTGATCGCGGCGCGGACCGCTTCCTTGGACGACTTGAAGTGCGCTGCCTCGTCCTGCTGGGCGAGTCTCGACCAGGAGCCGGTCCTGAAGTCGGCCACGATGAGCGGCCGCAGCAGGTCACCGTTGTCGATGACGTACTGGAGAATGCCCTCCATGGCCCTCACGGCGCGTCGCAGGGGGTCGCGCGTAGCGCGAGCATCGGGAGCAGGTTCCTCGAGACGCTGCACCGAGTCCTTGATCAACGCCTGCAGGATCTGCTCGCGGGATCCCAGGAGGTTGTAGAGGGTGGTCACGCTCAGTCCGGCCTGACGGGCCAGCTTGCGCATGGACAGGCCCTCGGGTCCCGCTTCCTGAAGGAGGGAGCGGGCGGACTCCAGGATGCGCTGGCGGCGCGCCGCTACGTTGGCCTCGCGCCGGCCCATGGTTGCGCCGGCCCGGGGATTCTTGGCTTCAGGGTTCGTCATGTCTTGGCAGTTCCGGAGATGATACGCGCGTCTGTCGGCGCACCCGAACACGTTACACTGTTTCAAGTTTGCCGCGGTGGCGGCGGGAAGCCAGGGAGAACGAGAGTGACCGATATCAACGCAGCCGAACTGAAGCCGGTCGGGGAGTTCGGCTCGAAAGCCTGGTGCGAGGCCTGCGCCAGGTACGGCGTGCAGCTCCTCGAAGACGGCGATCTTTTTTTTTTTAATGATACGGCGACCACCGAGATCTACACCCATGCGCCGGAGCGGTTGCTGGAGAATGGCCGCGAGATGGCGGCGTACTACCTGATGGTCAAGGACGGCCGGATCACCGGTGGCGACGGCGCCCCGGAGGAGTGCCGGGAGCTGCCGGGATTCCACGTCAAGCTCCCCTGGGCCTCGATCTGCAACCAGTCGCGCACCAGGTACGGCCGCGAGGGTCAGATGCGGCGGTCGGCCCAGGAGAAGGTCATGTTCCAGCAGATCGAGGAGTTCGTCGGGCGGCCGAATCCCCTCGGGCTGGGAGGCGGCCCCAAGCATGTCTGGCCCCGGGAAGTCGGCATGGCGCTCGGCAAGGGCATGGAGGAAGGCGGCGGCCTGCACAACATCGCCGCCAGCCTCCAGATGTCCTCCCCGGAGTTCGCGGACTTTCCCACGACCGACATGGCGGTGCCGGATTTCGAGGCGATGAGCGAGGAGCAGAAGCGGCGCTTCCTAGAGCTCCTCGGCATCTAGGGCGAAGCGCACCGCCGTCCTGTACATAGACCCCACCGGTTCGCCGTTCTCCATCGCCGGCCGGAAAACCGCTCGTCGCATCGCCGCGACGGCGTTCTCGGTGAGACCGTGGGGCAACCGTTCCAGCACCTCGACGTCGACGACGCAACCTTCCTCGTCGATGCTGACCCCGAGGCCAACCACGCCCTCGACGCCCGCCTGGATCGCGTCGTCGGTGTACTTGTGGGCGACCTGGTAGATCATCTCGCCCGGCCTGCGGCCTGAGTTGGCCGCGGCGTCCTCGGCCGGGTTCGTGGCCTCCTCCCCTGCCGCACCGCGCGAGTGGCAGACGAGGATCCTCGCCCGGTCCGGGATCGGCCCTTCCGGCGAGATCGCCAGGATGCTCCTGGCCTCGGCGACGCCCTCTTCCGAGCGGCCGGAGTCGACCAGGAACCTGGCGAGGCGGTAGCGCGGCGCAAGCGACTCCTCGTCGTCCATGACCGCGATCGCGCGGCGGAAGTCGTCCTCGGCCTCTGCCACGGTCAGGGCGTTGCCGGCGTCCAGGTCGAACGTGACGACGGAGGTCGTGGCGGCGAGGTCGTCGCGCACGCCGACCGCGACGCGATGCGGCCCGGGCGCCGTGACCACGTCGACCGCGAACGGCCAGGAGAGTTGCCGCGCCCCTTCGATCTCCCCCTCCTTCACCAGGACGGGCACGGGATGCTCCGTCACCTCGGAAAAGCGGCCCTCTCCGTCGATCACCTGGACCCACAGGCGGACCCGGGCTTCGTGACCGTCGGCGACCGGGGCCAGGGTCAGCGGGCCGATCGGGATCGTGACCAGCATCCGCGACTGAACGTCGCCGCCGTCGAGGAGGACTTCGCTACCCGGGCGGCGGACCTGCGTGATCCGGACCGCCATGGGATTGGCGGCCTCTCCCATTGAGAGGGCCGCCAGCGTCAGGTCCGCCATCTCGGCTGAGATGGGCTTGTCGACGTAGCTGTCGCGGTGGCGAATCGACAGGCGCCCGCGGTAGCGCCGCTTCGCCTCGTCGGTCAGTTGGACCTCAACGCGGTGGGTGCGGCCCCGCTCGATGTGGGTCGGCGAGTAGCCGAGCGAATAGCGGTTCTGGAGGTCGCTGGCGATGCGGTCGAAGCCGCCCGCGAAGTTCCGCGTGTTGACGATCGCCCGGCCACCGGTGCGATCGGCCAGGCGGAGCAGCGGCTCCTCGAGATTGTTGGCACGCGTGAACTCGATGCTGGTGGAGAAGCGGAGATCCGCGGTGTTCATGCCGCTGACGCGCGCCCCGGCGGCGGCCACGCTGTGGAAGGTCACGCCGTTGGCGTTGGCGAGCGAGGCGAGTTCGTCGAATCGCCGGGAGAGGTCGTACTGGTAGGCCTCGAGGGAGGCGTTCGCGGCGTCAATGCCTCTTGTGTCCCTATACAGATCGACGTCTCGGAAGGGCGACTGGTTGGTGGAGCGCCAACGCCCGCGCCGATCGTCGAACCTCTCCTCGAGCGCCCGGAACAGATCCTCCGCCGGCCGCATGGGCAGTCCGTTGCTGATGTACAGGATGGCCTTGCGCCCCGGCAGGCCCGCCATCGTCCGGATTGCGTTCTCCAGGTTCACGATCGAGGCGTCGACCTCGCTTCTGATCATCGCGGCGAAGTCGCGGATCAGCTCCACCACCGCGCTGTAGCGGGGCGGAACCTTGTCGTCCCGGTTGAGTTCGCGCAGGATGTCCAGGCGCTGCGATTCGATGCGGTCGCGGCTGCCGACGACCCTCGCGACCTCGTGGGTCGCCTCTGCAACGCGCCAGGCCTCGGTGGTGAAGGGGAGCGCGACCTCGAACCTGCCCGCGTCGTAGACGGCGAGCATCGCGCGGTCGTACGGGCTGAGCTGGACGCTCAGGAAGTTGCGCAGGAAGGGCAGCAGCCGGTTGCGGTCCGTCGGCGTCAGGTTGTTGTTGTCGACGTAGACCATCAGGCTCAGCCGGTGCTCCGGCGGCGGTGGCTCGGCCGGGATGAAGCGGTCCAGGTCGCTCTCCCGGGGCCGGCGGTCCCGGGAGGTGGCCGCCGCCCGCTCCCGCGCGGTCGCGTCCAGGCCGTCCGTGAACTCGAAGAAGTTCGACAGTTCCACCGGGCGGCCGTCCTCCCGCACCTCGAAGTCGTCGGCCGTCAGGCCCGTCACCGGATTGCCGTCGCGATCGGACACCCACACGTCGACGTTGACGACGCGCACGTCGATCGTCTCGGCGAAGGTGTCTGGCGCGGGTTCCTGTCGTGCGTGGGCGGCGCCGTTCGCGGAGAGCAGCAGGAAGAGCACGCCGAGGGTGGCAGGACGTTTCATCCGGCGAAGCGTATCGCTGGGTCGTCGCCGGCCTTTGGCCGGCGGCAGTGTCTCTCGGAAGCGGACCAGAAGGTCCGCGCACCCAGAGCACGGCCTTGCCCGGTGGGGGACTCTCTACTGCAGGCCCATTGTTCGCAGTGACGCCATGTCATCCGCATGTAGAGAAGTCCACGAGATCGGGGCGGCTCTCTGGGTGCGCGGACCTTCTGGTCCGCTCGCCGCCGAAGGCGGCCAGAAAGATCGGCCGGCCAAAGGCCGGCACCGCCTTGAGGCGCGGGCACAGCTTCGAAGCGGCGACCGCTCTAGACCCTCAGCTCTCCTCGTGCAGCGTCACGACCCCCGCATCGCCATCGACGCTGATCTCCTGCCCAGGTGCCACCCGCTGGGTGATGTTGCCCGTCCCCACAACCGCAGGAATGCCGTACTCCCGCGCGACGATCGAGCCATGCCCCAGAATGCCGCCGATGTCGGTGACCAGGCCCGAGGCGTGAGCGAACAGCGGCGTCCAGGCGGGGTTCGTCATCGGGCACACGAGGATGGAGCCGGATCGCATCCGGTCGAACTCGGGCGGCGACTTGATCAGGCTCGCCGGCGCGGTGACGGTGCCGGGACTCACGGGGACGCCGCGCAGCGTGGAGCTGTTCGGGTCGTTGCGGGCCTGGGTCTCCTTGAAGGCGATCGACGGATGCTCGCTCGCCTCCGGCGGCACGGTGCCCGGCGGGTGAAGACGCTTACGCGCTTCCCGAAGCTCCCGGCGTTCGGCGGCGAGCGCGCCGAGATCGGGCCTGGCTTCGCTGCGCGCGCGGGCCTCGATCGCCTCGCGGATCTCGTCCGTGACGCAGAAGTAGATGTCGTCCGGCCGCGTGAAGGTACCGGCCTCGACCAGGCGCCGCCCCAGCTCCGCCGCCAGCGGGCGCAGCACGGGCCAGGCGCTGCCGAGGTAGAACATCGTCTCCTCGCGGATCGGGTAGAAGAGGTAGGTAAACCAGAGGCGGAAGCGGAACTGCCAGTACTCCAGGCCGTCGAGCAGCTCTTCGATCCGGGCGAGCGCCTCTTCCTTCTTGCGGCGCGCATCGATGTCGTGCCGCTCCGGGCTGTAGTCGCGGTTGGCGACCATCGTCTTCAGCGTGGCGAAGAAGGCGGTCGGATCCTCGCTCTGCGGCGGCTCCACGAAGTCGAGCGTGTAGCCCTGGTGCCCGAAGGTCTGGAGGTAGTCGTCGATCGCCTCGAGCGCCGGGCCGCTCGCCGGATGCTCCTCGAGCGCGGCCATGAGGCGTGAGGCCGGGGTCACCATCACGAGTTCCCACAGCGACTCGTCGGCCCGGATGCGCCTGGCGACCTCGAAGATCGCGTCGTTCGCTTCCATCGTCTTCGACTTGAAGCCGCTCAGGAACTGGCCGCTCGTGAAGTGGTGGTCCGGCAGCGTCTCGCGCAGGAAGCACTGGAGCTGGTCGTCGGTCGACTTGGCGACGCCGAAGGTGTGGCCGGTGTCGTTCGACCAGTAGTCGCCCTCGGCCACGCCCAGGTCGACGATGCCCTGGAGCAGGGTCTCGTCGGAGGCGGTGGCCGGATCGACCTGGCGCCATTCGCCGGTGATCCGGACCAGGCGCGGCATCGTCTTCTCCCTCCACTTCCTGAGCACGCCCTCGTTCCACTGGGTGCGATTGAAGGCGACGTAGGTCGGGTTCCGGCTCTCGGGCATGGTCACCCGCTGCGCCAGGGACTCGCCGAGTTCGGCTGAGGCTGCCCAGGCGTCGAAGGCGCGGCTGTCCTCGTCGCCGAGCGCATCCCGAAACAGCTTCAGGTCGTGCTCCGCCATCTCGAGGTTCTCCGCGGGGGAGTCCTTGCGCCGCTCGGCCATGGCGCGTTCGGCGGCCTCCAGCTCGTCCTCGGTCGGCTTCCTGATCTCCGTGTTGTCGCCGTCCGGGAAGAGCATTTGCCAGTCCCCGCGCTGGTAGGCGAATCCGTGCATCGTGACGAACACCGGACCGCCGCCCACCATCATGCTCTTGCCGCCGCGGGCCTTCTCGAGACCCACAGTCAGGTAGAGCTCCTCGAACAGCGGACAGATCGGGTCCGGCATGTTCTCGACGATCTGGCGGCGCGTCAGGATGCGGGCCGGAGGAGTCGGCTCCCATTCGACCTCGATCGGCTGCGGCGGCAGGTTCGTGATCGGCCGCGACTGCAGCAGATAGAGCGTGCCGCCGGAGATCGCCCACTCGATGTCCTGGGGCACGCCGTCGAACCGCGCCTCTACCTGGCCGCCCAGCTCGACCAGTTCGCGGATGGCGTCCGGCGACAAGGACGAACGACCGCGGTCGGCCTCGTCGATCTCTTCGAGACGCGTTCCCTGGTCGCCGTCCTGGACGATCCGCAGTTCCTTGGTGCCGATGATCGTCTCGGTGGCTTCGCCGCTCGCGCGGTCGACGACGTAGGTGTCGGGCGTCACCTGTCCGCCGACGACCGCCTCGCCGAGGCCGAAGCTGGCGTTGACGATCGCCTCGGAGCGCTCGCCCGTAGCCGGATTCGCCGTGAACAGGATGCCCGAGACCTCCGACGGCACCATGATCTGGACGACGACCGCCATCGCCACCTTGCCCTGGTCGATGCCCATCTGGTGGCGGTAGGCGATCGCGCGGGGGGTCCACAGCGACGCCCAGCAGTCGCGCACCGCCTGGACGACGGCGTCCTCGCCGCGCACGTTGAGGTAGGTGTCCTGCTGGCCGGCGAAGGACGCCTCCGGCAGGTCCTCGGCGTTGGCGGACGAGCGCACCGCGACCGGCGGGTTCGCGGGCTTGAGCGCCCCGAAATCCCTCGCAGGCTCGGTGTTTCGGCCCATCCCGTCCTGGCCCGGGAGCTTTCGCCGCGAACTCGCTTCGCTGCGTTCTGCGGCGCAAGCTCCCAGACCTCGGTAGGCGGCGGCGATCTCGGCGGCCGCGAGGTCGGAGAGGGCCGGCGAGGCCAGGAGTTCCTGGATCGCCGCCGACGCCCGGTCGAACGAGACGGCGCCGTTCACGAGTTCGGGCTTGGCCAACTCGACGATCCGTTGCTGCAGACCGTTCGCCGCGACAAATTCCCGGTACGCGGCTGTCGTGACCTGGAAGCCGCCCGGCACCGCGAAGCCGGCGTTCGCCGCCCGCGCCAGCGAGCGGCCCTTGCCGCCCAGGAGGTCGAGGTCGTCGTCGCAGGTGTCGAGCGGCCGGACGAAGGATGCGGCCGTGGCGGAGAGCTGGTCCATCGATCTCAGTTCCAGAAGCGGTCCAGCCGCGTCCAGGACCGGATCGGGATCACCTCGCCGGTGAGCAGGTCCGAGGCCGGCGAGGCCAGGAAGAGACAGAGGTCGGCGACGTCTTCGGGGTCGGGCGGTCGCTCGAGGCGGGGCACGGGCGTGCCGTCTTCCTTCTCGGCCGGCTGGATGACGCCCCACTTCACCATCGCGGGCGTCGCGATCAACCCGGGCGCCACGCAGTTGACGCGGATGTTGTGCTTCGCCCACTGGAAGGCCAGGTTGTTGCTCAGGCTGATCACGCCCGCCTTGGCCGCCGAGTAGTGGAGCATGCCGGGGTGGCCCTTGGTGCCGGCCACGGACGAGATGTTGATGATGTTGCCGCTTTGCTGCTCGATCATCTGCTTGCCGGCGGCGATGCAGCAGAGCCAGGTGCCGGTCAGGTTCAGGTCGACGATGCGCTGCCACTCGTCGTAGGGCGTGTCCTCGGGCATGCGCGGCGTGGCGCCCCCGCCGGCGTTGTTGACCATGACGTCGAGCCGCCCGAAGGCGCCGACGGTCTCCGCGATCAACGCGTCGACCTGGTCAGGGACCGTGATGTCGCAGCCGACGGCCATGGCGGTTCCGCCGGCCGACTCGATCTCGCCGACGACGCCGTCCAGGTTCTCCTTCTTGCGCGACGCGACGACGACCCTCGCCCCCGCCTCGGCGTAGATCTTGGCGATACAGGTGCCGATGCCGCCGGCGCCGCCGGTGACGATAGCGACGCGATCCGTCAGGTCGAGCTTGGTCATTCCTTCACTCTCCCGGTCGTGATGCCGCCGCCCGCGCCGTCTCCGGGCGTTCCGGGAACGATGCGCGCTTCGCAGCCCCCGCCCGGCGGGATCAGCCAGTCGCAGCCGGGCGTGTTCCCTGGGCCGTCGTCGTGGCAGGCGAGCAGCGCCGCGTAGTCGTCCTTCAGGCTGCCTGGCCGGCGCGGCGGCATGAAGCCGTTCACGTGGACCTGGCCGCCCTCCAGCAGGCGGGCCGTCCTGGTCGGCGCCCGGTGGCAGTCGAGACAGGCGTTGCCTTCGATGTAGGGCGTCCGCAGGTCCCAGTGCGTTCCGCCGACCACCCAGTAGGGCGCGTCAGGATCCACCCATCCGGGGAGGACGGTTTCGCTGGGGTTGGACGGCAGCCTGGCGCCGTCGATCCAGGGGTCGTGCAGGAAGGCGTTGTTCTGGTGGCACTGGGCGCATTGGACGCCGGGCGGCGGCGGAATCCAGGCACGGTCGAAGTCGTCGTCCTCGGGACCGGGCAGTTTCCCGGCCAGCAGGCCCCGGTCGTCCATGTGAAGGTACTCCCTGGCCTGTATGAGGTCGCCCTTCCCGTCCGGCGACTCGAAGAAGCAGGTCGCGCCCGTCGTCTTGTTGTGTCCGATCATCTGGACGGAGGAGATGCCCCTCTCGAAGAGCTCCCGGCCGGCCGAGCGGCAGAACCAGGCCCAGACGACGTCTTCCAGCGGGCTGCCGTCGGCCGCCTTTCCCTGCGCCCTGCCGATCCGCGAGCCGACGTTGCAGTTGCCCTTGAAGTCAGGTGTGTCGCACTGGCGGTAGCCAGGGCTCTCGAAG
Source organism: Acidobacteriota bacterium (assembly GCA_026707545.1). Classification (NCBI taxonomy): domain Bacteria; kingdom Pseudomonadati; phylum Acidobacteriota; species Acidobacteriota bacterium. The sequence goes on along the minus strand of JAPOWR010000003.1, from coordinate 25,273 downwards.
ACCTCGACCCCGTCGACGTGGATCGGGATGCGCACGCCCGTGCCGCAGTCGACCGTCGGCGGCACGCCGACGTGCGGCAGGCACATCGCGGCGTACTCGGACGCCGTCTCCGGCATCGTCTGCGCCTTGCCGCCGGGGATGCAGGCGTCCTGAGCCACCGCCGCGGACTGCGCCGTCGTCGCGAGCAGCGCAGCCGCCAGGGCCGACCGTGAGATCGCTCGAAGCTCCATCCGATCCTCCCTCGTTCCGGCCGCCAGTGTACCGAACTTGTAACAGTGTCTCAATTTGGGATCTGTCGGCGCGCCGGCCCTCTGGCCGGCTTCCGGACCTCTGCGGCGCCCGGTTTAGCTAACCTGCCGCGTGTGAATCGCGTTCTACCCGGTTGGGACGCCGGCCTCCTGCTGGCTTGCCTTCTCGCCGTACCCCTCCAGGCGCAGCCGCCCGGCGCGGCGACGGACGCCCCGGCGGAGCTGATCGCGAGGATCGAGGCGCCGCGCGAGGCTGAGTCGAGCGACGACGCCGGCAAGAGCCTCGCCGAGCTGATGGAGAAGCACGGCATCTCCGCGCTCAGCGTCGCCGTCGTCGAGGACTACCGGCTGCACTGGGCCAGGGCCTGGGGCGTCGCGGACGAATCGACCGGCGCGCTCGCCGAAACGGACACGCTCTTCCAGGCCGCCTCGATCAGCAAGCCGGTGTCGGCGATGGCGGTGCTCCGGGCGGTGCAGGACGGACTCTTCGGCCTGGACGACGACATCAACTCGATCCTCCGTTCCTGGCGACTGGAGGAGGATGCCGAGCTGCTAGCCGAGACCCCGGTGACGCCGCGGATGCTGCTGAGCATGACGGCCGGCACCACAGTTTCGGGATTCCCCGGCTACAAGCCCGGCGTCGAACTGCCGACCGTTCCCGAGGTCCTCGGGCGCAAGGGCGAGGACACGCCAGCGAACACCGACCCGGTCGTCGTCGGCTGGCAGCCCGGAACCCGCTACCAGTACTCGGGAGGCGGTTCCACGATCCTGCAGCTCGCCCTGAGCGACGTTCGGGCCAAGCCGTTTGAGCAGATCCTCCAGGAGACCGTCCTCGACCCGCTTGGCATGACCCGTAGTTGCTTCTGCCAGCCCCTGCCGGAGGCACTCCACGGCCACGCGGCGCGGGCCGGTGGGTCGACGACCGGCAGTGCCGCGAACGACCGCAAGCCCCGCGCGCCCTGGCACGTCTACCCGGAGCTCTACGCCGCCGGGCTCTGGACGACGCCGTCGGACCTGGCGAAGTTCCTGATCGAGGTGCAGCTTTCCCTGGAGGGGCGCTCGAACCGCATCCTCACCCCCGAGTTCACCCGCAGGATGGTGACACCCGGAGGCGTGGGCCACTACGCTCTCGGCTTCACCACCGGCTCGGAGACTCCGCATCGTCCCGCGCCGCCCGGAGAAGCGGACCGCTTCTTCGGACACACCGGCGGCAACTGGGGCTTCCGCGGCAACTTCGTCGGTTCGCTCGAAGGAGGTAACGGCTATGTCATCCTGGCCAGCGGCAGTGTTGCCAACCCGGTCATCTTCATCGAGCTGCCGACCAGAATCCGCGCCGCCTACGGCTGGGACTAGCGGCGTCCTCGCCGCGGCCCTCCTGGCCGCGGCCTGCGCCGCGCCACCGGCCCCCGACATGACGTTGACCGAAACCGAGCAGCTCTTCCAGCAGCGCCTCGACGAACTCCGCGCGGAACTCGGCTTCATCGGCGCCACCGCCGCCTTCGTCCTCCCGGACGGCAGCGAAGGCGTCGCCGCGACTGGCTACGCTGACCCGGAGAACAACCTGCCGATGGATCCTGCGCACCGCATGCCGGGAGGCAGCATCGGCAAGACGATCGCCGCCACCACGGCGCTCAGCATGGTGAACGAGGGCCTGCTCGGCCTCGACGATCTGGCCTCGCGCTGGCTCGGCGACGAACCGTGGTGGACCCGCCTGCCCAACCACGAGACGATGACCCTCCGCCACCTGCTCAGCCACTCGAGCGGGCTCACCGACCACGTCTACGACGAGGCCTGGCGCCGCGAGGCGCGGTCCCGGCGCGGCCCGGCCGGCGACCCCGACGCCTGGTTCGAGCCGCGGGATCTGGTCCAGTACGTCCTCGACAAGGAACCCCTGTTCCCGGCCGGCGAGGGCTACGCCTACACCGACACCGGCTACATCGTCGCGGGCCTCATCATGGAGGCGGCCTCCGGCGGCGCGTATCACGACGAGGCCAGGCGCCGCGTGCTCGACCGTCACGATCTCCCTCGCACGGTGGAGCAGATCGGCCGCACGTTCCCCGACCTTGCCCCCGGCCACGTCGGCGAGGACAACCCCTTCTCGCTTCCGGCCAGGACCGCCGAGGGCGACGTGATGGCCTTCAGCCCTCAAACGGAGTGGACCGGCGGCGGCTACGTGTCCAACTCACGCGACCTGGCCCGCTGGGCGAAGATCCTCTATGAAGAACGCGCCCTCGAGGGACCGTACCTGGAGGAGATGCTGAACTCCGGCTACCGCGGCGAAGACGCGGGCTCAACCTACGGCCTCGGCGTCTACCGGGCTGACAGTCCGCACGGCGAACTCATCGGCCACGGCGGCTGGTTTCCCGGCTGGCGCTCCACGATGTACTACCACCCGGCCTCCGGTATCGCGGTCGCGGTCCAGTTCAATCAGAACGAACTCGACTTCCGCAACGAAGTCCGCGACGCCCTGCTCGCCCTCCTCCTCGAACGGCGTTGACCCGCGCGGCGCCGGCGCGTGGACTGGCTTCGCTATCGTGGCGAGCCGTGCACGGAGCCTGTTCCGCCTCGACCGGCTCACGGACTCGCGTCGCCGCCGCGGGTCCGGTCGCGATGGCGCTTCTCGGGGCCCTTGGGTTCCTGGGCACCGCCGTGCTTCTGGCCCAGGAAGGCCCGACTCACGCGATCGCCTACTTCGGCGAACCGAAGTACGCCGCGGACGTTCCCCACTTCGATTACGTCAACCCGGATGCGCCCAAGGGCGGCGAAGTGCGGCTCTTTCTCCCGGGCACGTTCAACAACCTGCACCCGTACTCGGACAAGGGCCGCCCCGAGCTCTTCAACTGGTGGCGGCGCTCGACGATCACCCTCGATCGGCTGATGATGCAGTCCGAGGACGAGCTCTCGAGCCTCTACTGCCTGCTGTGCGCGACGGTCGAGATCGCGGAGGACTACAGTTGGGTGGCCTTCACACTCCGGCCCGAGGCGCGATGGCACGACGGCATGCCGGTCACGGTGGACGATGTCGTGTGGACCTTCGAGACGCTCAAGACCGACGGTACGGTCAGCTTCAAGGCCACCTGGCGTCACGTGGAGGGCATCGAGGCGTTGGGGGAGCGCTCGTTTCGCTTCCTCTTCGCCGCCGACAGGAGGAACCGCAGATCGGTGATGGAGGCCGCCGCCTTCTTCCCGATGCCGAAGCACTACTGGCAGGACCGGGACTTCACGGCGACCACCATGGAGCCGCCGCTCGGCAACGGCGCCTACCGCATCGGCGAGGTCGACACCGGCCGGCGGATCGTCTTCGAGCGCGTCCCCGACTACTGGGCGAAGGACCTGAACTTCAAGCGCGGGTACCACAACTTCGATCGCTTCGGCGTCCTCTACTTCCGTGACATCAAGGCGGGCATCCAGGCGCTCAAGGCCCGCGTTGTCGATTACTACCGCGACCAGGACGAGCGCGAGTTCGCCACGGCCTACGACTTTGCTGAGGTCGACACGGGGCTCTTCAACAAGGAGACCTACCGGATGGCGGAGACCTACGGGATGCACTGGTCGGTCGTCTTCAACTCCCGCCTGCCGCTGTTCGCGGACATCCGCGTCCGCGAGGCGCTGACCCTCGCCTACAACTTCGACTGGGGCAACCGGACCCTTCAGTACGGCGCCCTGCGGCGAAACAGCACGTTCTTCCTGGGTTCGGGGATGGCGTCGTGCGGTCTGCCGTCGCCCGAAGAGCTGGCGCTGCTCGAACCGCTGCGCGAGCACGTCCCCGAGCGCGTGTTCACGCAGGAGTTCGTCCTTCCCGAGACCGACGGCTACGGCCGCAACCGGGAGGCGCTCCTGCGTGCCGGGGAGTTGCTGGACGAGGCCGGCTGGGTCGTGCGCGACTTCCGGCGCGTCAACGAGGCGACGGGAGAGCGGCTCCGGTTCGAGATCATGGTCCAGTTGAGGGAGCACGAGCGCATGCTCGTGCCGTACGTGGAGAACCTGAAACGGCTAGGCATCCAGGCGACCGTCCGCCGCGTCGAGGCGAACATCCACACGAATCGTGCGCGGCGCTACGAGTTCGACATGACGATGCAGAAGATCTACACGCACCGAGTCCCGCGGCCGACGCTCATGCGCAACCTCATGCGGTCGGACGGCGCCGAGCTACCGAACCTGCTCAACTACGCGGGGATCGACAGTCCGGCCGTGGACGCCCTGGTGGAGAGGGTGATCGGGGCCGAGACCGAGGAGGAGATGAACATCGCGGGGCGGGCGCTCGACCGGGTGCTCCTGTGGAGCTTCTACGTCATCCCGGAGGGCGCTCCCAAGGGTCGCCACCTCCTCTACTGGGATCGCTTCGGCCATCCGCCGCTCGGGCGCGAGCACATGAACTGGACCGGCTTCCCGCACCTCTGGTGGTTCGACGCGGAGAAGAGCGCCCGGGTCGACGCCGCCCTGGGCGAGACCCGCTAGGGCCCGGGTCGTCAACGCCGCCGGACGCCCCGCATGCTCCTCTACGTCCTGCGCCGCATCCTCCTCATGGTGCCGACGCTGGTCGGCGTGCTGCTGATCAACTTCGTCATCATCCAGGCGGCGCCCGGGGGACCGGTGGACCAGGCGATCGCCCGGCTCCAGGGCACCGGCCTCGACGCGGGGGTCGGGCTCCTCGGCGGCGGGGCGGGCGCGACCCTGGAGACCGAGCTCACCGCCACCGGCGGCATCGACCCGGCGCTGATCGAGGAGCTCGAGCGCCAGTTCGGCTTCGACAGGCCGGCGCACGTGCGTTTCGGCATCATGCTGCGCGACTACCTGCGCTTCGACCTGGGCGAGAGCTTCTACCAGGATGTGCCGGTCATCGACCTCGTCCTGGACCGGCTTCCCGTGTCGATGTCGCTGGGCCTCTGGACCCTGCTTATCGTCTACTCGGTGTCGATTCCTCTCGGCATCCGCAAGGCGACCGCCGACGGTTCCCCGTTCGACATCTGGACGAGCGTCGTGATCCTGGTCGGCTACGCGATCCCCGCCTTCATCCTCGCCGTGCTGCTGATCGTCCTGTTCGCGCGCGGCGGGATGATCGAGTACTTCCCGCTGCGCGGCCTGGTGTCCGAGGACTTCGGTGATCTGGGTCTCTGGGCCCAGGTGAAGGACTACTTCTGGCACCTGGTGCTGCCGATCTCGGCCCTGGTCGCCGGGAGCTTCGCGACCCTCACGATGCTGACCAAGAACTCGTTCCTGGACGAGATCCACAAGCAGTACGTGCTGACGGCCAAGGCGAAGGGTCTGCGGACGCGCCGAGTGCTCTACGGCCACGTGTTCCGCAACGCGATGCTGATCGTCATCGCCGGGTTCCCGAGGGCCCTGGTCGGGGCGCTGTTCACCGGCGTGCTCCTCGCCGAGATCATCTTCTCGCTCGACGGACTGGGCCTCCTCGGCTTCGAGGCGATCGTCACCCGGGACTACCCGATCATCTTCGGGACGCTCTACATCTCGACCCTGCTGGCGCTCGTGCTGCAACTCCTGACGGACGTGACGTACACGTTGACGGATCCGCGGATCGACTTCGAGAGGCGGGACGTGTGAGCAGCTTGGCGCAGAGGAGATGGGCCGCTTTCAAGGCGAACCGGCGCGGCTACTGGTCGCTCCGGATCTTCCTCGTCATCTTCGGCGCCACGCTGTTCGCCGAGGTGCTCGCCGACGACAAGCCCCTGGTCGTTCGTCACGAGGGCCGGTTCTACTTTCCGATCGTCGCGACGTATGCCGAGACCGAGTTCGGCGGCGTGTTCGAGACGGAGGCCGACTACCGCGAGGAGTTCGTCAAGGACCTCGTGCGGGACGGCGGCGGCTGGATGATCTGGCCGCCGATTCCCTACGCGCACGACACGATCGACTACGAGCTGCCCGGCCCGGCCCCCTATCCGCCGTCCGCCCGGCACTGGCTGGGCACGGACGACGTCGGCAAGGACGTGCTCGCGGGCCTCATCTACGGCATCCGGCTGTCCTTCCTGTTCGGGCTCGTGCTCACGGCCCTGAGCTCGATCATCGGCGTGCTGGCGGGCGCCGTCCAGGGCTACCTGGGAGGCAAGGTGGATCTGTTCGGCCAGCGCCTGATCGAGATCTGGGCCGGTCTCCCGATCCTCTTCGTCCTGATCATTCTCTCCAGCATCGTCGAGTCGAACGTGTTCTGGCTTCTCGGCATCCTGGTCGCGTTCAGTTGGATGGCGCTCGTGGGCGTGGTGCGGGCCGAGGTTCTGCGGGCGCGGAACTTCCAGTACGTGACGGCCGCGCGGGCCCTGGGAGCGGGGGATCGGCGGATCGTCCGCCGGCATGTCCTGCCCAACGCGATGGTCGCGACCTTCACCTTCCTGCCGTTCATCCTCACCGGGTCGATCACGCTCCTGACGTCGCTCGACTTCCTCGGCTTCGGCCTGCCCGCCGACGCGCCTTCGCTCGGCCGGCTGCTCGCCCAGGGACGCGCCAACCTGCACGCCCCGTGGCTGGGCGTCATGTCCTTCTTCACCCTGGCCACGCTCTTGACGCTGGTCATCTTCATCGGCGAAGCGCTGCGCGACGCCTTCGACCCGCGCCGGACCGGGATGCAGTCGTGACGGCGCCTCCGTTTCTCGAGATCGCCGACCTCGCCGTCGCCTTCGACGGCGTTGAGGTCGTCCACGGGCTCGACCTGCGGCTCGACCGGGGCGAGTCCGTCGCCCTGGTCGGCGAGTCCGGCTCTGGCAAGTCGGTCACGGCGCTGTCGGTCCTTCAACTGCTTTCCTATCCCCGCGCCTCGCATCCGACCGGCTCGATCCTCGTGGACGGCGAAGAAGTCGTCGGTGCCGACGAGAAGGACATGCGTCCACTCCGCGCCGGCCGGATCTCCATGGTCTTCCAGGAGCCGATGACCTCGCTGAATCCGCTCCACACGATCAGGAAGCAGGTCGAGGAGGTGCTGGCGGTGCATGCGGGTCTGAGCGGACCCGCCGCTAGGGAACGCACCGTGGAACTGCTCGAACTCGTGGGCCTGCAGGAAGCACGCGAGCGGCTGGACTCCTACCCGCACCAGCTCTCCGGCGGCCAGCGGCAGCGGGTGATGATCGCGATGGCGATCGCGGGCGACCCGGACCTGCTCATCGCCGACGAGCCGACGACGGCGCTCGACGTCACCGTCCAGGCCCAGATGCTGGCCCTGATCAAGGAGCTGCAGGAGCGGCTCGGGATGGCGCTGCTGCTGATCACCCACGACCTCGGGATCGTCCGCTTCATGGCGGATCGGGTGTACGTGATGGAGCGGGGCCGCGTCGTAGAGGACGGCCCGACGGCCGAGGTCTTCGAGCGACCGCGGCATGCCTACACGCGCAAGCTGATCGACGCCGAGCCGCGAAGCGTCTCCCCGATCGCCGAGGACGACGCGTCGGCCCTGGTCGAAACGAAGAACCTGACCGTGGAGTTCCCGCTGCGGGGCTGGCCGCGGAAGAAGACCCTGGTGGCCGTCGACGACGTGTGCCTCAGCGTGCGGCGGGGACACAGCCTCGGCGTCGTCGGCGAATCAGGCAGCGGCAAGACGACCCTGGCGATGGCGATGGTGCGCCTGATCTCGAGCCGCGGCGGGATCCTCTTCGACGGCGAAGCGATCCACGAGCTGGGCTTCAGGCAGCTCAAGCCGCTCCGCCGGTCGATGCAGATCGTCTTCCAGGACCCGTACGGCAGCCTGTCGCCCCGCCTGACCGTCGAGGAGATCGTCTCCGAGGGGCTGGCGATCCACGAACCGGGCATGAGCGCGGGCGAGCGCCGCGACCGGGTCGCCGAAGTCCTGACCGAAGTCGGCCTCGATCCGGAGATCGGGCGCCGCTACCCGCACGAGTTCTCCGGCGGCCAGCGCCAGCGGATCGCCGTCGCCCGCGCGATGATCCTCCGACCGCGCTTCGTCGTGCTGGACGAGCCGACGTCTTCGCTCGACATGACGGTCCAGGCGCAGATCGTGGAGCTGTTGCTCGACCTCCAGCAACGCCAGGGGCTCACCTACCTCTTCATCAGCCACGACCTGAAGGTCGTGCGCGCCCTGTGCGACGAGATCGCCGTCATGAAGGACGGCCGCATCGTCGAGCAGGGGCCGGCCGGCCAGCTCTTCGACGCGCCGCGCGAGCCGTACACTAAGGCGCTGATGAACGCCGCTCTGTAACCGCGAGCGATCCCACGAAAGGAGCGTCCATGACCCGGACGACGAGACACTGGCCGCTGGCGGCGGCCGTTGCCGCCACGTCACTACTGCTCGCACCAGCCGCCGCGACGGCCCAGGAGGCGGAAGCCGCCGAAGAGGAACACGCTCACGCGGAGGAAGACGAGCACGCCCACGAGCACGAGTTCGACGAAGAGATCGTCGTCCTCGGCAGCCGCGCGCACGCCCGCTCGGTGACCGAATCGCAGGTCCCCATCGACGCGATCCCGGTCGAGGACATCACGCGCCAGGGCGCCGCCGCGCTCGACTACCAGTTGCGGAACCTGATTCCCTCCTTCAACGTCGCGACCCACCCGATCAGCGACGCGGCGACGCTCGTGCGGCCGTCCAGCCTGCGCAACCTGGCCCACGACCACACGCTGATCCTGGTCAACGGCAAGCGGCGCCACCGGTCGTCCGTCGTCGCCTGGTTCGGCGGCGTGACGGACGGTGCCCAGGGGCCCGACATCTCGACGATCCCGGCGATCGCCCTGCAGCGGGTCGAGGTGCTGCGCGACGGCGCGTCGGCCCAGTACGGCTCGGACGCGATCGCGGGCGTCATCAACTTCCTGCTCAAGGACGACGCCTCGGGCGGCGGCATCGAACTGAACAGCGGCAGCTACATCGCCGGCGACGGCGCGGGCTACAGCGTGGCGGGCAACTTCGGATTGCCGATGGGTGAGAACGGCTTCGCCAACCTGAGCTTCGAGTACGGCGAGGCGGACCCGACCAGCCGCAGCGTGCAGCGCCAGGATGCGGCCGCGCTGATCGCCGCCGGCAACCACGACGTCCTGCAGCCGGTGCAGATCTGGGGCAACCCCGAGATCGAGGACGACGTGAAGCTGTTCGCCAACATCGGCCACCGCTCCGACGGCGGCCTGGAGTTCTACGGCTTCGCCAACTACGCGGAGAAGAAGATGACGGAGGGCTTCTTCTTCCGCAATCCGAACTCGCGGCAGAGCATCTACAGCCTCGACGGCGGCGAGACGCTGCTGATCGGCGACGTCCTCCGCGCCAACGGCATGGGCTCGGCGAACTGCCCGACGGTCACGGTGACGAACAACGTGCCCGACCCGGCCGCTCTCGCCCAGGTCTTCGCCGACCCGAACTGCTTCTCCTTCCAGGAGATCGCCCCGGGCGGCTTCACCCCGCAGTTCGGCGGCTGGATCACCGACCGTTCGATCGTCGCGGGCTTCCGGAAGGAGCTGGACAACGGCTTCACCTGGGACCTGTCCGCCAGCCTCGGCTCGCACGAGTCCGACTTCTTCTTCATGAACACCGTCAACGCGTCGCTCGGCCCGGACACGCCGCGCGACTTCGACCCCGGCCTGTACGAGCAGGAAGACGTCAACCTGAACTTCGACGTCTCCTACTCCGTGTCGCACCGGCTCAGCGTCGCCGCCGGCGCCGAGTGGCGCGACGAGAGCTTCACCGTCGGCGCCGGGGGGAGGCCGTCCTGGGAGGTCGGTCCCTACGCGGAGCAGGGCTTCATTCCCGCTTCGAACGGCTTTCCCGGTTTCCCCGACTACACGGCCGGGACCTGGAGCCGCGAGAACGTGGCCGTCTACGGCGACGTCGAGCTGCACGGCGAGGACGACCAGTGGGGCCTGGGCGCAGCTCTCCGGGTCGAGGACTACGACGTCTTCGGCAACACGACGAACGGCAAGCTCTCGTTTCGCCGGGAACTGAGCGAGACAGCCGCGATCCGCGGCGGCGTCAGCACCGGCTTCCGCGCGCCGACGCCGGGGCAGCAGAACGCGCTCAACGTGCAGACGACGATCGACTCGGTGACCCTGGAACTCGTCGACAGCGCCACGGTGCCCTCCACCTTCATCGCGGCGGAACTGCGCGGAGGCAAGCCGCTCGAGCCCGAGGAGTCGGTCCACGCGACGGCCGGCCTGGTGATCGACAACGGGCCGTTCACACTGACCGCCGACCTGTTCAACGTCGACATCGACGACCGGCTGTCGCTCTCGCAGGTCCTCACGCTCACCGAGGACGAGCGCGAACTGCTGCTCTCGCAGAGCATCACCTCGGCGCGCAACCTGTCCTTCTTCCGCTTCTTCATCAACGACTTCTCGACCCGCACGCAGGGCATCGACCTCGTCTCGACCTGGATTCCGGTCGCCTTCGACGGCGACACCGAGGTCAGCTTCACCCTGAACTACACCGACACCGAGGTCACGAAGGACTCCGACCTGCTGAGCCCCGCCGACGTGGTCTCCATCGAACGCGGCGTGCCGCGCCTGCGCTGGAACGTCGCGGTGGGCCAGCAGGTGGGCCCGGTCGGCCTGCTGGGACGGCTGAGCTACTACGGCTCCTGGATCGACTACTACTACACGCGGCTATGGGCCGACGCGGCGCCGCCGGTCCAGGATTCGGCCTTCATCTTCGACTTCGAGGCCACGATCCCGGTCGTCGCGGACACGACTGTTTCCGTCGGCGCTCAGAACATGTTCGATGTCCTGGCGTCCGCGCCGGCACCGCTGGTCGACGTGCTGGGTTCGCGGTACAGCCCGGTGACCCCGTGGGGCCTCAGCGGCGGGTACTACTACGCCCGGTTGAACTACAGGTGGGGGCGGTAGCGGTCGCCGGCCGTTGGCCGGCGGCGTGTTCTGGCCGCCTTCGGCGGCAAGCGGACCAGAAGGTCCGCGCACCCAGAGAGCCGCTTCGGTGTGGCTCGCTTCTCTACATGCGGTTGACATGACGCCGCTGCGGGCGCAACCCAACTGCAGCAGGGCATCCCGCAGAACCCCACGCCCGTTACTCTGGGTGCGCGGACCTTCTGGTCCGCATCAAGCGCGATGCCGCGAAGCGGCGAGCGCGAGCCTCCACTACTCGCGGCGAAGCGCGAGCCGCCGATACTCGTCCTCCAGCACCCACAACCGATCCTGCCCCCAGGCCGCTACCGACCCCACCCGAAACGACGGCACACCCCACAGCCCAAGATCGAACAACTCCTCCCGGTTCCGCTCCGCCTCCTCCCGCCACGCCGGATCGTCCAGGTAGCCGCGGCCCTCGCTCCAGTCCAGCCCGGCCTCTTCAACGATCCGCCGCAACCCCCGGTCCGACCCCGCATCGACCGCCTGTGAGAACGCCAGCGTCATGAACGACCGGAAGTACTCGATGCCCTTCCCCTGCTCGATCGCCCAGGGCAGCAGCGAGTAGCCGCGCTCCACCGGCTTGCCGACCGGATCGGAGATGGGACCGAACGGAACGCCGTTCCGCCGCGCCTCGCGCGCCGCGTCGAGCAGGATGTAGACGCGCTTCGACCGCTTCACCGGCAGGCCGCGCATGACCATCGGCAGGACGAAGCGGATCCGCAGGTTGACGCCGAATGCCTCGGCCAGGCGAATCACACGCTCGGTCGAGATCCAGGTGTACGGGCTCCGGAAGGAAGCGAAGAAGTGGAGGTCGGGAAGGTTCGCTGCTTCGAGACCGTCGACCGGAACCGGCTCCTCGAGCAGCCGCGGCTGCTCGTAGATCGGCGCGACTGCTGTTGGTGCGCCGGCCGTGGCGCGGGCCTTCTGGCCCGCGGTACCGGCATCCGGGTCGCCTGCTGACCGCCGCGCCCCCAGATCGGCAAGCCGCTCCTCCAGGTACGCAAGCCGATCGATCCCCCAGGTCCACTCACCACCGTAGAAGCAGGTGCCGCCGAGGTAGTGGCCGAGTTCCGCGCGCCGTTCCGTGCCGGCGCGAAGCGCGACCTGGAGTGCCGCGTCGGTCGTCGCATCCTCGACCCACTGGGTGCGCCGGCCTTCTGGCCGGCTTCCGGACGGGTCGCCAGAGGCGGCCGCATCAGGTCCCAGCGAATCGCTAGCGGCCGACGCCATCTCCCACAGCCCCTTGGCCAACATCACAGCCGCTTCCAGCGTCGCCCGCGCTCCCGGCTCCCCCGGCGCCGGCAGCGTCGCGGCCAGTTCCCGCTGAACCTCCAGCACCTTCTCAGACCTCGGCGGTGTCTCCGACGTCGCATGAAACCCCGCCTTCTCAGCCAACCGCCGCGCGTCCACGAGCGAATACGACTCCAGCAGCGCCCGCGCCGGCGCCGCCCAGTCCTCCGGCGGCTCGACCAACCAGGTCACCACCTCCACGTCGTAGCGGTCCTGGACCTTCACCAGCGCCTGCGCCAGCAGATGCGAGTACGGATCGTCGACCTGGTGGAAGAACTCGATCCGGTGTGGCTCCCCCTTGCGCCTGCGTTCCCGCTCCGCGCGCGCCCTGGCCTTGTCGCGCCTGCGCTCGTCGAGGAGATGGGTGGAGAACTGCTTCGAGGCGAAGGACTTGATCGACATGTTCAAGCTCCGACGCGAAGAACGGGCGCGTCGTACTGTTCGAGGACCCTGTCGGCGGTAATCAGCGTCAGGCCCTCGATTCGAGCCTGGGCCACGAGGATGCGGTCGAACGGATCCCTGTAGTGCATTGGAAGCGCGGCTACCGCCAAGGCATGAGATGGCGTGATGGGGAGAGCTCTCACCTGGTTCAGACGCATTCGCTCCGGTACGTACTCAGCCGGCGGTTCTGGCAGAGGTAGCCTTCCGATTGCGTACTTGATGGCGATCTCCCATGCGCTGGCGGCAGACAGGAACTTCGACGACGCGGACGACTCCAAGGCGGCGAGGAGGTGGGCGTCGAAGCGCTCCGGTTCGGTCTGCATCCAGAGCCAGCAGTGTGTGTCGAGGAGGTAGTTCACTGGCGACTTGGTGGCGCCTTAGCTCCGGCCTTCGAACGCGCGCAGCAGGTCCTCATCGAGAGGGGCGTCGAAGTCGTCCGGCACGACGAACCGACCCTTGTCGATGCCGAAGATCGGCCGCTCTTCCTCCATGCTGACGAGCTTCGCGACCGGTTGACCGGAGCGCGTGATCACAACGTCCTGGCCGGCGGCTACTTCCCGGAGAAGCCGCGAGAGGTGCGTCTTCGCTGCGTGTACGGTCACCTGCTTCATGACGAGGGAAGATAGACTAAGTCCATGACTAAGTCAATTGGTAACCTTCTGTTTGTGGCAGCGGCGTTGACCGCAGGCTGTCCAATGGTCACAGCCCAGGCCCAACCCGACCCCGGCACCACCTTCCGCGACTGCGACGTCTGCCCCGAGATGGTCGTCGTGCCGGCTGGCTCCTTCGTCATGGGCTCGCCGGCGGACGAACCCGGCCGCTACGAGGACGAAGGCCCGGCGCACGAGGTGACGATCGCCGCACCCTTCGCCATCGGCGTCCGCGAGGTGACCTTCGAGGAATGGGACGCTTGCGTCGCGGCGGGCGGCTGCGAGGGCTACGATGCCGGCGACGAGGGCCGCGGCCGCGGCGGCCGGCCGGTGCTCAACGCGAACTGGGACAATGCCCGGGCCTACGTCTTCTGGCTGACCGCCGTCACCGGCGAGGCCTACCGCCTGCCCAGCGAGGCCGAGTGGGAGTACGCGGCCCGCGCGGGGACCTCGACCCGCTATAGCTGGGGCGACGAACCGAGCGCCGCGCATGCCAACGGGGAGCAGGACCACGGCTGGCCCGACGACGGCCACCGCTACACGGCGCCGACCGGGTCGTTCGCGCCGAACCCGTTCGGGCTGCATGACGCGCACGGCAACGTCTGGGAGTGGACCGCCGACTGCTGGAACGACAGCTACGACGGAGCCCCGGCGGACGGCAGCGCCTGGCTCGACGGCGACTGCGTCGGCCGCGTCACCCGCGGCGGTGCCTACAACGGTGGCCCCGCCTACCTGCGCTCCGCGATGCGGCTCAAGATCTACTCCCAGTTCCGCAGCTACTTCATCGGCTTCCGCGTCGCGAGGTCGCTCGCTCCCTGACTGGGCACGCCGGCTTCTGCCACTGGGTGCGCCGGCCTGACATCCGACCGCCCGATGACGGGCGCTCGGACTGTGACGCGGCTGGCGCGAGGACGCGCCAGCCGGGTTCTGGCCGGCATCCGGCGCAGAGCGCCGCTTTCAAAGTACACCACCCAGCATCCAACCCCTTGGATCCCATCGCCTTCCCGGCTCCCGGGACGGGTGCTTGTGCTAGCTTGTTGGAACAGCGTTAGACGTTACGGCGTCCTAACAGCTAGCACCCCGCTTTCGAGCGCGGGTGAGTGTTCTTTTCACCATCTCGGAGGGAGATTGCGCCATGAGACAGAGATCCACGGTTCGCTTGACGTACACCGGTGTCGCGGCCCTGGCTGTCCTCGTCTGCGCCGGGGCCGCCTGGGCGCAGAACGGACCGTCCGTCCAGGGGACGATCACCGAGAAGGAATCCGGAGCCCTGCTCCCGGGCGCGGAGGTGTCGCTACGAGACACTCCCCACCGCACCCTGTCGGGCAGTGACGGCCGCTACCGGCTCGACGGCGTGCCGGCCGGCGACTACACGCTCGACGTGAACTACGTCGGGTTCGAGGACTTCGAGGCCAGCGTCACGGTCGCGGCCGGGGAGACGGTCTCCCTGGCGATCGAGCTGGACGCCCGCTACGAGTTCGCCGAGGAGATCGTCGTTCAGGCGGTCCGGTTCGGGCAGAGCAAGGCGCTCAACGAGCAGAAGCAGGCGATCAACATCAAGACCGTTCTGTCCGAAGAGCAGATCCAGAGCTTCCCGGATCTGAACACGGCGGAAGTCCTGCAGCGCGTCAGCGGCGTCGCCATTCAGCGGGACAACGGTGAAGGCCGGTTTGTCTCCATGCGCGGCACGCCGTCGGCGATGACGAACATCACGATCAACGGCCAGCAGGTGGCGTACTCGAACAGTGCGAATCGCATGGTCGAGCTCGACGTCATCTCGGCCGCCCAGTTGACCGGCATCGAGGTGACGAAGGTCCTGACGCCGGACATGGACGCCGACTCGGTCGGCGGAGCGGTCAACCTGAAGACGCGCAGCGCGTTCGACCAGCCGGACGGCGTGACCAACTTCACCTTGGGCTTCGGCGACAACTCGATCGCCGACGGCACGCACTCGCGCTCGGCGTTCAACTACTCGACCGTGGGGGGCGCGAACGACAACCTCGGGTTCTCGATCGGCGTGAACTTCGCGCGCACCGCGGCCGAACGCCACAACAACGAGCACAAGTGGGGGAGCGAGGACACCGTCGGCGGCGTCGAGATCCCCTACGCGCTGACCAACACGGAGGCGCAGTTCTCGGCCAACGAGCGCGACCGCTACGGCGCCAACGCGCGCCTCGAGGTGCGGATCAACGACAACCACAAGCTGGACTTCGCCGTGGTGCAGAACTACCGCGAAGACGACCAGGACCGTCAGATCACGCGGATTCGCTGGGACAAGGGCAAGTACCTCAGCCCGACGGAGGTCGAGGGCCTGCGGCTGGTGAAGTCCCTGCACGACCGGCTCGAGGAGCAGGAGATCACGGCCTACAGCGTCAGCGGGGAGCATCGGTTGGGGCTGTCCGTGCTCGACTTCAGCCTGTCCACGAGTTCCGCCTTCACCAAGAAGCCGGAAGGGCAGCTCAAGCCGGAGTTCCAGGCCCGCGGGTTCGACCTGAACGTGACCAACATCGGTAGCAAGGCGCCGGGTTGGGATTCGACCAGGCAGGACATTCACAACAGCGGCATCTTCGAGTTCGACGCCGTGGACGAGAAGTTCGAGAACACGACCAGCACGATCGACACCGCCAAGGTCGATCTGACCCGGCCGATGCAGTGGGGCAGCGATACCGGCGAGTTCAAGCTGGGCGTGAAGGTCCGCGCGCTGCAGAAGGATCGCGCCGACCTCCGCTCGAAGTGGAAGTGGAAGGGCGACAACCTGTTCCTCGACCAGTTCGAGGCCGGGGGTACGAACATGACCGAGGGCGGCTACAACCTCGGCCAGCAGTACAACCGCTCGGGTTTCCGCTCCTTCTTCTACGGCAACCAGGGCCCGAACGGGTTCGTCGAGGAAGTGCGCAACGACGTCAACCTGGGCGAGCCGTACAACGCCGAGGAGGACATCAACAGCGTCTACGCGATGACCACCCAGGAGTACGGAAAGCTGACGATGCTGCTGGGCGTGCGGGCCGAGTTCAACGACCTCGACTACTCGGCAGCGAACCTCGTGGTCAACGACGACGACGTGCTCAGAAACACGCAGGAAAGCGTGTCGCGGTCCTACGACTTCGTCTATCCCAACCTGCAGTTCCGCTACGCCGTGTCGGACGAGACTCTCGTGCGAGCCGCGTTCACGCGCAGCATGGCGCGGCCCAACTTCTGGGATTCGATGCCGTTCTCGTACACCCACACGGACGACGAGGAGATCATCCGCGGCAATCCGTATCTCGATCCGGCGCTGGCCAACAACCTCGACTTCCTGGTCGAACGGTTCCTGGACAACGTCGGCATCATCTCCGGCGGCGTGTTCTTCAAGAGCGTCGACGACTTCAACTTCGTCACCGCGACGACTCAGCGCGGCGGCGAGTTCGACGGCTACGACGTGGAGGAACCGGTCAACGGCGGCAACGCGGACCTGATGGGCATCGAGGTCGCCTGGCAGCAGCACTGGGATTCGGGTTTCGGCATCTACGCGAACTACACGTACACCAATGTGATGAGCATCGACCTGGGCGAACAGACCGACCGGGACGACATCAACGTGCTGCCCGAACAGAGAGAGAACGTGGGCAACCTCGCGCTCATCTACGAGAAGAACCGGGTCCTGACCCGGCTCGCCCTAAACCTGAGCGACCGGTGGCTGAGCGAGGTCGGCGACGAGGCCGGCACGGACGAATGGGCCGACTCGGCGATGTACCTCGACTACTCGTTCACCTATCTCTTCGACAGTGGTCTCGAGTTGTTCCTGCAGGCCAACAACCTGACGGAAGAGATCGTCTATCTCTACCGGGGCATCGCAAGCCGGGCTTCCCAGCAGGACATCACCGGCCGGACCTTCAACGTCGGCATGAGGTGGGCGTTCTGAGGTAGCTGCGGCGTGTT
The DNA here is from genome assembly GCA_026707545.1 of Acidobacteriota bacterium. NCBI lineage: Bacteria > Pseudomonadati > Acidobacteriota > Acidobacteriota bacterium. The sequence goes on along the minus strand of JAPOWR010000003.1, from coordinate 7,926 downwards.
GGTTGGGGGGTGGAAGAAGGTCGCCGGCCTTCGGCCGGCTCCGCTGACCTCCGCCTAGCCCATGGACACCCCGTCCCTCCACCTACTCGACTACCTGATCATCGGGGCGAGCCTCGTCCTGTCGGTCGGGGTCGGCGTCCGCTTCGCGAAGGCCCAGTCCACAACATCGAAGTACTTCGCGGCCGGTCGCAACGTGCCGGTGTGGGCGATCGGCCTGTCGATCTTCGCGACGCTGATCAGCAGCATCACCTTCCTGGCCTACCCGGGCGACGGCTTCGCCGGCAACTGGGTGCGCCTGGTGCAGGGGCTGATGGTGCCGATCGTCGTGCTGCTAGGGATCGGCTTCATCGTGCCGATGTACCGGAAGGTCATCGGCTTGAGCGCCTACGAGTACTTCGAGCGCCGCTTCGGCTACCTCGCCCGGCTCTACGCCTCGCTCGCGTTCGTGCTGGCGCAGTTCGCCGGCATGGGCTCGGTGTTCTTCCTGCTGGCGCTGGCGGTCTCCAGCATGACCGGCATCGGCGTCGTCACGGTGATCCTGGTGCTCGGCCTGGTGGTGACCGTCGTGACCTTGGTGGGCGGCATGGAGGCGGTCATCTGGCTCGACGTGATCCAGGGCGTGCTCCTCATCCTGGGCGGACTCGTCACCCTGCTCGTCATCGCGGTCAAGATCGACGGCGGGCTCGGCCAGGTGTTCACGATCGCGGCGGCCGAGAACAAGGTGAGCCTCGGTTCGTTCGACTGGAACCTGGTCGAGCTGACGTTCTGGGTGATGGCGATCAACGGCATCTTCTACGCCGTCCAGAAGTACGGCACGGACCAGACGATGGTGCAGCGCTACCTGACGGCCAGGTCGGACCGGGAGGCGATCCGGGCGTCGATCGGCGGCGTGCTGATGGTCGTGCCGGTGTGGGTGCTGTTCATGTTCATCGGCACGGCGCTCTACGCCTTCTACCAGGGCCAGGCGTCGCTGCCCGACGGCCTGCGCGCCGACGCGGTGTTCCCGCACTTCATCCTGAACGAGATGCCGGTGGGCGTCATCGGACTGATCATCGCGGCGCTGCTCGCCGCCGCGATCTCGTCGCTCGACTCGGACCTCAACTGCCTGGCCGCGGTCGCCGTCGACGACTACTACAAGAAGCTGCGGCCGCGGAGCACCGAGCTCCAGCGGGTGCGCGTGGGGAAGATCGTCGTCACGCTGTCGGGTCTCGGCTCGATCGTCGTCGCGCTGATCTACGTCGCCGCCGGCGACGCCGGCGTGCTGGCGACCGTGTTCGCGCTCTACGCGATCTTCTCGGGCGGCATCGCCGGGATGTTCCTGCTCGGCATCTTCGTGCCGCGCGTCAACAAGGAGGGGCTCTACGTCGGCATCGGCGTCTGCGTGCTGTTCACCGCCGCGGCCCTGCTCACCTCGACCGAGTTCAGCCTCGGCGGCGAGGCGCGCATCTGGCTCGATCTGGGCCCGCTCAACTACACGCAGCACAACTACATGCTCGGCGTCTACAGCCACATCGTCCTGTTCGGCGTCGCCTGGGCGGCGAGCTACTTCTTCCCCGCGCGGGACGTGGACAGGAACCTGACCTATGCTGGTTGGAAGGACCGAAAGCGGAGTGCGGGGTAAGGAGGCGAACAGACGATGACCTTTGAGTTGCGTAGAGAAGCGAGCCGCCTGCACCGCCCGTTCTCTGGGTGCGCGGACCTTCCGGTCCGCTTGCCGCCGAAGGCGGCTTCAGAATCGCCGCCGGCGAAGCCGGCGACCATGTTCTTCGGGCTACGCCGCTCCGCGGCTCCGCCCGAGAGCGGACCAGAAGGTCCGCGCACCCAGAGAACGGGCGTCGGCGTGGCCGGTTTCTCTACTGCAGTCGTAGCGGCCCTCCTACTGGCAGCCTGCGGCGCGGCTCCGGAAACCACCGAAGACACAGCGACCGTCACCACTCCCCAAACCCCCTGGAACGTAGTCCTCTTTCTCGCCGACGACCTCGCCTGGAACCAGGTCGGCTACCACGGAACGACGTTCTACGAGACCCCGACCATCGACGCCGTCGCCGCGGCCGGCATGACGTTCTCCAACGCCTACTCGGCGAACCCCGTCTGCTCGCCCACCCGCGCCAGCCTGATGACCGGCAAGAACCCCGCGCGCCTCCAGATCACCGACTACATCCCCGGCAGCCCGTACCCTTACGCCCGGCTCCTCAGACCCGCGGAAGTCCCGGGACTACCGCTCGAAGAGGTCACGCTCGCCGAGCTGTTCAAGTCCCAGGGCTACGCGACCGGCCACTTCGGCAAGTGGCACCTGAACGTCGACAAGGAGTACGTCCCCGGCCGGCCGATGGACCCGGCCTCCCAGGGCTTCGACGACGTCCTGACAACCGTCAAGCCCGAGTACGAGGACGACCCACTGGCCGACGCCCACCACGCCCGCGAGATCACCGATCGGTCGCTCGCCTTCCTCGACGCGAACCGGGACAACCCGTTCTTCCTCTACGTCACCCACCACGTCGTCCACCGCCCGCTGCTCGAGGACCCGAAGCTGATCGCCAAGTACGAGGCGAAGCCAGACGCCGACGACCCCGTGAACAACCCGATCATGGGCGCGATGATCGAGACGATGGACACCGGCTTCGGGCAGATCCTCGACCGGATCGAGGAGCACGGCCTGACCGAGCGCACGATCGTCATCTTCTACTCCGACAACGGCGGCTTCGAGCAGCTCCAGGCGCAGGACCCGTTCCGCGGCGGCAAGGCGATGATCTGGGAAGGCGGCATTCGCGTGCCGCTGGCCGTCAAGTGGCCGGGCGTCGTCGAGCCCGGCAGCGCCAGCGACGACCTGATCACCTCGGACGACTTCTTCCCGACAATCGCCGGCATCCTCGGCGTCGAGGAACTCCCCGCCGACATCGACGGCCTGAGCCTCCTGCCGGTGCTCGACGGAAGCGGCGCGCTCGACCGCGACACGCTCTACTTCCACTACCCGCACTACCACCACCTCGGCTACATGCCGGCTGGCGCCATCCGCCAGGGCGACCACAAACTGATCGAGTGGTTCGAAGGCACGATCGCCGGCATCGGCCCCGCCGTCAGCCTCTTCAACCTCGTGGACGACCCGGGCGAAACGACCGATCTAGCCACCGACAAGCCCGAGCTAGCCGACAGCCTCCTCCAGCAGCTCGCCGCCTGGCGCCAGGAGATCGGCGCCGGCGAAATGACCGTCAACCCCGGCTACGAGAAGGCCCGCCACGACTGGCGCTTCGTCGACGAACACGGAGGCGACGCAAGATGAAGCGGGGAAGTGTCGGTGCGCCGGCCTTCTGGCCGGCATCAGACGCGATGCCGCGAAGCGGCGAGCGCGAGCCAACGAAACGCCTCAGCCGCAGAGACGCCCTCCTCGCCGCCCTCGGCCTCGCCGCGGGAGCCGCCGCCCGCCCCCTGCGCGCGCAACAACAACCCGGCCCCCTCGAACGCACGTTCGAATACGCCAAACCCCTCAACCTCCGCATCACTGACCTCAAGACCTTCCTCGTCGACGCCGGCAACGACGAGAATTTCGTCTTCGTCAAGCTCTACACGAACCAGGGGATCACCGGCCTCGGCGAAGGCACCCTCGCCAACAAGGGCGAAGTCGTCGCCGCCGCGATCGAGAACCACAAGCGCTACCTCGTCGGCAAGGACCCGACCGAGATCGAGCGGCACTGGCGCGGCATGTTCATCGGCCCGCGCTACCGCGGCGGCCCGGTGCTCATGTCGGCGCTTTCCGCAGTCGAGATCGCCATGTGGGACATCCTCGGCCAGGCCCTCGGCCAGCCGATCTGGCAGCTCCTCGGCGGCAAGGCCCGCGACAGGGTGCGGCTCTACTGCCACGAGGGCTACCTCGAACGGATCAGCCATCGCCAGAAGCGCCGCGCCGCCGACTACGAGGAGGAGCTCGACCTCTGGCGCCAGAAGAAGGAAGCCGGCTGGACCTGCGTCAAGGGCGGCTTCTACCCGGGCGGCCGGCCGATCAACCACCGCGTGTCGATCCGGCGCGGCCTCGAGCACCTCGCCCGGGTGCGCGAGATCGTCGGGCCGGACTTCGACATCATCGTCGAGGCGCACGGCAAGCCGACGCCGCTCTCCGCCGTCGAGTTCTGCAACCGGGTGGAGGAGTACCGGCCGTTCTGGGTCGAGGAGGTCACCCAGCTCGAGCACGAGGTGATCGAGGAGGTCCGCCAGATCCGCGCCCAGACCCGCGTGCCGCTGGCCACCGGCGAGCGACTCACCTCGCGCTACCACTTCGTGCCGCTGTGCTCGGAGCGGCTCGTCGACGTGATCATGCCGGACGTCGTCCACGTCGGCGGCATCTCCGAGCTGCGCAAGATCGCGATCATGGCGGAGGGCTTCCGCGTCGACGTGTCGCCGCACAACCCGCAGAGCGAGGTCAGCACGCTCGCCTCCATGCACGTCTGCGCCTGCACCCCGAACTGCACCATCCTCGAGATCGGCAGCGGCCAGGACCCCTTCTGGCAGGACCTCTTCCACGGCGGCCACTTCTCCTACGACCGCGGCTTCGCGAAGCTCCCCAGCCGCCCCGGCCTCGGCATCGACCTCGACGAGGAAGTCGCCGCGAAGTTCCCCTACGAGCCGAAGAACTGGAGCACCCTGACGACGGAAGATGGCGCGTTCGTGGATCGGTGATTGGTGGGTGCGTCATGCCATCTGCTTGTAGAGAAGCGGCCACGCCGTAGCGGTGCTCTGGGTGCGCGGACCTTCTGGTCCGCTGCCGCCGAAGGCGGCGGAAACAACGTCGCCGGCCTTCGGCCGGCGGCCGCTTTCTTCGGGCTGCGCCGCTTCGCGGCTTCGCCCGGGAGCGGACCAGAAGGTCCGCGCACCCAGAGAACGGGCGTTGCGTTCTTGACTGCCCTGCTGGCACTGGTCGGCTGTGCCGCGCCCACCGCCGAACGAACCGACGACCGCACCGACGAACTAGCCGCCCGCGAAGCCGGCAACCCCGGCGGCGAGAACTACGGCGAGTTCGGTCCGCCGGACGCCTACGAAGGCGACTCCCCGCACCCGTTCTACGGCGCCGAGAACGAGTGGAGCCGCCGCATGTTCGACGAGCGCTCGGCCGACCTCTACTACAAGCGCCGCGGCCAGCGGCAGCTCCTCGAGATCCTGGACGGCAACCCAACCCGGGCGCTCGAACTCGCCGACGCCCGCCTAGCCGCCGACCCCGCCGACGCTGAATCGCACTTCATCCGCGCCGTGGCTCTGACCCGACTCGACCAGATCGACGAAGCCGAAGCCGCCATGCAAGCGGCCCTCGACGCCGGCATGCCCTTCGGCCGTTTCCTGGCCGGCCCGCGGGATCTACTCGCCCCGCTCGCCGCAACTGCGACCTTCGCGCTGCACGTGGCGAGCCCGAACAACGAGATCGTCCACGGCCCGATGCTCGGCGCCGTCACCGGCACGACGGCCAGCGTCTGGGTCCGCACCGCCGACGCGACCGGCTTCGAAGTCGTCGCCACAGCCGGCGGCGACCGCTACAGCGCCTCCGGCACCACGACCGTCGATCAGGACTACACCGGCACGGCCACCCTCGCCGGCCTCTCGCCGGACACCACCTACAGCTACCGGATCCTCGTCGGCGCCGGCACGGCGCCAGGGCCCCAGCCGCACTCGCAGCCGCCGTCCCAGGCACCCAGCTACACCCTCCGCACCGCGCCTCCCCCCGGAACCCCAGGCACCGTCACCATCGCCTTCGGCGGCTGCGCCGGCTACACGCCCGCCAACGAACGCATGTGGGACACGATCGCCGCCCACTCCCCGCAGGCGCTGCTCCTGCTCGGCGACAACGTCTACATCGATCTGCCTGAGCAGCCCGGCCTGTTCCACGACTACACCTACTACCAGCGCCAGTCGCGCCCCGAGTTCCGGCGCCTGGTGAGCGCGACCCCGGTCTACGCCGTCTGGGACGACCACGACGCGGCCTTCGACGACATCTGGCTCGGCCCCTACGTCGACCGCCCGGCCTGGAAGCAACCGATGGTGGAGCACTTCCGCCGCAACTGGAACAACCCGGCCTACGGCTCCGCGTCCCACCCTGGCGTCTGGTTCCGGTTCTCCCTCGGGGACGTCGACTTCTTCCTGCTCGACGGCCGCACCTACCGGACGAACCCCTTCGTCGAAGAGCGCACCATGCTGGGCCCGATGCAGAAGGCCTGGCTGCTCGACGGGCTAAGCGCTTCCGAGGCTACGTTCAAGGTGATCGCCAGCCCGGTGGCCTGGGCCGACGGCGCCAAGCCGGGGAGCCGCGACACCTGGTCGGGCTTCCCGGAGGAGCGGGAGGAGATCTTCCGGTTCGTTGAGGAGAACGACGTCACCGGTGTGGTGCTGCTCTCGTCCGACCGTCACCGATCGGAAGCGTGGGCGATCGAGCGTGACAGCGGGTACGCGTTTCACGACCTCCTGAGCGGGCAGTTGACGAACATTCACACGCACCCGGTGGAACCGGGTGCGCTGTTCAGCTACAACCTGAAGGACTCGTTTGGTCTGCTGACGTTTGAGACGGCGGTGGAGGAGCCGCGGGTGACTTACGAGATCTACTCGATTGATGATGAGTTGATTGAGACTCTGGTGATTCCGCACTCCGACCTCAGGGTGGGGAGTTAGCCCGTGGACGTACCGATACCAGCAAAGAACGGCGCCTTAGGCAACGCCCATTCTCTGGGTGCGCGGACCTTCTGGTCCGCTGCCGCCGCAGGCGGCGGGAAGATCGTCGCCGGCCTTTGGCCGGCGGCTGCTTTGTCCGGGCTGCGCCGCTTCGCGGCTTCACCCGAGAGCGGACCAGAAGGTCCGCGCACCCAGAGAACGGCCGGCGCCTTGGCGGGTTTCTTTACTGCAACCCTCTTTGTCTTTGCGCTAGCGGGGTGCACGGACCCCACCACCGCTCCGGGCGCCGACGCGATCCAAACCACAGCCCTCTGGCTCTTCGACGAACCTGCCGGCCTCTATCCGAGCCACACGCTCGACGACATGTCGGACAACGACATGGTCCTCACCCTCGGCCTCGGCGCCCAGGTCGCACCCGGCCGCTACGGCAATGCGCTCCTCCTTGCTCCGCTCGACCCGCCGCTCGACGTGCCGCCGGCCGAAGAGAAGCCCGGCGAGTTCGGGCTCGCCCGGCTGCCGGTGCCGGAAGGCCGCACCGTCGAGCCCCTGAGCTGGTTCACGGCCCACTTCGCGGCGCTGATGACCTCGGGCGAGAATCACCTTCGCAAGCAGGTCGGCCACAAGAACCCGACGACCAGTGCGCTCAACCTTGGCGACTTCGATTGGACGGTGGAGTTCTGGCACTCGCCGGGCGATGCCGCCTTCGGCGGGAGCCGGCCAGAAGGCCGGCGCACCGACACGGCGGCCGACGTCCCGACCGCAGGCGAAGCCGTGGTCTTCGAGATCGGCACCGGCCCGCGCGGCGAGAACGACGTCGTTACCCGACTCACCTGGTCCGCCGACCGCTCGCACTTCATCCTCGTCAACCAACCCGCCGGCGCCTCCATCGACATCCCGACCGCCACCACCGCCGACGCCACCCCCACCTGGCACCACTACGCCTTCACGTACAACGCCACCGCCGACCAGCTCCGCCACTACGTCGACGGCACCCTCCAGCCGCTCCCACCACCCACCACCCTCGTAGCCCTCCCCGAAGGCGAAGAGGCCTACTTCGCCCTGGGCACCGATGCCCTCTGGAACCACCGCCTCACCGGCCTCCTCGACGAGTTCCGCGTCAGCCGCGGCCTCGTCTACACAACCGACTTCGACCCCCCGGCAACCTTCGCCACCACCCCCGCACCCGTCGAACTCACCCAAGGCCCCCCGCTCCTCTTCGCCTCCGACTTCGCCGGCGCCTCCGCCGACTCCACCGCCGACGACCCCACCAGCACCAACGCC